>JBGPHD010000100.1:0-11473 GCA_041484135.1 Gemmatimonadota bacterium
AGGATGCCGACCGTGACGTTGGCGAGTCCGGTGTCCCCATCCACGATGGCGTCGATCACGGTCGTGCCATCAGCCACCGACGTGGCGAGCCCGGTCCCGGCCCCCACCGAGGCGACCGCGGGGTTCGTGCTCACCCAGGCGAACACCTTCCCCGCGATCGCGTTCCCCGTCGAGTCGCGCGCCTCGGCCGCGAACTGGAGCTGAGAGCCCTTCGCGCCGAAGGTCTTGGTCCCCGGCGTCACCACCACCTGCGTCGTCACCTGACTCACCGTGACGCCAAGCGAGCCGGTCTTGCTCGAAACGCTCGCGCTGATGGTCGCGGTGCCGTTGCCGACCGCCGTGACCAGACCCGACGCGCTCACCGTCGCCACGGCCGTGTTGGTGGACGACCAGGTGAGGGTCTTGCCCGCGACCACCGCGCCGGTGGAATCCCTCGGCTCCGCCGTGAACTGCACCGTCCGGCCGAGCGCGCCGAACACCGGGGCGGACGCCGGGCTCGTCACCACGACGGCAGCCACGGTCGGAGGTGGCGGCGGACCGGTGGTATCGCCGCCACCGCCGCCGCACGCGGCCCCGAGCGCACTGGCGAGGATCGCGGCGCCGAGCCTGCACTGCCGCGAGAGGTCATTGATTGAAGCTTTAAGCATCGGTGCCAGTAGTTTAAGGAGTCGTGGCAGGCTGGTTCAAGTGCTTACATCACAGAATGGTAGGACGCGCCTCACGAAGACCCTCTTGTGACCTCCCGGACGGACAGTTCACGGCGGTTGTCCCCCTTCGGGGACAGCCCTAAGCGGCTCTTTCGGTGATTCGACGCTCACAAGGTCGCTCAGCGCGGCGAAGAGCTCCTCGCGCGTGAACGGCTTGCGCAAGAACCGCACGCCGCCCATCGCGAGCACGGCGTCCACCATGTGCATCGTGTCGTACCCGGAGATGAGGAGGACGGGGAACGCGCGCTTCCGCTCGCGCACCGCGGCGACGATTTCGGAGACGGGCGTGCCCGGCATGACGACGTCGAGCACCGCGATACGGAAGCGGTCCGGCTGGGCCGCGAGGTGGGTGCGCGCGACGGTCCCGCTGTCGCACTCGATGACCTTGAGGCCGAAACTCTCGAGCAGCTTGGTCGCGCCGCGCCGCATGTCCGGATCGTCGTCGGCGAGAAGGACGTTGCCCTCGAGCTGCATCGCCTGGGGGCTTTCCGTGGGAGGGCTCACGGCCGGCACCTCGATCTCGACGGTGGTGCCCTCGCCGACCTTGGACGACAGGCGTACTTCGCCATCCATGCCCTCCACCACCGATGCGACCATCGCGAGGCCGAGGCCTTCGGCGCCGCTCTCCGCCCGCGACGTATAGAAGGGCTCCATCACGTGGGGGAGCACTTCGGGCGCGATGCCCATCCCCGCGTCGGCCACGCTGATCCGCACGAATCCTTCCCGCGCACCCGGCGCCGCCTTGACCTCGATCACGCCGCCGCCGGGCATGGACTCCACGGCATTGTCCAGCAGCGCGGTCAGGATCTGGACCCACTGCTCGCCGCTCCCCACCACGGGCGGCAGGTCCGTGGGGAGATGCAGCTTGAGGTGATGACTCGCCTCCAGGCGCCCGCCGATGAGGTCGTTGACGCGGGGCCAGATGAGGGGCAGCGTGGTCTGGTGCTCGCGCGCGCGGCCCCCGGCGGCCAGCTGGGCGAGATGCTCCGCGCGCTGGGCGCTCCGGCGCGCGGCCTCCTCCAGGGTGACCGGGCCCACGGCGCCGAGTCCGTTCGTGAGGTCGCGCTTGATGGAGCGGGCGATCGCTTCGACGGCCCCCATGCGGCGGGTGAGCGCACCGCGGAGGATGGAGCGACGCTGCGCGCGGCGCTCCTGGCTCTCGTAGCGGCTGACCTGTCCAGCGGCGTCGGCGGTGCGGCCGCGCTCCGCGTCGAGCGCCTGCTCCAGCTCGAGGACCTGCTGCGCCGCCGTGCCCCGCATCTGCCGGGCGGTGCCCATCGAGACGATCCCGACCCCCAGGACGAAGGCAGCGATCGCGGCGCCCTGCGCCGGTACCGCGAGGATCGCCGGAACGGTGAGCAGGAGGCCCACGAGCACCCACACCGCGGCCCGCCGGGGCACCACGAAGTGGGGCGCCAGCGCGGCCGCCGCGACGCCGCTCGCGGAGGCGATCCACGGCCGCCCCGTGGACCAGACCACGGCGAGTGATGCGGTGACGAGGAGGGAGAGGGCGAAGATCGGGGCCTCGCCGCCACGGGCCGCGGCGAGGCGGTGGCCGAGCAACCCGGCGAGGGCGAGCCCCAGGTCCGCCACCATAGCGGTGGTGGGGCCGCCGGACCGCATCGCCGCCGGCAGGTCGGCCGCCAGGAGCGCGACACCGGCGACCGTGACGAGGTCGCCGAGATGCATGGCCAGCTGGGTGCGGATGGTACGCGGCATGGGCAGGCGGGAATGTGAGGCCCGGAGGGCCGGAGCGGAAGCACGGGGGTGCGAATCCCGGGGCGGCGGCGTATCGTAGGAGTCACTATGATCGGACTCCTGATCGGTGCGGTTGCGCTCGTCGGCGGCTACATGACGAGCAAGGATTTCACGAAGCGCAAGCTCCGGTACGTGGACGTGGTGCACACGCGTGCCGCGCCCTGGGTGGCGGGGGCGGCCGTGGCGATCATCGCCTCGCCCGTGGCGATCCTGCCCGTCATCACCGGGCTCACCGTCGTCGCTTTGGGTGCGGGCGTCGGCCTCGGCGTGAAGTCGGCCCAGCGGGAGCGGCGCTTGCTCGGCGAGTGACGGCGCGGCCGGGCGCGGTGCATATTCAGGCACTCCCCCGGAGAGGACCATGACAGTGCGTGCCGTCCCCATCCTGCTGGCTTGCGCCGCGCTCGCGGCGCGTCCATCCCACGCCCAGACCGTCCAATACACGTCCCCCGCCGGCGTGCGCTATCTCGCGCAGGCAGACACCGGCGCCATCGCCCGGGCGGAAAGCCTGCTCGCGGCCACCCCGCGCGACGTCGGAAGGATCATCGAGCTGGGCATCGCGCAGGCTTCGGTGCGCCAGTACCGCGAGGCGATCGCCACCTACACGCGCGGCCTCGCCATCGAGCCCGCCAACGCCCTGCTCTTTCGCTACCGCGGCCACCGCTACCTCTCGGTGCGCCAGTTCGACAGCGCGCTCGCGGACCTCACGCGCGGCAACCGGCTCGACACCACCAACTACGACATCTGGTACCACCTGGGCATCGTGCACTTCGTGAAGGGGCACTTCGGCGTGGCGGCGGAAGCGTTCGCGCACGCCCAGAGGATGGCGCCGAACGACAACGAGCTGGCGGGCTCGACGGACTGGCTCTGGATGGCGCTGCGGCGCGCCGGGCGCGCCGCGGACGCGCAGGCGGCGCTGTCGCGCATCACCGACACGCTGCGGATCACCACCGCCACGGCGTACCTCCAACGGCTCAAGCTCTACCGGGGGCTCATCGGGCCCGACCAGGCGCTGACGCCCGCCGACACGGCGGACATCGCGGTGGCGACCATCGCCTACGGCGTGGGCAACTGGTGCCTGGTGAACGGGGACCGGACGCGGGCGCGCGAGTGGTTCCGCCGCTCGGTGGCGAGCGGCGGGTGGCCGGCCTTCGGCTTCATCCTGTCGGAGGTGGAGCTGCGGGGCCGCTAGCCGCGCCTAACTGATCCCGGCGAGCTGCCGCAGCACGTATTCCAGGATCCCGCCGTGACGGTAGTACTCGACCTCCTTCGGCGTGTCGATGCGCACGATGGCGCGGAACTCCGTCCCCGACCCGCCGGCGTTCTTCGCCCGCACCGTCACTTCCTTCGTTCCCTCGAGCGCCGCCGCGACACCGACCACGTCATAGGTCTCCTCGCCCGTCAGGCCCAGCGTCTGCGCGCTCTCGCCGAGCTTGAACTGCAACGGCAGGAGTCCCATGCCGACGAGATTCGAGCGGTGGATCCGCTCGTAGCTCTCGGCGATGACGACCCGGACCCCCTGGAGCCGCGGCCCCTTGGCCGCCCAGTCGCGCGAGCTTCCCGAGCCGTACTCCTTCCCCGCGAGCACCACCAGCGGCACCCGCTCGGCCTGGTACTTCGCCGCCGCGTCGTAGATGGACATGCCCTCGCCGTCGGGCAGGTGGCGCGTCACCCCGCCTTCCGTGCCCGGCGCGAGCCGGTTCTTGATGCGGACGTTGGCGAAGGTGCCCCGCACCATGACCTCGTCGTGGCCGCGGCGTGAGCCGAAGGAGTTGAAGTCCCGCGGCTGGACCCCGCGCGACACCAGGTACTTCCCGGCCGGGCCGTCCTTCTTGATGGAGCCGGCCGGTGAGATGTGGTCCGTGGTGATGCTGTCGCCAAGCACCGCGAGGACGCGGGCGCCGGTGATGTCACCGACAGTGCGGGGCGTGCGCGGCATGTCGTCGAAGTAGGGTGCGCGCTTGATGTAGGTGGACGCCTCGTCCCACGCGTACCGGTCCCCCGACGGCACCTCGAGGGAGTTCCACCGCTCGTCGCCGTCGAAGACGTTGGCGTAGCTCTTGGTGAACATCTCCGCGCGCACCGCGCGCTCCACCGTCTCCGCCACTTCGCGCGTCGTCGGCCAGATGTCCTTGAGGAAGACGGGCTTCCCGTCCTTCCCGATGCCGAGCGGCTCGGCGATGAGGTCGACGTCCATGCGGCCGGCCAGTGCGTACGCGACGACCAGCGGCGGCGACATCAGGTAGTTGGCCCGGACCTCCGACTGCACCCGCCCCTCGAAGTTGCGGTTGCCCGAGAGCACCGACGCCACCACCAGCTCGCCTTCCTTGATGGCCGCGGAGATGGCCTCCGGGAGCGGTCCGCTGTTGCCGATGCAGGTGGTGCACCCGTAGCCCACCAGGTGGAACCGCAGCGCCTCGAGGGGCGCCATCAGCCCCGCCTTTTCGAGGTACTCGCTCACTACTTTGGAGCCGGGCGCGAGGCTGGTCTTCACCCATGGCTGGCTGGTGAGGCCGCGCTCGACCGCCCGCTTGGCCAGGAGCCCGGCGGCGACCATCACCGACGGATTCGACGTGTTGGTGCAGCTGGTGATCGCGGCGATCACCACCGAGCCGTGGCGCAGCTTGGTCTCGACGCCGTCCATCGTGACGTTGACGTGCGAGCGACGTGGCGGCGCGGCGACGCCGCCGCCGGAAGCACTGCCGAACTGCGCACCGCCTTCCGTGTCCCAGTGATCGCGCACGCCGGAGGGCGGCGCGATGGGCGAGGTCTGCGACGTGAGCGCGGGCAGCGCGTCGAGGAACGCCTGCTTCACCTTCCGCAGCGGCACCCGGTCCTGCGGGCGCTTGGGACCCGCCACGCTCGGCTCCACCGAGGTGAGGTCGAGCGCGAGCGTGTCGCTGAAGCGCGGCTCCCGCGTCTCAGGCGTGTGGAAGAGGCCCTGTTCCTTCATGTAGGCCTCGACCAGCGCGACGCGCCACTCGGGACGGCCGCTGAACCGGAGGTACCGCAGCGTCTCGGCGTCCACCGGGAAGAAGCCGCAGGTGGCGCCGTACTCGGGCGCCATGTTCGCGATGGTCGCGCGATCCGCGATGGGGAGCGTGGAGAGTCCGGGCCCGTAGAACTCGACGAACTTCCCGACCACGCCCTTCTTCCTCAGCATCTCGGTCACGGTGAGCACGAGGTCGGTCGCGGTCGCGCCCTCGGGAAGCTGGCCGCTCAGCCGGAAGCCCACCACCTGCGGGATGAGCATGGACATCGCCTGGCCGAGCATCGCGGCCTCCGCCTCGATGCCCCCCACGCCCCAGCCCAGCACCCCCAGCCCGTTGATCATCGTGGTGTGCGAGTCGGTGCCGACCAGGGTGTCGGGGTACGCGGCCGGCTCGCCGTCCTCGGTGGTGAAGACGACGCGCGCGAGGTACTCGAGGTTCACCTGGTGGACGATGCCGGTGTCGGGCGGGACCACGCGGAAATTCCGGAACGCGCTCTGGCCCCAGCGGAGGAACGCATAACGCTCCTTGTTCCGCTCGAACTCGAGCACCGCGTTCTCCACGAACGCTTCGCGGGTGCCGAAGGCGTCCACCTGCACGGAGTGGTCGATCACCAGCTCGGCGGGCAGGAGCGGGTTGATCTTCTTCGCGTCACCGCCCAGGCGCTGCATCGCGTCCCGCATCGCGGCGAGGTCCACCACCGCCGGGACGCCGGTGAAGTCCTGCATCAGGACGCGCGCCGGCATGAACGCGATCTCGTGCGAGGGGACCGCCTTCGCATCCCACCGCGCCAGCGCGGTGACGTCGTCCCGAGTGACGCCGAGGCCGTCCTCGGTGCGCAGCAGGTTCTCGAGGAGGACGCGGAGGGAGCACGGGAGGGTAGAGACCGGGAGGCCGGCCTTCTCCAGCGCGTCGAGGCGGTGGATGACGTAGCGGCGCTCGCCGACCGCGAGGCTCGCGCGGCTGCCGAAGGAGTTCGTGGTCATGTCAGTGTCGTACGCCTCCGACGCCGGCCGCGATGCCGACGACGAGATCGAGCAGGAGGAAGAGGCCGATGCCGAGGATGGTCCACTTGTGCCGGCGCCAGATGACGAGGTAGCGCGGCTCCGGCGCGCGGATGCTGCACGCCTCGAGAGAGCGTTGGGCGCCCTCGATCAGCGGGCCGCGGGTCGGGTCGTCGGGCACCGGTGAAATGTGGTGGAGCGCCCCTCCGGGCGCTACTTTCCCTGACCGTTGTCGCCTGGAATCCCCCGCGGAGGATGATGTGACGGCCGTCCCAGCCCGGTTCCGCCCCGAGGCCCAGCCCGACGAATTCCTCGTCGCGCCCCGGGCCGGCCCCGACGAGCGCATCGACGTCGGTGTGCTCTTCGTGGGCGCCGGCCCCGCGGGGCTCGCCGGCGCCATCCGGCTGGCGCAGTTGCTCGAATCGGCGCCCGACGTCAAAGCCCGCCTCGGCGAAACGCCGATCGCCGTGGTCGAGAAGGGGAAGTACCCCGGCGCCCATCTGGTCTCCGGCGCCGTGGTGAACCCGGTCGCCTTCCGCACGCTCTTCCCCAACCTCGGCGACAGCGAGTTCCCGTTCCGCGGTCCCGTCTCCGGCGAAGCGGTCTATTACCTCACACCGGGCGCCGCGATCCGGATGCCGACGCCGCCCACGATGAAGAACCACGGCTTCTTCAGCGCCTCCATCGCCGAGATCGCGCGCTGGCTCGGCGAGAAGGCCGAGGCGGCGGGGGTCACGATCCTCACCGAGACCACGGCCGCGCGGCTCCTGATGGAGGACGGCGCGGTGCGCGGCGTGCTCACCGGCGACAAGGGGCTGGATCGCGACGGGAGGCCGCAGGCCAACCACGAGCCCGGGATCGAGCTCTCCGCACAGGCCACCGTCCTCGCCGAGGGCGTGGTCGCCCATCTCACGATGGCGCTGACGGAGCGATACGGCCTTGAGGGAGCGAACCCGCAGATCTACGCGCTCGGGGTGAAGGAGATCTGGAACGTCGCGAAGCCCCTGGACCGGGTGATCCACACGATGGGGTGGCCGCTCCGCGCCGGCGCGTCGGCCCGCGAATTCGGCGGCTCGTTCATCTATCCGCTCGGCGACAAGCAGGTGTCGCTGGGCATGGTCGTCGGGCTCGACCACGCGGATGCGTCGCTCTCGGTACACGACCTCCTCCAGACCTTCAAGCTCCACCCGATGGTGCGCCGCATCCTGGAAGGCGGCACCCGCGAGGCGTGGGGCGCCAAGACGATCCCGGAGGGGGGCCTCTACGCCGTCCCGAAGCGCCTGACGCTCCCCGGCGTGGTGCTCACCGGCGACAGCGCGGGCTTCGTGAACGTGCCGTCGCTCAAAGGGATCCACTACGCGATGTGGTCGGGGATGCTCGCGGCGGAGGCGATCTTCGCGGTGCTCAAGGCCGGCGGCCATCCGGGCGCGCCCGGCGCGCTCGAGGGCTACGAGGCGGCGGTGCGGAGCAGCTTCATCTGGAAGGACCTCGCCCGGGTGCGCAACATGCGGCAGGCCTTCGGCTCCGGCTTCTTCCCGGGCGCGGCGCTGGCCGGCCTCATGACCGTGACGGGCGGCGCCTTCCCGGGCTGGCACTTCGGCGGCACGAAGGACGCCGAGCACCCGGTGCACGCGGGAGACCGCGGCTATCCCAAACCCGACGGCGTGACCACCTTCGACAAGCTCTCCAGCGTGTACGCGGCGGGGAACCGGACGCGCGACACGCAGCCCAACCACATCCGGGTGCGCACCGACGTGCCCCCGGAGATCGGCGACGCCTGGATCGCGATGTGTCCCGCCGCGGTCTACGAGTGGGCGGAAGCAGGCGGAGGGCGGGTGCTACGGGTGAACGCACCCAACTGCGTGCAGTGCGGCGCGATCACGGCGAAGGGGGGCCGGCTCACGCCGCCCGAGGGCGGGAGCGGGCCGGAGTACACGGTGACGTGAGGGGAAGAACAGGGTCTAGGGGTTAGGGGTTAGGCGTAATGCGGGTCAAGAGGTGACGAGTGGTGAGAGTCCTCATACTGGGCGGCGGGTTCGGAGGGTTCTACACGGCGCTCGAGCTGGAGCGCCGGCTCCGCGGCAGCGCGCACCAGGTCACGCTCGTCTCCAGCGAGAATTACATGCTGTACACGCCGCTCCTCCCCGAGGCGGCGGCGGGCGCGCTCGAGCCGCGGCACCTGGTGGTCCCGCTCCGGACCGCGCTCCGGCGGACCGAGGTCGTGGTGAGCGACGTGGTGGCCATCGACGTGCCGGGCCGCTCGGTGACGGTCCGCGCGCCCGAGGGCCAGGACCGGGGCCTCTCGTTCGACCACCTCGTCTTCGCGTTAGGCGCCGGGCTGCGCATGCCGGGGGTGCCGGGCCTCGCGGAGCACGCGGTGGGCTTCCGGGACCTCGCCGAAGCGATCTACCTCCGCAACCGCCTCCTCGCGCACCTCGAGCAGGCCGACGCGACGGCCGACGACGCCGCCCGGCGGCGGCTCCTCACCTTCGTCTTCATCGGCGGCGGCTACGCGGGGACCGAGGCCACCGCCGAGCTGCACGCGATGGCGCACGAAGCCCTGCGCTGGTATCCGCGGCTCACCCACGCCATGCTGCGCTTCCTCATCCTGGAGGCGGCCCCCACCATCCTCCGGGACCTGGGTGACGCCTTCGCGGGCAGGGTGCAGCGGCGGCTCGTGAAGAAGGGGATCGAGATCCTGACCGGCACCACGTTGAAGGAGGTACGCGCCGACGCGGTGGTGCTGTCGAGCGGCGAGGTGGTGCCCACGGACACGGTGGTGTGGACCGCCGGCGTCGTCGCGCACCCGCTGGTGGCCGAGCTGCCGGGGGAGAAGGACGCGCGGGGGCGCCTCGTCACCGCGCCCGACATGCGCGTGCCGGGGACCGATGGCCTCTGGGCCCTCGGCGACAGCGCCGCCGTGCCCGACGACAAGGCAGCGGGCCAGCCGGCCCCGGCCACGGCGCAGCACGCGCTGCGTCAGGCGCGCACCCTCGCGTTCAACATCGCCGCCGTGTTAGGCGGCCGGCCGACCCGCCGCTTCGCCCACGGCAACCTCGGCATGCTGGCCGCGCTCGGGAAGCACGACGGCGCGGGCCGCCTCCTCGGGGTCCCGGTGAGCGGATTCCTGGCGTGGTGGCTAGTGCGCACCTACCACCTGCTCCAGCTCCCCACCCTCGCGCGCAAGGCGCGGGTGCTCATCGACTGGAACATCGCGCTCTTCTTCCCCCGCGACATCGCCCAGCTCGGGAGCCTCGGGCGGGTGCGGGAGCGGGAGCCGGTGGAGGCGGGGCGGCCATGACGCGTCCGCCGGACCTCCCTTCCCGCCGGCCGCCGACCGCGGAGCGGCGCGACATCACCATCGAGGCGCTATCGTCGCTGTTCGCGGCGGGCCGCCTGGAGATGGAGGAGTTCGAGTCGCGGGTCGAGCGCGCGCTCAAGGCCGAGAGCGTGGCGGACCTCGACGCGCTGGTGGGCGACCTCGCACCCACCGGCGAGCGCCCGCGTCCCGTCATGCCGGCGGTGCGCGAGCCGATGGGCCCCGACCACCCGCGCGGGAGCCGCGCCACGATCGCGGTGATGAGCGAGACGAAACGGAACGGCCGCTGGTTCCCCGCCCTGCGCCACGTCGGCGTCGCCTTCATGGGCGTGAGCGAGCTCGACTTCCGCGAGGCCGAGCTCCCACCGGGGACGACGGACGTGTACCTCTACGCGGTGTGGGGCGCGATCGAGGTGATCGTGCCACCGGACCTCGACGTCGAGGTGGGGGGCCTGGCGATCATGGGAGGTCTGACCCACCTCGCCTCGCACCCGGAGCGGATGGAATCGCAGCGGCCGCGGCTGCGCATCCACGGCTTCGCGCTGATGGGGGCGATCGAAGTGAGGGTGCGGATGCAGGGCGAGACGGCGAAGGAGGCGAGGCTGCGTCGGAAGAGCGAGCGGCGGCGGCTCCGCGCCGGCGACGAGGACAAGGACCGCTGAGCGTCTGACGTGCGGCGCCCCGGACGGGACGCCCTTTCCTTCCTAGTGCGACGCGTCGGTCAGGCGCTGGAGCAGCGCCTGCAGGGCCTCGGGCGCCAGGCTCGACCGCGCCGTGATCAGCAGGTTCCCCAGACTCGCGGTGCCGGTGGAGAGCGGGTACGCCTCGGAAGGCGGCACGATGCGGAGTGCCGTCAGGCGGACCGGTCCGGGGGCGCGCACCGCCGCGCCCGCCAGCGTCTCCGAGAGCACGATGCGATCCCCGGTCTCGGTCAGCTGCACCACCCGCACCCGCTGCCTGGTCCCCGCCGTGGACTTCGAGATGCTCTCGATCGACAGGCCGTCGATGGCGCCGAGCGTGCCGCCGAGGAGGGTCGCCGCCTCGGCCCGGTCCACGGTGGCCCATCCGCCCGCCGCGAGCTCGCGGTCCGGCTCGCCGCTGGTGGGCGGGGTGCGGAGCGCGAGGTCCGCGGCGACCGTGGCGCCGGCGCGGGCCCGCGTGTCGGCGCTCGCGGTGACGTACCCCGACGCCGCGGCCTGCACGGTGACCGGCCCGTCCGGCACGTTGGCGATCTCATAGGCCCCGGAGCCATCCGCCACCGCCGAGAGCGACGTGCCGCGCACCGCGACCTGGGCGCCCGCGAGCCCCCGGCCGTTGGCATCACGCACCACGCCCCGCACGGTGCCGGTGGTCGGCGCCGCCGGAGGGGCCGGCGTGACGGCGGCGGGAGCCGCGTTAGGCGCCGGTGCGGGTCGGCCCGGCGCGGGCTGCACCGAAGGCGGCGGGACCGCGCGCGAGGCCGGCGGCTGCGCCGGCGCCGGGACCAGCGCGACCGCCGGCGGGACCACGCGCGGCGCCGGCGCCGCGGCGACGGCGGGCGGCTGGGCCGGCGTCCGCTGCGGCGCGGGAGCCGGGGGCCGGAGTTCCTGCTGCGTGGGCGCCGGACTCGACCCGGGCCGCTGATTTCCGGCGCGGCCGTTCGGCGGCGCTTCCGCTGCCGCGGCGGCGGCGGGAAGCGCGTTCGACGCCGTCGTCCCG
>JBGPHD010000101.1:0-11415 GCA_041484135.1 Gemmatimonadota bacterium
CTCCGGATCGTCGAGCACCTCGCCGTCGCGGTTGCCGAGGATGTTGGTCGAGTACCAGCCCGCGAGGCCGAGCATGCGCGCCTTGAGCATCGGCGCCAGCACCGTCTTCATCAGCGTCTGGCCGGTCTTGAAATCCTTGCCGCCGATGGGGAGCTCGCGCTCCAGCGCCAGCGCCAGCATGGCCGGGATGTCCACGGTCAGGTTGGGCGCGCCGTTCATGAAGGGGACGTCCTCCATCAGGCAGGCCCAGGCGTACAGCATCGAGGGCGCGATGGCCCGGTCGTTCTTGTCCATCGCCTTCTCGAACGCCTTCAGGGTCCGGTGCGCCGCGCCCGCCTCGAGGAAGATCTCGGTGGACGCGCACCACACCGCCACGACGCGGTCGAGCTTGTTGGTCTTCTTGAAGTCGCGGATGTCCTGGCGCAGCTGCTCCGCCAGGTCGCGCTTGGTCTTCCCCTTCTTGACGTTGGTGCCCTGGAGCCGCTTCACGTAGTGCTGGTCGAACGCCGCCTTCATCGGCTTGATCTTCTTCAGGTAGGGGGCGATCGCCTCGAGCTGCTCCTTGTCCAGCACGCCCGCCTTGCGCGCCGCCGTGTACGCGTCGTCCGGGATGGGATCCCAGCCGCCGAACACGAGCTGGTCGAGCTGCGCGAGCGGGACGAAGTCGTTGATGAGCGGGGCGCGGTGCTCGGTGCGCTTGCCGAGGCGGATCGTCGCCATCTGGGTCAGCGAGCCGATGGGCTCCGCGAGCTTGCGGCGCACGCTCTCCACCCCGGAGTACAGGGTCGTGGCGACGGCGCCCATGCCGGGCGTCAGCACGCCGAGCTTGCCGCGGGCCGGCGCGATCCGGCGGGCTGACTGCTTCGGGGTCACGGCACGGTTCCTTTCACGGCTGGGCCGGCGACGGGCCGCGGCACGGAGGCCTTCGGCTCCGGCCGCTCGTCGCGGGTGATGCGATACACGTGTGCGATACGCTGCCAGACGGTGATCCAGCTGACGAAGGTGAGCCAGCTCAGGATGCCGAGCAGGAGCCAGCCGCCGGGTCCCGCCCCGAACAGCGTCGTCGGCACGCCGAGGAAGACGATCCGCTCGGCGCGCTGGGCCACGCCGACCTTGGCCTCGAGGCCGAGTCCCTCGGCGCGGGCGCGGGTGTACGAGACCAGGAACGCGCCGATGAGACTGCTGAAACAGAGGCCTAACGCCAGCACCGGCAGGCGCTCGCCCGAGGACCGGATCGCCGAGGCCATGTAGAAGATGGCGATGCCGGTGAAGAGGACCCCCTCCCCCAGCCGGTCCATCGAGGAGTCGTAGAACGCGCCGAACTTCGACTCCAGGCCGGTGCGCCGCGCCACCTTGCCGTCGAGCAGATCGAAGATCCCCGAGACCAGCAGCAGGAAGCCGCCGAGGTGCAGGGCCCCGAGCCCGAAGGCCGCGCCCGAAGCCAGCAGCACGATGATGGACAGCGTGGTGATCCGGTTCGGCGTGAGGCCCGCCCGGATCAGACTGTCCGCAATAGGGTCGATCCACCCAAGAAACGCGTTCTTGAGCGGGTCTGGCAGCAGCGTGAGTCGGCGGAGGTCCATGGACTAGCCCTAAAATATAGCGGCGCTTTGGGTTACGGTCAAACCGAACCCGCGTGCGAAACGGGGGGCGTCCTCACGCCAAGAGCCGACACGTCGCGCCTCATCTATACAATAGATAGGGACGGCGCCGCGCCAGGAACCGGGAGAGCCGCGCCGCGCTCACGTGCGCGGCCGCGGGACTCACGCCGAGCCGCAGGATGAGGCCCGCGGCGTCCACCCTGAGCGAGTCCGGATGCGCGCGGCGGACCGCGTCGAGCAGGGCGAGCGCCGCCTCGACCGGGTCGGTCTCGCATCCACGGCCCGTCGCGGGCGGGGCACGGCGGTGCGCCAGGCATTGCGCCACCAGGCCGGGCGCGCGGGTGTAGGCCGGAAAGGCCACGCCGTTCACGGCCACGTCGCCGTACTTCCCGTCCCCCGGATCGAAGGGCGTGAAGCGCGTCGCGCTGAGACCGGCGAGCCGGGATGGCACGAGGCGCGCCACCCGCTCCGCGTCGAGCCAGGGCGCGCCCACCTGGCGGAACGGCGCGTCGGTGCCCCGCCCCACCGAGAGATTCGTCGCTTCGAAGAGCACGGTCCCCGGATACCACGCCAGCGACTGCAGGTCGGGCAGGTTGGGGGAGGGGCGCACCCAGGGGAGGCCCGTCTCCTCGAACCACATGCAGCGGCGCCAGCCCTGGACCGGCACCACCACGAGGTCCGCGCCGATGTGGAGCTCGCCGTTGGCGAAGCGCGCCAGCTCCCCGATCGTCATCCCGTGGCGGAGCGGCACCGGCAGCATCCCGATGAACGACGCGTTGGCGGGCGCGAGGACCGGGCCCTGCACCGCGCAGCCGATCGGGTCGGGACGGTCGAGGACGATGATCCGCTTGTGGGCCGCGGCGGCCGCGCGCATCGCGTGCACCATGGTCGAGACGAAGGTGAAGGTCCGCGCGCCCACGTCCTGCAAGTCCACGAGGAGCACGTCCAGGGAATCGAGCTCCCCCGGCGTCGGCGCTCGACGGGGGCCGTAGAGGCTGTAGATTGGGAGGCCGGTGCTGACGTCCACGGTGTCGCCGGCGCGGGCCACGGTGTCGGCGACCGACTCGCCGGGCCGATAGGTGCCGCGGATGCCGTGCTCGGGGGCGAAGAGCGCCACGAGGCGGGTGTGGGGTGTGGGGTGTCGGGTGTCGGCAGCGTACCGGAACAGGCGGTCGATCGTGGGCACGCCGTCGGCGTCCACGCCGGTCTGGTTGGTGATGAGGCCGAGGCGCTTGCCGGCGATCAGGTGAAGCGAGTCGGCGAGGAGCACATCGATGCCGGGACGCACGTGGTGCGGCGGCACGCCGGGACCCTGCACGGAGCCGGCACGTGGTCCGGCGGCCCCCGGGAGCGCCAAGCCCGCCACCGCCAGACCAGTTACCGTTAGGCCCGTTACCGTTAGGCCGAGGAGTGGCTTGAGGGCATGACGCACCGGCGCAGTCTCCTTGTCGCTCTGGCCCTGGTGGCGTGCGCCCGGGCGCCGTCGCCCGAGACGGTCCCAGTTCCCGCCCCGCCGGGCATCCCGGACACGGAGGCGGTGCCGATCGCCGCGCCGCTCGGGGTGCGCGGGCCCTTCCCCGAGGCCGGCCCGCCGCCCACGCTCGCCTCGCTGACGCTCCGCCAGAAGGCGGGGCAGTTGGTGATGCCGTGGATCGGCGGCGAGTACTGGGCCCTCGACCAGGACGCCATGACCGCGGCGCTCCGGTTGGTCGTGGACGACGAGGTCGGCGGGTTCGTGGTCGGCCTGGGCGGGTCGGCGTACGACCTGGCCGCGAAGTTCAACACCCTCCAGCGCGCCTCGCGCTACCCGCTCCTCATCGCCGCGGACCTGGAATCGGGCCCAGCCATGCGCATCCGGGGCAGCACCGCGTTCCCCGGCAATATGGGCCTCGGCGCCACCGGCCGCGAGATGGACGCCTACGAGGTCGGGCGGGTGATCGCGCTGGAAGGGCGCGCCGTCGGCGTCGGCATGGTGTTCGCGCCGGTGGTGGACGTGAACAGCAATCCGCTCAACCCCATCATCAACGTGCGGAGCTTCGGCGAGGACCCGCGCGCGGTGGGTGCGCTCGGGGCGGCGTTCATCCGCGGCCTCGCCGAGCACGGGATGCTGAGCACCGCGAAGCACTTCCCCGGCCACGGCGACACCGAGGTCGATTCGCACCTCGCGCTCCCCGTGATCACGGCGGGCCGCGCGCGGCTCGATTCGGTGGAGCTGGTGCCGTTCCGCGCCGCGGTGGCCGCGGGGGTGGACGCGGTGATGAGCGCGCACATCGCGGTCCCGGGCCTCACCGGCGTGGGCTCGCCGCCGGCCACGCTCTCGCCGCTGGTGCTCGACACCCTGCTGCGGAAGGACCTGGGCTTCCGCGGGCTCGTCATCACTGACGCGTTGAACATGGGCGCGATCGTGGCGCGCTACGGCGCCGCGCAATCGGCCGTGATGGCGTTCGAGGCCGGCGCCGACATCCTGCTCATGCCCACCGACCCGCGCGCCGCCATCGACGCCGTGGTGGCCGCGGTCGAGCGGGGCGAGGTGAGCGAGGCGCGGCTCGATTCATCGGTGGCGCGGCTCCTCGCGGCCAAGGAGCGCGCCGGCCTCTTCCGGCGGCGCACCGTGGACCTCAACGCCATCGCCGGCCTGGTGGGGCGCCGCGAGGACCTCGCGCTGGCGCGGGACATCACCCAGCGGAGCATCGTCCTGGCGCGCGACGGCCCGCCCGGCCTCGTGCCCCTGGCCCCCGCGCAGCGGCGCCGCGTCACCGTTGTGGCCTACGGGGACGAGAACAGCTTCAGCGTCGGGGTCGCGCTCGCGGCCGCGCTGCGCACGGCGGTCGACACCGTGCGGTTCATCCGGCTCTGGCCCGCCTCGGGTCCCGCCTCCTACGACTCGGCCCGGGCCCTCGCCCAGCGCGGCGGCCCGGTGATCGTGGCGCCCTCGGTGCGCCCCACCGCCTGGCGGCCCAACGCCGTGCTCATCCCGGACTCGCTCGCGGCCCTGGTGGAGCAGCTGGCGCGGGGGGGCGCGCCGGTCATCCTGGTGTCGTTAGGCAGCCCCTACGTCATCGCCCAGACGCCGGACGTGGCGTCGTACCTGGTGGCGTGGAGCGACAACGACATGACCGAGGCCGCCATGGCGGACGCGCTGCTCGGCCGCGCGCCCATCACCGGCCGGATGCCGGTCGCGCTGCCGCCCTGGTTCGCGGTCGGCACCGGCGTGGCCCGGTGAGCCCGGCGCTCCTCCTCGCCCTCGTGACCCTCGCGCCGCAGGACTCCGCCGACCGCTGGGCGCCCCTCGCGCGCTACCTCGAGGAGCGGGTCGCCGCGCACGCGTTCCCCGGCGCCGTGGTGGCCATCGGCCGGCGGGACACCGTGCTCTACCTGCACGCCGTCGGAAGGCTCGACTACGGCCGCGGCGCGCCGGTCACCACCCGCACAGTGTACGACCTCGCTTCGCTCACCAAAGTCGTCGGCCTCACCACCGCGATCATGATGCTGGTCGAGCAGGGACGCGTGGACCTCGAGGCGCCGGTCCGATCCTACGTCCAGATGTTCGGCTACACCCACGACTCCACGATCACCGTCCGGCGCCTCCTCACCCACAGCTCGGGACTCCCCGCCTGGAAGCCGTACTGGCAGCGCTCGCACGACCGGGCCGAGATCTTCGACCTCGCGGCGCACGAGCCGGTCGAGTACCCCACCGGCACGCGGACGATCTACTCGGACATCGGGGCGATCAACCTCACCAACATGGTGGAAACGATGTCGGGCGAGCGGCTCGACCGGTACCTGCGGCGGCTGCTCTTCGGGCCGCTGGGGATGCGGAACACGCGCTACCTCCCGCCCAGGAGCTGGCTCCCGCGCATCGCGCCCACCGAGGTGGACACGACGTACCGGCACCGCCTGGTGCGCGGCGAGGTCCACGACGAGAACGCGTACGCGATGGGGGGGATCTCGGGCCACGCGGGCCTCTTCAGCACCGCCGAGGACCTGGTGCGCTTCGCGCAGATGATGCTGCGGGGCGGGATGTTCCCCAGCTCGCGGGCGTCGAGCCGCGCGCTGGTCATGGGCGCGCACGGGCCGGGGTTCGCCGGCGCCGCGAGCGAGCGGGACGTGGACATCGCGTTCCTGCGCGCCGAGACCGTCGCCGCGTTCACGCATCGCCAGGACTCGGCGTTCTCGTCGCGGGCGTTAGGGTGGGACACGCCCGACGGCCAGAACAGCGCGGGCACCCGCCTTTCGGCTCACGCCTTCGGGCACACCGGGTTCACGGGGACGTCGATCTGGATGGATCCGGACCAGGACCTGTTCGTCATCCTGCTGACGAACCGGGTGCATCCCACGAGGGAGAACACGCAGATCTTCGAGGTGCGGCGCTGGGTGGCGGACTTCGCGGTGGAGGCCTCCGGCGGCCGTTAGGTCCTCACAGCACCCCGTCGGCGTAGAAGTCGAGCCGCCAGCCCCGCGGCGCCCGCATGCCCTTCGCCAGGTCCACCCGGAGCAACCCGTCGAGGAAGCTCGCGCCCGCCCCCGCCGCGACGAGCGCCCTGCCCTTCCCGAACTGGTCGCGCGGCCCCGCCCATCCGGCGTCGCCGAACAGCGCCAGCCGCGCCCCCGGGATCCCCATGCCCAGTTCGGCCCGCGCCCGCCAGAAGCTTGGGCCGCTCGCCGCGTTCCCGCCGTAGCCGCGGAGCGTGGACGGGCCGCCGAGATAGAAGAAGCTCTGCACCGGCACCGCGCCGGCGCTGGTCCCGGCGGAGGCCTCGACACCGAGCACCCGCGGGCCCAGGGGGAGCGTGAGCCGGGTGGTCAGCGCGCCCCGGCCGAAGTCGAAGTCGCCGTGCTGTGCCTCCGCGGTCACCTCCGCGCCGAGTCCGGCCCCCGACCGATAGGCATGCTGGCCGCGGAGCGTGAGCGAGGCGCCCAGCTGGTCCGCCCGCGCCGCCGCGATGGTGGGCCGGAAGGCGCTGCCGGCATCGAAGAGGTGCGGCAGGCTGGCGTCGGTCTCCTTCCGCACCGCCTCCTGCCGTTCCGCGAAGACCCGCCACGCGTACCAGGAGCCGTGGGTCGGCCCCGGCGCGCCGGTGAGCTCGGCGCCGGTGGCGCGGAAGTAGTCGCCGTCGTCGCGACCGAAGAGGAGCGACGTCAGCGAATTGCCGATGCCGAGGGAGCGCGCGGCGGGGTCCACGGCGGCGAGCCGGTGGTAGCCGGCGAGCCGGGTGCGGGCGCCCGGCGCGGGCCGGGTGACGCCGACCTCGGCGTTAGGCTCGAGGTCGGCGAGGCCGATGCGCCCCATGGCGTCCAGCTGCAGGCGGCCCAGGTCGAACGACGCCTTCGCCCCGAGCGACAGCCCCTCGACCCGGTTGTAGCGCGCCAGGCCGCCGGCCGGCCCCCAGCGGAGCGACGGCCGGAACTGCCACGGCTGCTCCGGCAGCGCGCCGATCTCGTGACCGAGGTCGCGCAGCTCGGTCTCGCTGATGACGTCCCCCATGTCGAGGATCGGCGCGCCGAGGGTGGGGCTGGTGAGGAGCGCGGCCGAGTCGCCCGGCACGACCACGACGACGTCGGGTTCGTTCCCCTTCGCCTGGCGGGTGCACCGGCGGATCCGCTGGCGGGCCGCCTGGCGCTGCGCGGTCCGCGAGACGGCGCCGGTTGCGCCCGAAGCGGCGCGGCCGCCCGGCCCGGGGCCGGCCTGCACGGCCGAGGCGCTGTCCTCGAGGACCACCGTCGGACCGTCGCCGGTGCGGGCGGCGGACTGGATGCATCGCGCGATGGCGTTCGCGAGGCTGTCGGGATCGATGGCGGAGGAGTCGTTGGGTTCGCGCGAGCGGCGGTCCACGGACCCCGCCGCGCGGTGCCGGCGGCCCGCGGGCGGCTCGGTGCCGCCCTGCACCCCGGTCACCACGTAGAGCTGCTCGAAGCGCACCGGCACGCGCATCAGCGTGCCCATGCTCGCTTCCGCGTCGATGGCCATGAGCCGGGGCAGCCACCAGCGCGAGCCGTAGAGCCCGTACTCGATCGTCACGTAACGGACCTCGGCGCGGACCGGCTTGAGGACGGCCGGCACGTGGTCGCCGTCGTGCTCGTCCGGGTCGGTATCGATGTCCATGTCGAAGGGTCGCGCGGGGCGGAACACCGCGCGGACCACGCCGTAGCTCTCGGCGTCGAACCACACCGAGCCCGAGATCAGGCGGAACTCGGCGCGGCGCGCGGTGAAGCGCAGCTCGACGAGCCGGATGGTGCGGCCGCCGGGAAGCGCGATCTCGTTGGTGTCCCCCGACGCGAACCGGTAGGACGATTCGCTCCCCGCCGAGAGGGGATGGAGGAACCCCTCCTGCATCTCTCCCGTGATCCGCAGGTAGTCGGTGCCGGGATCGAAGGCGAGGTCCCCGGCATCGCTGTCGAGATCGTCGGGGACCTGCACGCCGCGTATCGCGATAGGGATCGCCTGCCGCGCGCCGAGGACCTCGATGCGCGTGGTGCTGTCCCGGCGCCAGTCGATGCGGGCCGAGATCTCCTGGTGGAAGAGCATGCGGTCACGCCGGAGGGCGCGGATCCCGACGCCGATGCGCTGGGTGACGGTGGCCTGATAGCCCGTGACGAGACGCTCCTCACGCGCCCGGCGCTCGCGGGCGCGGGCCACGAGGTCCCGGGCCCCCGGGTCGAGGTAGGCGTCGGCGTGGCTGGAATCCTGGGTGGCGAGCGCCGCCACCATGAGGAGAAGGGGAAGCACGAGAGGAACGTACGCTCGCGGCCGGCCCCGTGTTTCGGCCGGCGGCGTTGACCCGCTTCGCCGCCCTGCCTAGCTTTGAGGGGTGACGTACGGGAAGGAGCCCATGGCAACGACCAACGAGCAGGCCATCACCCTCAATCTCACGCCCGCGGCGCTGGCCAAGGTGCGGGAGTTCATCGCGTCCGAGCAGGAGCCGGCCGAGACGGTCGGGCTCCGGGTGGGCGTGCTGCCGGGCGGGTGCTCCGGCTTCAAGTACGAGATGAGCATCGACGACGCGCCGGCCGAGGATGACGTGGTGCTCGACGTGTCGGGCGTGCGGATCTTCGTGGACCCGTTCAGCGCGCAGTACCTCAACGGCATACAGGTGGACTACGTCTCCACGATGACGCAGAGCGGCTTCGCCTTCGAGAACCCGAACGCGACGGGCGGCTGCGGCTGCGGGACGAGCTTCGCGGTGTAACGCGCCGAACCGGGCGCACAGGGCACGGGCCTGGAGAAAACCTCTCCGGGCCCTTTTCTTTGGCGGGCCATGGAACAACGCGACTGGATCGTCGCCGGTGTCTACCTGTTCGGCGTCGTCGCCCTCGGCCTCTGGCTCGGCCGCAGGCAGCAGGGTGCGTCCGACTACTTCCTCGGCAAGCACCAGCTGCCCTGGTGGGCCGTGCTCGTCTCCGTGGTGGCCACCGAGACGAGCGCGCTCACGGTCATCTCCATTCCCGGCATCGGCTACACCGGCGACCTGACGTTCCTCCAGCTCGCGATGGGCTACTGCGTGGGTCGGGCCCTGGTGGCCTGGCTCCTGCTGCCCCGGTACTTCGACGGCGAGGTCCAGACCGCCTACCAGGTGTTAGGCGCCCGCTGGGGTGACGGCGCGCGCCGCACCTCCAGCGCCGTCTTCATGCTGACCCGCGCGCTCGCCACCTGCGTCCGCCTCTTCGCCGGCGCCATCCCGCTCGCGGTCATCACCGGCTGGAGCTATCCGGCCGCGATCCTCGCCGTGGGGGTGGCCACGCTGCTGTACACGTTCGTGGGCGGCATCCGGTCGGTGGTGTGGGTGGACGTGGTGCAGTGGAGCGTGTACATCGTCGCCGGGATCGCCGCGCTGGTGGTGGCGACGCACGTCGTGCCCGGCGCCCTGCACCTCGCCGCGGCGGCCGGCAAGCTGCGGGTGTTCGACCTCGGGATCTCGCTCACCCGGCCTTACGCCTTCGGCACCGCGGTGATCGGCGGCGCCATGCTCTCGGCCGCCTCGCACGGCACGGACCACCTGATCGTCCAGCGGCTGCTCGCCACCCGATCGCTCACGCACGCACGCGCCGCGCTGGTGGGGAGCGGCATCGTCGTGCTGCTCGAGTTCACGCTGTTCCTCACCGTGGGCGCGGCGATCCAGGTCGCGGGCGCGGTGCCGAGCGGCACCGCGGGCGACAGCGTCTTCCCGACCTTCGTGGCGACCCACCTCCGGGGCGGCCTCGGCGGGCTGGCGGTCGCGGGGATCCTCGCCGCGGCGATGGGCTCGACCGCCTCGGCCCTGAATTCGCTGGCCTCGGCCACCACCCACGACTACTACGCCCCGCTCTCCGGCCGCAGCGACGATCGCCACCTGCTCCACGCGGGCCGGCTCTTCACCGTGGCCTGGGCGGCGCTCCTGGTGGGCGGCGCCCTGCTCTTCCGCCAGCGCGACACGCCCGTGGTGGTGGTCGCGCTCTCCATCGCGTCCCTCACCTACGGCGCCCTCCTCGGCGTGTTCATCCTCGCGCGGGTCAAGCGCATCCGGGAACGGGACGCCATCCTCGCGCTGGTCGCCAGCTCCGCGCTCATGGGCATCGTGGTCTTCTCGGCGCGGCTCGCGCCGCTCATGGGCGCGCCGCCGCTTCTGGTCCTGGCGAGCAAGCTGGCGTGGCCGTGGTACGTGCCGATGGGGACGGTGCTGACGGTGACGATCGGACTGGTGAGCTCGCTGGTGCCGGCGACCGAGCGCGACGCGAGGACGGCATGAGCGTCCTCCTGGGGGTGGACGCTGGAGGCTCGCACACCACCGCCGCCGTCGCCGACGGCCACGGCACCGTCCAGGTCCGCGCCGACGGCGGGCCTGGCGCCATGCGTCCCGGCGCCGCCGCCGAGGCCGCCCGCGCTATCGCGCAGACGTGCCGGGACGCGCTGAGCAAGGCGGAGCGCGAGGCCCGGGGCGACGTGCTGGTGGTGGGCGCGGCGGGCGTGGGGCGGGAGACGGAGCGGCTCGCGCTCCAGGCGGCACTGGAAGAGACGGACCTCGCGCCGCGGGTCGCCGTGATCACCGACGCGGCCATCGCCCTCCAGGCCGCCTTCGGCGACGGGGCCGGCATCGTGCTCATCGCCGGCACCGGCTCCATCGCCTGGGCGCGCCTTCCCGGCGGCACCCAGGCCCGCGTCGGCGGGCTCGGGCCAGCGTTAGGCGACCAGGGGTCCGGCTACCATCTCGGCCGGCAGGCGCTGCGCGCGGTGGGGCTCGCCCTCGAGGGCCGGGGCCGGCGCACCCAACTCGCCGACCGCATCCTCAAGCGCATCCACCTCGGTGCGCTCACGGACCTGGTGGGATGGGCCGCGACGGCCGACGTGGCCGCCGTCGCCGCCCTCGCGCCCCTGGTGCTCGACGCCGCGAAAGAAGGCGACGCGGTCGCCGGCACGCTGGTGGACACCGCCGCCGACCACCTCGCGCGCCACGTCAAGGTCCTGGCCGACCGTTACCCCGCCGGCGCCGTGGTGCGCGTCGCGCTGGGCGGGAGCCTCCTCGCCCGGAGCGACGACTACCGCAAGCGCGTCATCGCGCGGATCGCGGCCGAGGTGATGGACGCGGAGGTGACGCCGGACGCGGTGGACCCGGTGCTGGGGGCGGTGCAGCTGGCGCGCGCGCTGTAGCCTGCCAAGCGAAACGCCCGGCGCGAGGCCGGGCGCTGCAGTCCTGTCACGGAAGAACCGCCGATCACGCCGCCGCGCGCACCTCGCTCGCCGTCACCGACCTGGGATCCCACCCGCCGTCCCACCGCGCGATCACGCAGGTCGCCGTGAGGTCCCCGGTGACGTTCACGGTGGTCCGGCACATGTCGAGGA
>JBGPHD010000102.1:0-11367 GCA_041484135.1 Gemmatimonadota bacterium
GGTACGCTGGGGATAACAGGCTTATCGCGCCCGAGAGTTCACATCGACGGCGCGGTTTGGCACCTCGATGTCGGCTTATCACATCCTGGGGCTGGAGAAGGTCCCAAGGGTCCGGCTGTTCGCCGGTTAAAGTGGTACATTAGCTGGGTTCAGAACGTCGTGAGAAAGTTCGGTCTGTATCCGTCGTGGGCGTAGGAGCATTGCGAGGTCCCGACCTTAGTACGAGAGGACCGGGTTGGACGGACCGCTCGTGTACCGGCTGTCACGCCAGTGGCAACGCCGGGTAGCGATGTCCGGACGGGATAACCGCTGAACGCATCTAAGTGGGAAGCCCTCCCCAAGATGAATGCTCCCGGAGCGCAAGCTCCCTGAAGGGCCCTCGGAGACTACGAGGTAATAGGCGGCAGGTGTACAGGCGCGTAAGCGTGTCAGCCGAGCCGTACTAATCGCCCGTGAGGCTTGATCTCTCCCCTCGGAGTGATCACCTCAGTTCCACGTCACCCAATCCTCAAATTGTCGCCCGTAATTGGCTGGCGACATGCGCGCCGGGGTCACACCCGTTCCCATCCCGAACACGGTAGTTAAGCCCGGTAGCGTCGATGGTACTGCCGACGATCGTCGGTGGGAGAGTAGACCGCCGCCAGCCATTCCTTTCAGAAGCCCGTCCCGGTCCGCCGGGGCGGGCTTCTGCTTTGCCCCGTATCTTCCGGGATGACCCGCTGCGGCTTCGTCGCCCTCGCCGGCGCCCCCAACGTCGGCAAGTCCACCCTCATGAACGCCCTGGTGGGCGAGCCGCTCGCCATCATCTCCCCCAAGCCACAGACCACCCGCGAACCGGTCCGCGGCCTCCTGACCGACGAGACCACCCAGATCATCTTCGTGGACCCCGCCGGCCTTCTTGATCCGGCCTACCCGCTCCAGCGGGGCATGCTGCGCGCCGCGCTCGACGCCATCCACGACGCGGACCTGATCCTCCACCTGCACCCGCTCAGCGAGTTCCCGGCTCCCCCCCTGAGCGACCTGGTGACCGGTCCCCGGATCGCCGGGTCAGCCATCGTGACGGTGTACACCAAGGCGGACCTCGTGCCCGCGGCCCGCCGGCCCGACGTGCCGGCCGGCGCGCTCGTCGTCGCCGCCCCCACGCGCGAAGGCCTCGACGCGCTGCTGGCCGAGGTTCGCGCCCGGCTCCCCGAGGGGCCGTTCCTCTATGACGCGGACGACGTCGGCACCCAGCCCCTGCGCTTCTTCGCGGCCGAGTTCATCCGGGAGGCCGCGTACGCGGAGCTCGAGCAGGAGCTCCCCTATGCGCTCGCGGTGGAGATCGAGGAGTTCCGCGAAGCCGAAACGCCGGTATATATTCGGGCCACCCTCGCCGTCGAACGGGAGAGCCAGAAGCCGATCGTCCTCGGCAAGGGGGGCCGCACCATCAAGGCCATCGGCACCGCGGCACGTCTTCGCCTCGCGGCGTTCATCGACCGGAAGGTCCACCTCGACCTGTGGGTCACGGTGTGGCCGAAGTGGAGGAAGAACCCGGCGATGCTCGCGCGTCTCGGCCTTCCCCTTCAGTCGGAGTCGCATCCATGACCTTGCCGAAGGACCTGCTCGAGATCCTGGTCTGCCCCAAGTGCAAGGGCGACCTCGAGTACCGCACCGCGCCCCAGGAAGAGCTGATCTGCCGGGCCTGCGGCCTCCGCTACGCGGTGGACGACGGGATCCCGATCATGCTCGTCGATGAGGCGAAGCCGCTGTAGGGCGGTCCTCTCCGCGCTGCTCCCCACCGCCGCTCTCGCCGTCAGCGCCGCCGCGCAGACGGCGCCGACCGCGGTCGGCGGCGCGTTCCTCCTGCTCCCGGTCGGGGCGCGCGCCACGGCCCTCGGGCAGGCCGCCGCGGCCGACGGCGGCACCAGCGAGGCCATCTTCTGGAATCCCGCCGGCCTCTCGGCGCTGGCGCGCTCCGAGTTCGCCGTCCATCACACCAATCAGTTCTTCGGCACGAGCGACGCCGTCGTGCTTGCGCTCCCGTCGGCGAGCCTCGGCACGATCGCGCTGGCGGCCTACGTCGTCGATTACGGTGAGATCCCGGTCACTTTGCCGGGGGGTGGCGGGGTCCCCGTCGGCCAGACCGGCTCCCAGAACATCGCGCTGATGGCGACCTACGCGACCGACGTGATCGGCGGGCTCGCGGCCGGCATCACCTACAAGCTGGTGCAGTTCCGCGTGGACTGCACCGGGGAATGCACCAACGTGCCCACCGCGACCGGGACGACGCACGCGGTGGACGTCGGCGTACGTTATGTGTTCCCCGGACTGCCGCTGGTGGTGGGCGTGGCGGTGCGGAACATCGGCTTCAAGCTCCAGGTGAACAACCAGGCGCAGGCGGACCCGCTGCCGACGCGGCTCCAGGCCGGGGTCAGCTACAGCGTCCGCCGGCCCCCGCCCCCGGGCACCGACGGGTTCGATGTCCGGATCCTCGCGGACGTGCAGGGCGCGGTGGGGCAGGGCGCCCTATCGACCGTGACGCTGGTGGGCATCGAGACCGGGGTGCGGGACCTGATCCGGTTGCGCGGGGGGTACGCGTTCCTGGACTCGGACGCCCGCGGGCCCAGCCTGGGGGTGGGCGTGGCGGTGCGGAGCGTCGCCTTCGACCTCGCGCGGGTCTTCTTCGCCAATGACGACCTGGGCGAGAAGGAGCCGACCCACCTCTCGCTCCGTCTGAGCTTCTAGCGTGCGGGCTGGAAGGCTCGGTTCCGCGTCACCGTGGCCGGTGTGTCTCGCCGCGGCATGGGTCGCCGCCGCGACCGCCGCTGCGCCCCTCGTCGCGCAGCGGCTTCCCGCCAGCTTCTGGCCACCGGCGATCCGCTCCCCATCGCCGGCGCCGCAGGTCCGAGGACCGTTAGGCCCTGCGAGTGACGATTCCGTCGCCGCCATCCCGCTGCTGCGCCGGCCCTGGGTCCGGCCCTTCGCCTCCTTCGCCGTGCCGGGCTCGGGCCAGCTCCTCGGGGGACAGCCGCGCGGGCTCGTCTACCTGGCCACCGAGGCGTGGCTGGTGGCGCGCGCCCTCTCGCTCAGCCACGAGGGCCGCCGCGAGCGCGCGGCATTCCGGGAGCTGGCGTTCGCGGTGGCGCGCCGGCCGTACGCCTCGGTGCGCACCGACGGGGCGTTCGAGTACTACGAGACGATGAGCCACTTCGTGAGGAGCGGGGAGTTCGACATCGACCCCAGCGTGTCCTTCGCCCCGGAGACCGACACCACGACCTTCAACGGCTCGGTCTGGCTCCTGGCGCGGCGGACCTTCTTCGCCAACCCGGACTCCGCCCTGAACCCCACGTCGCCGGCTTACCAGGCGGCCGTGGCCTTCTATGCGAGCCGGGCCTTCTCGGGGCCGTTCCGCTGGAGCTGGGAGGACGCCCGGCTGGAGCAGGACGTCTTCCGCGCCGAGATCACCAAGAGCGACGACGCGTTCCGGGCGAGCACGAACTTCCTGGGCGTGGTGGTGCTCAACCACATCGTGAGCGCGGTGGACGCCCTGATCGCGCAACGTCTGCGCGGCGGCGGAGCGCGCGGACTCGTGCCGCGCATCGGCGTGACGCCGCACGAGGGGAGCGTGATGCTGGCATGGCACGCCGGATTCTAGGCCGCGGCCCGGTCCAGGCCTCGCTGCTGCTGGCAGTGCCGGCGGCGATCGTCCTTGCCCGCGTGGGCGCGGCACCGGTGCTGGTGTTCGCGGCCTGCGCGCTCGGCATCGTGCCGCTCGCGGGGCTCATGGGCGAAGCCACCGAAGCGCTCGCGCACCGCACCGGGCCCGGGGTCGGGGGTCTCCTCAACGCGACCTTCGGGAACGCCGCCGAGCTCATCATCACGCTCTTCGCGCTCCGGGCCGGCCTGGTGACGCTGGTTCAGGCGTCGCTGGTGGGGTCGATCATCGGCAATCTGCTGCTGATCCTCGGCGTCGCCCTGGTGGCCGGCGGATGGAAGAAGAACGAGATCACCTTCAGTGCGACCGCCGCCGCGGCGTCGCTCGGGATGATGGTGCTCGCCGTGGCGGCGTTCGCCGCCCCGTCGCTCTACGCGCTCGCGCATCCAGCTCCGGACCCGGCCACCATCCTCCGAATCTCCGACGGGGTCGCCCTCTTCCTCGTGGCCACGTACCTCTTGAGCCTCCTCTTCACGCTGCGCACGCACCGGTCGTTGCTCCAGCCGGACGCGGGCGGCGGCGAGCATCACTGGACGCCGGGCCGTGCCGCCCTGGTCCTTGCCGCGGCGACCGTCTTCGTCGTATGGCTCTCGGAGATCCTGGTCGGGGTGACCGAGGCGGCCAGCCGCGCCGTCGGGCTCTCCGAGATGTTCCTGGGCCTGGTCGTGATCCCCATCGTCGGGAACGCCGCCGAGCACGCCACCGCGGTGGTGGTGGCGCGGAAGGGGAAGATGGAGCTGGCCTTCCAGATCGCGACCGGCTCGTCCACCCAGGTGGCGCTCTTCGTGGCACCGGTGCTCGTCGGAGCGGGGCACCTGATGGGCCGGCCGATGGACTTCGCGTTCTCCAGCTTCGAGGTGGCGGCGCTCGGCCTGACCAGTATCGCGGTGGCGATCATCGCCCTCGACGGCAAGTCCAACTGGTTCGAGGGCGCCCAGCTGATCGGGCTCTACGGCGTGCTCGCGGTGGTGGCGTATTTCATTTGACACCTCCCGCGACGCGGGCTAAGTTGCTATCTTCTCGCACTTTGCGAGAGGAAACCTGGTGCGGACGCGGCCCTCGGTAATCTTTTTCTCGTCGGCTGGTCGCCCCATGCCGCCACTTGTGGCGGGCTGGCTCGCGGGGAAGGGATTCCCCTCGCTGGCGGTGGGCGACGCGGCGCAGATCGAAGCCATGACGTTACGCACGCTCCCCGCCATGGTCCTGGTGGACGGGAACGGGGACGTAGCGCCCGGGCTCGGGCTGTGCCGTCAGCTGAAGGCGGATCCGTACACCGCGATCGTCCCGGTGGCGTTCCTCGAGGACGCCCACGTGGAGCCGCGGGTCCACGAGGCGTTCCGGGCCGGCGCGGACGAGGTCCTGACGCCGATCTTCGATCCGGAGGAGCAGCGCGCGCGGCTGGACGTCCTGCTGACGCGCACCGAGCGCAACGTCAGCGTCCACCCGTCGACGCGGCTCCCCGGCACCAACGAGATCGAACGCGAGATCAAGCGGCGCATGGACGGCGGCCAGCTCTTCGCCGTCTGCTACGCGGACCTCGATCACTTCAAGGAGTACAACGACCGCTACTCCTACAACGACGGCGACCGGGTCATCCTGCTGCTGTCGCGCATCCTGCATGACGTGGTGAAGGGGCTGTGCGGAGCGCAGGGTTTCGTGGGGCACATCGGCGGTGACGATTTCATCCTGGTGCTGCCGCTCGACATGACCGACCCGTGCTGCAGCGAGATCATCACCGTGTTCGACCTGTTGATCCCGTTGCAGTACTCCGAGCAGGACCGTCGGGCCGGCTACTTCTTCGGCAAGGACCGGCGCGGTCAGCTGCACAAGGTGCCGTACATGACGCTGTCGATCGGGATCGTCACGAATGAGCGCCGGCGTTTCTCGCACCCGGCGCAGGTGAGCGAGCTGGCGACCGAGATGAAGAGCTATGCGAAGACGCTTCCGGGATCGGTGTTCGTGGTCGACCGCCGCCACGACCCACTGCTGGGCAAGGAAAGCTGAGCGATGAACGCGACCTGTCCGACCTGTCAGACCGTCTTCCGCGTGGATCCGGCGAAGGTGCCGGCCGGCGGGGTGCGCGCCCGCTGCTCGGTGTGCCGGACGGTCTTTCCGGTGAGTGCCGACGGGACTTCGGCCGTCGCGGCCGCGGCTCCCGTGGCGCCCGCGCCGATGGTGATGGCTCCGCCTCCCGTCGCGCCTCCGGCTCCCGCGCCGATGGTCATGGCGGCGCCGCCTGCCGCCCCTCCGGCGCCCGCCGCGCCCGCGCGCCGGCTGTCGCTGCCCCAGGCGCCCGTGTTCACTCCGCCTCCGCCGGCCGTTCCCACCGCGGGGGTCGCACCACCGATGATGGCGCCTCCGGTCGCGCCGCCTCGTCCGGCGGCGGCACCACCCGCCGCGGGCCAGGTCGCCACCATCCGCGACATGCCGGCGGTGACGGTGCCGCCCGCGGCGCCGCCGTTTCGGCCGGTGGCGCCGCCCCTGGTCGCGGCCCCGCCGGCCCGGCCCGCGGCGCCACCTCCTCCGGCCGCGGCCCCGGTGATCCCGCCGGCGCCGCCCGCGCCACCGCCCAGGACCGTCGGCCCGCCGCCCACGCCGGCCGTCACCGCCGCGCCCCCGGCGGCGCCGCCCGCCGCGTCGGGCCCGCCGCGGTCCACGATGCCGGGCGGCCCGAGCCGGGTCATCAACCCGTTCCTCGTGCAGGATCCGCAGGTCAAGGCGCGGCGGCTCGCGCGCGCGCTGATCTCGGACATGATCTCCTACCATCCCGCCAAGCGCGCCCAGGGCCTGAAGGACGGCACGCTGAAGGAGATCTTCGCCGAGGAGATCAAGAAGAGCTACGAGGAGTACGTTATGCAGGTGGGTGACGGGATCGCCAAGTCGACCCCCCACTTCACCGACGCGCTCAACGAGATCCTGGCCGGAGGGCAGAGGATCTTTTGATCCGGATCGCGGAGCTGGCGGTCGCGTCGTACATCGTCGGCTCGCTTCCCATCGCCCGTCTGGCGCCGAAGGCACGCCAGGCGGGCGTTCTGCCGCCCTGGATCAAGGGCGGCCTCATCGCGGCGGATGTCCTCAAGGGCGTGCTGGCGGTGAGTCTCGTCGGCGCCAGCGACAACCCCTACGCGCAATCGCTCGCCGCGACCGCGGTGGTGGTCGGCCAGCAATGGCCCATCTGGACCTCCGATCGGGAGGAACGCGGCCTGGCCGTGGCGGCCGGGGCCCTCACGCTCGTGACACCGATCGCGGTGCCCGCCTGGGCCGTGCTCTGGGCGATCGGCTATGTCGCGTCGGGTTACCTCACCGTGGGCAGCGCGGCCGCCACGGCACTGCTTCCCTTCGTCCTCGGGTACTTCGCGGGATGGCCGTTCGGCCTGGTGGTGCTTCCGGTCTGCCTGCTCGTCCTGGAGCGTCATCGCGATGAGCTGCGGCGGATCCTGGCCGGGGGAGAGCCGAAGCACTACTGGCGCGGGGGGACGTAACCTCTTATCATACAGCTAGTTGAAGAGTCGGAGGGTCTGTCGGCCGAATGGCCCCTGGACGCTCTCGCTTTTCAGCCCGTCCACAGGTCGCCATGATCGCCACGGAAGTCCACGTTGCGCTGAAGGACCTCGATCGCCGCCTCACCGAACTCCGAGGCTACCTTTGACGTCGATACCAAGGTAGCCCGGCTCGCGGCCCTCGATGACGTCATGGCCGCACCCGGTTTCTGGGACAAACCCGACTCCGCACAGAAGACCGTCGAAGAGGGGAAGGCGCTCCGGCGCTGGACGCAGCCGTATCTGGACCTGCGCCGCCGCGTGGACCACGCCCTCGAGATGGCCGACCTCCTCGAGCACGAATCGGACGCGGACATCGAGCTGGAGCTCGGCCAGGAGGCGACCGCCGTCGAGGCCGCCGTCGAGCAGCTCTCGCTCCAGGCGCTGCTCCGCGGCCCCGAGGACGCGCTCGACGCGCTGCTCACGATCCACCCGGGCGCGGGCGGCACGGAGTCGCAGGACTGGGCCGAGATGCTGATGCGGATGTACCGCCGCTGGTCGGAGCGGCGCGGGTTCGACGTGGGCGTGCTCGACCTCGTCCCCGGCGAGGAAGCGGGGATCAAGTCCGTCACGCTGGAGATCAAGGGCCAGTACGCGTGCGGCTTCCTCAAGGCGGAGAAGGGCGTGCACCGGTTGGTGCGGATCTCGCCGTTCGACTCGCAGGCGCGGCGCCACACGTCGTTCGCCTCGGTGTTCGTCTATCCACTGGTGGATGACACCATCGAGATCGACCTGCGCGAAGAGGACATCCGGATGGACGTCTTCCGCGCGTCGGGCGCTGGCGGGCAGCACGTCAATAAGACGTCCTCGGCGGTCCGCCTGACGCACAACCCCTCGGGCATCGTGGTCTCGTGCCAGCAGGAGCGCTCGCAGCACAAGAACAAGGCCGTGGCGATGAAGATGCTGAAGGCGGCGCTGTACCAGCGGGCCCTCGACGAGCAGGAGAAGAAGAAGCAAGCGCTGGAGGCGACCAAGGCGGAGAACACCTTCGGCAGCCAGATCCGCTCCTACGTCTTCCAGCCGTACACGATGGTGAACGACCACCGCACCGGCCTCAAGCTGACCGACGTGCAGAAGGTGATGGACGGGGACATCGACCCGTTCATCGACGCGTTCCTCAAGCAGACCGGCGGCGGGACCAAGTGAGCGGCGAGGCGGCGGGCCGGCCGCGCGTCGAGCTGGCGCGGCGCGAGAAGCTCGAGGCGCTGAAGCGCCAGGGCGTAGCGCCGTTCGCCTACCGGTTCGAGCGGACGCACACGGCGGCGCAGGCGTTGGCGGCCCACCAGGACGCCCCGGAGGGCGCTGCCGGTCCCACCGTGACCGTGGCGGGCCGGCTCGTGGCGCTCCGCGGGCACGGCAAGTCGACCTTCGCCCATCTCGCCGACCCCTCGGGCCGCATCCAGCTCTACTTCAAGCAGGACCAGCTGGGCGAGGCGTACGCCCGGGTCGCGCTGCTGGACCTGGGCGACCACCTGGGCGTGAGCGGGCCGCTCTTCCGCACCCGCACCGGCGAGGTGACGGTCCGGGTGGACCGGATGGAGCTGCTGGCGAAGGCGCTCCGGCCGCTGCCGTTAGGCAAGAGCGCCGAGCGGGAGGACGGGTCGGTCGAGCACTATTCGGAGTTGGCGGACCCCGAGGTGCGCTACCGGCAGCGCTACGCGGACCTCGCGGTGCATCCCGAGCGGCGGCTGGTCTTCGAGCAGCGGGCGGCCATCACGCGCGCGGTGCGCGCGTTCCTGGACGGCCTCGGTTTCCTCGAGGTCGAGACGCCGATCCTCCAGCCGCTCTTCGGCGGCGCCGCCGCGCGCCCCTTCACGACCCGCTACCACGCGCTGGACACCGACGTCTACCTCCGGATCGCCGACGAGCTCTACCTCAAGCGGCTGATCGTGGGCGGCATCGAGCGGGTGTACGAGATCGGCCGGGACTTCCGCAACGAGGGGATGGACCGGCTGCACAACCCCGAGTTCACGATGCTGGAGTGCTACGCGGCCTACTGGGACTACACCGACGTCATGGCGATGACGGAGGCGATGATCCGGCAGGTGGTGCGCGAGGTGACGGGCGGGACGGTGCTCCATGCCCGCGGCCGGCCCGTGGACCTGGCGGCGCCGTGGCGGCGGGTGGGCTTCGTCGAGCTGCTGCACGAGCAGAGCGGGGTGGACCTCCGCACGACCGACGACGCGGCGCTCGCGGCGGCCCTCACGGCGCGGGGGATGGAGCCGGACCTCAAGTCGGGAGGCGGGCGGCCGCGGCTCATCGACCAGCTCTTCGGCCTCACGGTGGAGCCGCACCTCGAGGCGCCGACCTTCATCGTGGACTACCCCATCGAGATCTCGCCGCTCGCCAAGCCCAAGCGCGGCGACCCGGCACTGGCGGAGCGGTTCGAGCTCTTCGTGGGCGGCTACGAGCTGGCCAACGCCTTCTCCGAGCTGAACGATCCCGACGACCAGCGGGCGCGCTTCGAGGCGCAGGGCGTGCGGCGCGCCGCCGGCGACGCGGAGGCCCCGCCCCTGGACGAGGATTATCTCCGGGCCCTCGAGTACGGGATGCCGCCCACCGGCGGGCTGGGCATGGGGATCGACCGGCTGACGATGCTGGTCACCGGCGAGCGGAGCATCCGCGACGTGGTCCTCTTCCCGGCGCTCCGGCCCGAATGAAGCGCGTGGAGTGGTGGATCGCGTCGCGGTACCTGCGGAGCCGTCGGGCCTCGCGGTTCGTCTCGCTGACCACGCTCATCGCGACGGCGGGCATCGCCCTGGGCGTCATGGCGCTGATCGTGGTGACCGGCGTGATGAGCGGGCTTCAGCAGGACCTGCGCGAGAAGATCCTGGTCGCCAACCCGCACGTGCGGGTGCTGACCTACGGCGAGGGGCTCCGCCTCGACCAGTGGCCGCGGGTGCTGGACACCGTGCGAGCCACCCCCGGCGTCGTGGCGGCCGCGCCGTTCGTGCTGTCGCAGGGGCTGATGTCGGCGGGGCACGACTACGCGGAGGGGGTGGCGGTGATCGGCGTGGAGTCCGACACGGGCCGCGTGGCGGTGACCGGGCTCGCCCGCAGCTTCACGACCGGGGACCTGCGCTTCGCCACCCACGCGGCGGACGTGGATGGCGGCGTGGTGCTCGGCCGCCGGCTCGCCGACCGGTTCTCCGCCTATCCGGGGAGCGTGATCACGATCGTGTCGCCCGCGGGCTCGTCGCTCAACGCGGCGCTCGGGGCCTTCGTGCCGCGCTACTTCCGGTTCGAGGTGACGGGCCTCTTCGACACCGGGATGTACGAGTACGACAACACCTACGTGGTGATGCCGCGCGCGGTGGCGCAGCGCTTCGCCGGACTCGACAGCGCGGTCTCCGGCATCGAGGTGCGGGTGAGGGATCCCTGGCACGCCGACCGGACGGCGCGCGCGCTCGAGGACCGGCTCGGCTTCCCGTACCGGGCCCTGGACTGGAAGGCGCAGAACAGCTCGCTCTTCTCGGCGCTCAAGCTCGAGAAGCTGGTGATGGCCGTGATCCTGCTCCTCATCGTGCTGGTGGCGGCGTTCAACATCGTCTCCACCCTCACCATGGCCGTGAGCGACCGCACCAAGGAGATCGGCATCCTCCGGGCGATGGGGATGACGGCGGCGCAGATCCGCCGGATCTTCGTCGCGCAGGGCGTGGTGGTGGGCGTGGTCGGCACGCTGGTCGGTGCGTTAGGTGGGCTCGGCATCGCGGTGGCCATCGGCCGGGGCCGGCTGATCCCGCTCGACCCCACGGTCTATTTCATCGACCACGTGCCGGTCCAGCTGTCGGCGACGGACATCGGCGCCATCCTGCTCCTTTCGTTCGCCATCGCGGCGGCCGCCACCCTCTACCCGGCGTGGCAGGCGGCGCGGCTCGAACCGGTGGAAGCGATCCGGCACGAATGACGCCGGTCCTGGAGGTCCGGGGGCTGAGGAAGCGTTATCCTTCCGGCGACGCCGGGTGGCTCGACGTCCTGTTCCAGGTGGACCTCGCGGTGGCGCGGGGCGAGGTGGTCGCGATCGTGGGCGCGAGCGGCTCGGGGAAGAGCACGCTGCTGCACCTCCTGGGCGCGCTCGAAGGGCCCACGGGCGGGACCATCGCACTGGACGGCGTGGGCTACGCGACGCTGGAC
>JBGPHD010000103.1:0-11285 GCA_041484135.1 Gemmatimonadota bacterium
CCCCGGCTTCCGCGCCGTCACCTGGGACCAGCTGGTGACGGCGTACACCGAGCAGGCGGAGGCCCTGCTCGACGGCGGCGCCGACCTGCTGATGGTCGAGACCGTGTTCGACACGCTCAACTGCAAGGCCGCGCTCTTCGCAGTCCGGGGCGTGCTGGAACGGCGCGGCAACGAGGCGCCGGTCATGGTCTCGGGCACCATCACCGACGCGAGCGGCCGCACGCTCTCGGGCCAGACCCTCGAAGCATTCTACAACTCCGTCAGGCACGCGGACCTCTTCAGCATCGGGCTCAACTGCGCGCTGGGTGCGAGGCAGCTGCGCCCCTACGTCGAAGAGCTGGCCGGTCTCGCCGACCGGCGGGTCTCCTGCCACCCCAATGCCGGCCTCCCCAACGCCTTCGGCCAGTACGAGCAGACGCCGGAGGAGATGGCGGGGATGCTGGGCGAGTGGGCGAGGAGCGGCTTCCTCAACATCGTGGGCGGCTGCTGCGGCACCACCCCGTCGCACATCAAGGCCATCGCGGCCGCGGTGCGGGGCCTGCCGCCGCGCGTCATCCCCGACCTCAAGCGGGTCACCCGCCTCTCGGGCCTCGAGCCGCTGCGCATGTGGCCCGGCTCGCTGTTCGTGAACGTGGGCGAGCGGACCAACGTGACGGGCTCGGCGAAGTTCGCGGAGCTGATCAAGAAGGGGGACTACGAGAAGGCGCTCAACGTGGCGCGGCAACAGGTGGAGAACGGGGCGCAGATCATCGACGTCAACATGGACGAGGGGATGCTCGACTCCCGCGCCGCCATGGAGAAGTTCCTGCACCTCATCGCCGCCGAGCCGGACATCAGCAAGGTCCCGGTGATGATCGACTCGTCGAAGTGGGAGGTCATCGAGGCGGGCCTCAAGTGCGTGCAGGGCAAGGGCATCGTGAACTCCATCAGCCTCAAGGAGGGCGAGGAGGCGTTCGTCGCGCGCGCCAACCTGGTGCGCCGCTACGGCGCGGCCGTCGTCGTGATGGCGTTCGACGAGCAGGGCCAGGCGGACACGGTGGAGCGGAAGGTGGACATCTGCGCCCGCGCCTACCGTATCCTCACCGAGCGGGTGGGCTTCCCGCCCGAGGACATCGTCTTCGACCCCAACATCTTCGCGGTGGCGACCGGCATGGCCGAGCATAACGCCTACGCGATGGCGTACCTCGAGGCGACGCGGCGGATCAAGAAGACCCTGCCCTACTGCCTGGTGAGCGGCGGGGTGAGCAACCTCTCGTTCGCGTTCCGCGGCAGCAACGCCATCCGCGAGGCGATGCACTCGGCGTTCCTGTACCACGCCGTGCAGGCCGGGATGGACATGGGGATCGTGAACGCCGGCCAGCTCACCGTCTATGACGACATCCCGGCGCCGCTGCTCACCGCCGTGGAGGACGTGCTCTTCGACCGGCGCCCCGACGCGACCGAACGCCTGACGGCCCTGGCCGAAGGCGCCGCGGGTCCCGCCCGCGCCAGGGTCGTGGACCTGGCGTGGCGGCAGGAGCCCGTGGCGAAGCGGCTCGCCCATGCGCTCGTGGAGGGCATCCTCGACCACATCGAGGCCGACGTCGAGGAGGCGCGCCACCTGTACGCCCGCCCCATCGAGGTCATCGAGGGGCCGCTGATGGACGGCATGAACGTGGTCGGCGACCTCTTCGGCGCCGGCAAGATGTTCCTGCCGCAGGTGGTGAAGAGCGCGCGGGTCATGAAGAAGGCGGTCGCCATCCTGGTCCCGCACATCGAGGCCGAGCGCCTGGCGTCGGGCCGGGAGCACAGGCCGAACGGCACCATCGTGATGGCCACGGTGAAGGGCGACGTGCACGATATCGGCAAGAACATCGTGGGCGTGGTGCTGCGCTGCAACAACTACGAGGTCATCGACCTCGGCGTGATGGTGCCGGCCGCGAAGATCCTCGAGACGGCCCTCGAGAAGAAGGCGGACGCGATCGGGCTCTCGGGCCTCATCACCCCGTCCCTCGACGAGATGGTGCACGTCGCCAAGGAGATGGAGCGCCAGGGCTTCGAGGTCCCGCTGCTCATCGGCGGCGCCACCACCTCGCGGATGCACACCGCCGTGAAGATCGAGCCGCACTACCACGGCCCGACCGTCCACGTGCTCGACGCGTCGCGCGGCGTGGGGGTGGTGAGCACGCTCTTGAGCGCGGAACGCCGGGACGCGTTCGTTCGCGACGTGCGGGCGGAGTACGTCGGTCTCCGGGAGGCGCACGCCGGCCGGCGCGCCCGCACCACCACGCTCGCCCTCGAGGAGGCGCGGCAGCGCAAGCTGCGCATCGCCTGGGCCGGCTCCGCCCCGCCCCGCCCGGCGTCCCTCGGCGTGCGCGCCTTCGACGACTACCCGCTCGCCGAGCTGGCGCGGTACATCGACTGGTCGCCGTTCTTCGCCACCTGGGAGCTGAAGGGCCGGTACCCGGAGATCTTCGACGACCCGGCCGTGGGCGTCGAAGCGCGCAAGCTCTTCGCCGACGCGGAGGCCCTGCTCGCGCGCATCGTGAAGGAGCGGCTCATCCGGGCGCGCGGCGTGATCGGCCTCTTCCCCGCCAACGCCGTGGACGACGACGACATCGCCGTGTACGCCGACGAGGGCCGCCGCGAGCCGCGCACTGTCCTGCGCGGCCTCCGCCAGCAGGGCGAGAAGCCGCCGGGCCGCCCGAACCTCTGCCTCGCCGACTTCGTGGCGCCGGGTGCGAGCGGGATCGCGGACTACGTGGGCGCGTTCGCCGTGACCGCGGGTGAAGGCGTCCAGGAGCTGTGCGAAGCGTTCGAGCGCCAGCACGACGACTACAACAGCATCCTCGCCAAGGCGCTCGCCGACCGGCTCGCCGAGGCGTTCGCGGAACGGATGCACGAGCGGGTGCGCACCGAGTTCTGGGGCTACGCCGCCGGCGAGGCGCTCTCGAGCGACGACATCGTCAAGGAGCGCTACCGGGGGATCCGCCCCGCGCCGGGCTATCCCGCGTGTCCCGACCACACCGAGAAGCGGACCCTGTTCGCGCTGCTCGACGCCGAGCGCGCCACGGGGATCCGCCTGACGGAGAGCTTCGCGATGTGGCCCGCCGCGTCGGTGAGCGGCTGGTACTTCGCGCATCCGGAGGCGCACTACTTCGGCGTGGGCCGCATCGGGCGGGACCAGGCCGCGGACTACGCGCGCCGCAAGGGCTGGGACCTCGCGGAGGCAGAGCGGTGGCTCGCGCCCAACCTGGCCTACGAGCAGGAACCCGCGGAGGCGGCGGCGCGGTGAGCCGCTCCCTCAAGGACCTCATCGCGGACGGTCGCGCCCACGTCTTCGACGGGGCGATGGGCACCATGCTGTACGCCAAGGGCGTCTTCATCAACGTCTGTTACGACGAGCTCAACCTGCGGCAGCCCGACCTGGTGCGCGACGTGCACCTGGCCTACATCAAGGCGGGCGCCGAGCTGATCGAGACCAACACCTTCGGGGCCAACCCGGTCAAGCTCGCCAACCACCAGCTGGCCGAGCAGACGCGCGAGATCAACCGCAAGGCGGCCCAGATCGCGAAGGACGCGTCGGACGGCCGCGTCTGCGTGGTGGGCGCCATCGGCCCCCTCGGCATCAGGCTCGAACCCTTCGGCGAGACGTCACGCGACGAGGCCTTCGCCTTCTTCCGGGAGCAGGCGGAAGGCCTGCTGGCGGGCGGGGTGGACGGCTTCATCCTCGAGACCTTCGCCGACCTGGACGAGATCCAGGAGGCGCTGCGCGCGATCCGCGCCACCAGCGACCTTCCCGTCATCGCCCAGATGACCATCGGGGAGGACGGCCTGACCGTCTACGGCACCGACCCCGAGACGCTGGCGCGGACGCTCGACCAGGCGGGCGCGGACGTCATCGGCCTCAACTGCTCGGTGGGCCCGCAGGGGATCCTCGAGGCCATCGAGAAGATGGCCCGGGTGACGAGCCGGCCCCTCTCCGCGCAGCCTAACGCCGGGCTCCCGCGCGCCATCGGCGACCGCAAGATCTACATGGCCTCCCCCGAGTACCTCGGCACCTACGGGAAGGCGCTCGTCGAGGCGGGCGCCCGGTTCGTGGGCGGCTGCTGCGGGACCACGCCGGAGCACATCCGGGAGCTGGCCTCGTTCGTGGCGAGCGTGTCGCCGCGGCAGGTGGTCACCGTGACCAGCGAGCGCGTCGAGGCGCCCCACGGCGTGGAGCCCGTACCGCTCGCCGAGCGCTCGCGCTGGGGGAAGAAGCTCGCCGGCGGCGCGTTCCTGACCACGGTGGAGATCGTGCCGCCCAAGGGCGTGGACCCCACGACCATGCTGGCCAGCGTGAAGCTCCTCAAGGACGCCGGCGTGGATGCCGTCAACGTGCCCGACGGCCCGCGCGCGCAGAGCCGCATGGGCGCGCTCATGACGTCGCTCCTCATCGAACGCGAGGTGGGGATCGAGACGGTGATCCACTATTGCTGCCGGGACCGCAACCTGCTCTCGATGCTCTCCGACCTGCTCGGCGCTTCGGCCCACGGGCTCGCCAATCTGCTGCTCATCACCGGCGACCCGCCCAAAATGGGCCCCTATCCCGAGGCGACGGCGGTCTTCGACATCGACGCCATCGGGCTCACCAACCTCGTCAACCGCTTGAACCACGGGCTCGATCCGGGGGGTAACGCCATCGGCAAGCCTACGGCGTTCGTGATCGGCGTGGGCGTGAACCCGGCTGCGGTCGATCCCGAGCGCGAGCTCAAGCGGTTCGCCTGGAAGGTGGACGCCGGGGCGGAGTTCGCGGTGACGCAGCCGGTCTTCGACCCCGACCAGCTCGAGCGCTTCCTCAAGCGCATCGAGAGCTTCCGCATCCCGATCGTGGCGGGGATCTGGCCCCTGGTCTCGCTCCGGAACGCGGAATTCCTCGCCAACGAGGTCCCCGGCGTCTCGGTGCCGGCGTCCGTGATCGACCGGATGCGCGCCGCCCAGGACAAGGGCAAGGAGGCGTCCCTGGCCGAGGGCGTGGCCATCGCGAAGGAGATGCTGGCGCGGGTCCGGCCCATGGTGCAGGGCGCCCAGGTGAGCGCCCCGTTCGGACGGGTGCCGGTCGCCTTGGAGGTGTTCGCGTAGGCTGTGACCGTGCGGCTTCTTGCACACGGGCGCTGAACCATGCAGTACGTCCCTTGCCCCTGAACCTCCCCGTCCCCACACTTACACGTTGCAGCGAGAAGTGCCGCAAGCACTTAGGCCACACGGCCACCGACGGAACGAAGCTTGCTACTTTGCGAGTGCATCGGCGACAAAGCGATGCGATTATCGAGGCGCGAGGCGCGATGGCGGTACCAAGCACGAGCCGGCTTCTCTATCATCGAAGCGGTGATGGTGCTGCTCATCGTGATGGTGGTCATCGGTACGCTGACCCCGTCCGTGATGCGCCAAATCACGCACTCCCGCATCAACCGGGCGGCGGGTGCCGTCGCGGCGGATTTCTATCTGGCCCAGTCGCTCGCGAGCCGCGCGAGGGCCCCGGTGCGGGTCGTCTTCGACAGGACGGCGAAAGGGGTGTTCATCAGGCGGGGCTCCCCCGACACCGTGCTGCAGCGGCGCTTCTACGGCGCCGACGGGGAATTCAAGCTCCCGTCGTTCTCGGCGACACCCGACTCCGTCCTAGTGCTGGTCAACGGGATGACCAGCGGCACCATCACCGTGAGCCTCAGCGACGGCACCTACACGCGACAGGTACGGATGTCCCGGGCGGGGCAGATCAGGATACTGCGCAACTAGTCCGCGGCGGCTTCTCCCTGGTCGAGGTCATCATCACGATCGTGATCTTCTCGGTCGTCATCCTGAGCCTCGCGGGGCTGGCCTTCCAGATCGCCAAGCGCTCGACCCGGGCGACGGACCAGGCCTTGAGCATGGCCATTCAGCTGGCCGCCTCGGACCACGCGGCCGGCGTGCCGTTCGACAGCCTGAGCACGCTGCTGACGCCTGACACGATCTGGAGCGGCGCGATCCGCATTACCGTGCGCTATGCGGTCGTCAGCCTGTCGTCGGTGCGAAAGGACGTGTACGTGATCAGTCAGACCAGTATCCCCGGCACCACCCCCGACACCGTGATCGTCCGGCGCGGCATGGCCCGGGACCCCATCCCTCTCCGATGACCCGCCGCGGGTTCTCGCTCGCCGAGCTGATGGTGGCCCTGGTGATCGCGGGCATCATCGGGATCGCGCTGACGCGGCTGATCATCAGCCAGTCGCGGTTCATGGCCCTGCAGGATGGTACGATGCGGGCCCGGGCCAGCGCCCGGGCGGGCTTCAACGTGATCGCGCAGGAGTTGCGGATGGTGACGGCGGGCGGGCTCCTGGCCGCCTCGCCCGACTCGATCACGGCGCGGGTGACGTTCGCGTCCGGGCTGACCTGCGGCCAGCCGTCGGGCGGGTCGCAGGCGGTGCTGCTGATGCCGTACGACTCGGCCTCCTTCGCCGGTGCGACGCTGCGCGGCTACGCGTGGCGCAACGCTATCGGCAACTGGCAATTCCAGGAGCCCGTCACGTTCGCGGCCGGCGCCACCACCGGCGACTGCACGGGACTCGCGGCCCCGATCCCGTCCACGATCGCCCCGGCCACTGCCGTGACCGCCTCCAGCGCTCCCGGGCCCGGCGTATTCCGCGTAGTGCGGCTGCAGCCGAACAATGTCGGTACGCCGACGGGCGTGCCGGTGTACCTGTATCAGCGAGTGCGATATGAGCTCGCCCCGTCGGCCGAGATCTCGGGCCGGATCGCCCTGTGGCGGACCGTGCTCGAGACGATGGTGCGCGAAGAACTGGTCGCCCCCTTCGACACGTCGATGTCGGCCTTCGCCTTCCTGGTCGGGAACCGTCTGGCCCCGCAGGCGAACCCGCCGGCTGTGCTGGACAGCGTCCGCGGGATCCGGTTGCGGTTGGTCGGCGAGAGCGAAGAGCGACCGGAGGGCCGCACGGCACCCTCGCGTTTCGACCTCACCTCTGATATCGTGTTCATCAACCGTGCGAACTGAGCGCCCCTCCGAACCCGGCTTCATCCTCGCCACCACCCTTCTGGTGATGACGCTCCTGACCGTCATGCTGACGGCCGGGTTCATCATGATCTCGGCGGAGTTCCGTTCCACTAACGGGTCGTTCAGCCTTTCACGCTCGCTCAACATCGCCCAGGCAGGCCTGCATACCTACTTCGCCACCGCCCACTCTCTCGGCACCGGGTATGACTCCACCACCTACGCCTTCCCGGGCGGCTACGCGCGGGTGGTGGCGCGGCGCCTCCAAGACTCCACCGCCACCCAACGACCGATATGGATCGTGTATTCGACGGGCGTGGACACCACCCGCGCGCTCACCAACACCGGCGGCGGGCGGCGCACCGTCGCCAGCCTGGCGTACCTCCCCGGCCAGATGCCCGCACGCGCCGCGCTCGTCGCGCCGAACGGCGTCACGATGGTGGCCGGCTCCAGCACCACCCTTAACCCCATCTTCGGGCTCAACTCCACGATCGGCGCCAACTGGGTCCTCGGCTGCACGACGCCAGCGAACCCGGGCGACGACACCGCCGCGGTCACCCGGCCCGATTCCGTTGGTCTCCCGGGCAACCGAACCTCGGGCTACGTCAACGGCACCGGCAACACGCCGGTCGGCACCGTGCAGACGCTCGCCACATCCACGGCCGTGACGGACTCCACGTCAATCGACTGGGCCCGCGTGGTGGCGGGCGACCTCTACCCGGACTACACCAACACGTTGCCGAGCGACTGCTACGGCAACTCCTCAGTGTGCCCGTACAGCTCGTACTATTGGACGGGCAATGTCACCATCCCGGCCAGCGGACCGGGCACGGCGCGACGCGGACTTCTGGTGGCCACCGGCAACGTGACGATGGACAGCGCCGCGCACTGGGACGGGATCATCATTGCGGGCGGCCGCTTCCGTGCCAACGGGAGCGTCGCCGGCTACTCCTTCACGGTGCACGGCATGGTCGTCTCGGGCATGAACTGCGCGACGGGCGCCTGCCCCGGACCGGACAGCATCAAGCGTTTCCAATCGGGCGTGCCGATCAATCCGGGCGCGGGTGGTTCCACGCCGTCCCTCTCCTGGGACTGGTGCTACGCGCACGCCGCGATCAGCGGCTTCGCCAGCCTGGCACCCATCAGCGGCACCTACGTCGACACCTGGCGCACGTATTGAGCACCTCCTGCCCCCGGAGACGACCGCCAAGCAAGCAGACACCCGTCCAATAATCAGTCGCCTGAGCTGCCAGAGAAGTCCTCGCAACACCCTGTGCTTGAATAGCTTATCTACCATCCCATAGTGGCATGAGGCGTGCACTCTCCTAGCGCGGAATCCCCACGCTCGGAGCCGTGAATGCGCGTAGCCCTGGAACCCATGCAGACCCGGATCGCCTTCTTCGCGATCCTGCTCTTCTCGCTCGCCACGATCGCGCTCCTCGGCCCGCAGGAGACCGCCTCGATGGCTCTGGTCGAAGCAGGCGCCGCGACGAGCGTCGCCGCCGGCCCGGCCGACTCCACCGGCATCGCCGCGACCCACGTCGCCCTCGGCACGCGCACGCCGCGTTCCGGAGTCCCGGGAACAGGGCAACGGATGTAGACACGAGTCACTCGGAGTTGGGGACCCGACGCCGACACCGGCTCCGAGTTGAACCGCCTCTCCGGCACCTGTAGCTTCCCGCCCATGACGACCACCCAAGCCGCCGCGACGCCGCTCACGATCCTGTCGGAAGAAGAGACGATGTTCCAGGGCGCCGTCCGCGATTTCGCGGACGAGCAGGTGCGCCCGCTGGTACACGCCATGGACGAGGCCGGCGCCCTCGAGCCCACCCTGATCCCGCGCGTGTTCGAGATGGGCCTGATGGGGATCGAGATCCCCGACGCCCTGGGCGGCGCGGGCGGCTCGTTCTTCATGGCCGCGCTCGCGGTCGAGGCGCTCTCGCAGGTGGATGCGGCGACGGCGATCCTGGTGGACGTGCAGAACACCCTCGTGAACAACTGCGTGCTGCGCTGGGCCAGCGACGAGCAGAAGGCCCGCTACTGCCCGAAGCTCACGAGCGAGTGGGTAGGCGCGTACGCGCTCTCGGAGGCGGGCTCGGGGTCCGACGCGTTCGGCCTCGCGACGCGCGCCGAGAAGCGCGGCGACACGTGGGTCTTGAACGGCCGGAAGCTCTGGATCACCAACGGCGCCGAGGCGCAGCTCTACGTGGTGTTCGCGAACGCGGACCCCGCCAAGGGCTACAAGGGGATCACGGCGTTCCTGGTCGAGCGCTCGTTCAAGGGCTTCGCGGTGGGGAAGAAGGAGAACAAGCTCGGCATCCGCGCCTCGAGCACGACCGAGCTGATCCTCGACGATTGCGAGGTACCGGACGCCAACGTCCTCGGCGAGGTGGGCAAGGGCTACAAGGTGTCCATCGAGACGCTGAACGAGGGACGCATCGGGATCGGCGCGCAGATGATCGGCGTGGCGGGAGGCGCGCTCGCCGCGGCGGCGGGTTACGTCAAGGAGCGCAAGCAGTTCGGGAAGCCCATCGGCGAGTTCCAAGCGGTGCAGTTCCAGGTGGCGCAGGCGGCCACCGAGCTCGAGGCCGCGAAGCTCATGGTCTACAACGCGGCCCGGCTGAAGGACGCGGGCCAGCCCTTCACGCAGCAGGCGGCGATGGCGAAGCTCTTCTCCTCGCAGGTCGCCGAGCGGGTGACGTCGCTCTGCGTGGAGCTGCTCGGCGGGTACGGGTACACGCGGGAGTATCCGGTCGAGAAGTTCTACCGCGACGCCAAGATCGGCACGATCTACGAGGGCACCAGCAACATGCAGCTCCAGACGATCGCCAAGCTCTTCCTCAAGTAAACCCTCCCGCCGCGGCCGACATCCCAGCGATGTGCCGAACACCGCGGTCCTCCTCGAGCCCAGCTCCCCGTCCCGACCTTCCGGGTCCCGGGTGAGCGACGCCGTCCAGCGGGCCCAGGCCGGTGACGAGGACGCCTTCGCGGAGCTGTACCGCGAGCACGTCGGGCGGGTCTACGCGCTCTGCCTGCGCCTCACCTCGAACGTCGCGGACGCGAAGGAGCGCACCCAGGACGTGTTCGTCCGCGCCTGGGAACGGCTGCCGTCGTTCCGCGGCGAGAGCGCGTTCCCGAGCTGGCTGCACCGGCTGGCGGTCAACGAGGTGCTGATGGAGTTCCGGCGCACCAAGCGGCGCGAGCTCAGGATCGTTCCGGACGCGGATCTGCCGGAGCCGGCCGCGCTGAGCGCGCCGGCTGGTACGCGCCTGGACCTCGAGGCCGCCATCGGGGCGCTTCCGCCGGGTGCGCGGCAGGTCCTGGTGCTGCACGACATCGAGGGCTACCGGCACGGAGAGATCGGGGAGATGCTGGGGATCGCGGAGGGGACGTCCAAAGCGCACCTCTTCCGCGCGCACCGGCTGCTCCGGGAGGCGTTGGACCGATGAACGACCGAGACGACTTCGCCCTGAAGCGGGCGCTGGACGCGCTGCCGCGTTCCATCGAGCCGCCGGAAGACCTCTGGCCGGGGGTGCAGGGCCGGTTGCGCCGTCCGGCCACGGCCTGGTGGCGGGGACGCCCCGCGACGTGGCGGCTGGCGGCGGGCCTCGCGCTGCTCGCGACCACCCTCGGCGTGTACGTCAGGCAGCGGGTGCGCGAGAGCACCTGGCGGGTCGCGGCGGCCGCGGGCGCGCCGGCGTGGGTGATCCGGACCGGCGAGACCCTCACCACCGCCGCCACCGAGCCCGCGGTGCTCGACGTGGGCACGATCGGCCGGGTCGAGGTCGCCGGCGGCACGCGGGTACGCCTGCTCGCGGCCCGCACCACCGAGCACCGCCTCGCGCTCGACCGTGGCTCCATCAGCGCCCGGATCTCGGCGCCGCCGCGGCTCTTCATCGTGGAAACGCCCTCCGGCACCGCCGTGGACCTCGGGTGCGCCTACACGCTGGACGTGGACTCCGCCGGCAACAGCGCGATCCACGTGACCCTGGGCTGGGTGTCCTTCGAGGACCGCGGCCGGACGTCCCTCATCCCCGCGGGCATGAGCGCCGCGGCGCGGCGCGGCACCGGCATCGGCACGCCGGTCATGGACGATGCGGCGCCGGCCTTCCGCGCCGCCGTCGCGGCGTACGATGGCGGCAGCGACGCGGCGCTCAGCGGCATCCTCGGGGGGGCGCGGCCCCGCGACGCCGTCACGCTCTGGCACCTGGTGCAGCGGACCCGGGGCGAGGCCCGCGCCCGGACCTTCGCGCGGCTCGCCGCGCTGGTCCCCCCGCCC
>JBGPHD010000104.1:0-11186 GCA_041484135.1 Gemmatimonadota bacterium
CCACCTGATCCGGCGGGTCCACTCGGGCGACGCGTTCTACGCGCTCAGCGGCGCCGTCTCGCGCGCCGCGGCGGCCGCGGCCAACTCGAACGCCGTCGCGTCCGAGTTGGATCTCACGCTGCGCTACCCGGTGGACCGCTACCTGCTGCTCGCCACCGGCTTCAGCTACGTCTCAGCGGGGACGTTCATCAAACAGGTCGGGGCCGCGTCCGGCTCCACCAAGTCGATCCGCTTCGGCTACCTGACGCTGCAGTACACGTTGTAGCGGGGTCAGGATGCAGGGTGTGGGGTGTCGGGCGGCCGGTCGGCGCCCGGCACCCTACGCCGTCTTCTGGAGGTGCTCCCGGACCAGCGTCGGGCGATCCACCTTGCCCGTCGACGTCTTGGGCAGGGCGTCGCAGAACTCGACCATCTCCGGGACCATGTACTTGGGGAGCCGCGCGCCGCAGTGCTGCTGGACCTCCTGGGCGGTCAGCGCTCCGGCGGGATCCGTCACGACGAACGCCTTGAGCCGGTTCCCCACTTCGTCATCGGGGATGGGCACGATGGCCGCCTCCGTGATGCGCGGATGGGCGTAGAGGGCCGTCTCGACCTCCCCCAGCTCGATGCGGTACCCCTTGCTCTTCACCATGTTGTCCCGCCGGCCCACGTAGTAGTAGACGCCGTCCTCGCGCGGGATCACGATGTCCCCCGTTTTCACGCAGAGCTCGTGCGCCGGCCCGGGGAGCGGGTTCCTGACCAGGAGCTTCGCGGTCTTCTCCGCATCCCCCCAGTAACCCGAACAGAGCCCCGGCCCCCGCGCGTAGAGCTCGCCCTCCTCGCCTGGCTGAGCCCGCTCGCCCTGGTCGGTGAGCGCGAAGACGTCGTAGTTCGCGATGGCGCGCCCGATGGGCACCGGCTGATCGCGCTCCGGCCCCACATCGGCGTCGGTCACGTCGTAGGCGGTGCAGACGTTCGTCTCGGTGGGGCCGTACAGGTTGGCCATCCGGACGCCTAACGTCCGGTGGACCTGGCGCAGGTACTTGATCGGGAAGACCTCGCCCGCGAACAGCACCGCGCGCAGATCGGGGAAGGCCAGTTTGGCCAGGTTGCCGCGGAGCAGCATCATCGTGAGCGTCGAGGGCACGCAGTACGCCACGGTGATCCGCTGGTCCCGGAGGAACTCGGCAAGGCGGATGGGGAAGGTGGAGAGCTTCTCGGGCACCGGCACGACCGTGCCGCCGGCCTTCACCGTCGTGAAGATGTCGAAGATCGAGAGGTCGAAGTGGAGCGGCGCGTGATTCCAGACCACGTCGCGCTCGGTCATACCGTATGCGCCGTGGGTCCAGTCCACGAAGGTGAACGCCGCCCGGTGGGAGATCATCACGCCCTTGGGCGTGCCGGTGGAGCCCGAGGTGTACAGGACGTAGGCGAGGTCCGTGTCCACCCCGCCGGCGCCGGGCCCGCGCGGCGCCAGATGCGCCAGCTCCGACCAGCGGAGCACCTCCACGCCCGGCGGCATGGCCGCCGGCACCGCCCCGTCTTCATCCACCAGGATCGCCGCGGTGAGGTCGGGAGCGGGCGAATCCGGCGTGGCCGCCGCGAGGGACTCGAGCTTCTGCGCCGTCGTGACGAGGTGCCGGATCCCGCAGTCGCGCATGATGGCGGCCACCCGGGCCCGCGGCGAGAGCGGATCCAGCGGCACGTAGATGCCGCCCGCCTCGAGGATCGCGAAGACGCTCACCACCGAGCGCGCGGACTTGTTGAACCAGATCCCGACCCGGTCGCCGCGGCGCACGCCGTGGGCCGTGAGCGCGGCGGCGAGCTTACCTACCTGGGCAGCAAGATCGCCATAACGCAGCTCGTCCGCGCCGAACCGCACCGCGATCCGGTCCGGGAATCGGGACACCGTCTCCGGCAGCAGGTGCTGAAGGAGGTAGATCAGGAGGCCGCCTTCGGCCTGACCTTGCTCACGCGGTCCCGGCGGGATCTGCCGCGTGGTCGAAGCTCCCGTCGGGCGGGACGCCCAGCTCCACGAGGACCTCGGCCTTGAAGCGGGTGATATCGCCTCCCACCAAGCGGCGCGGCCGCGGGAAGGGCACTTCCACGATCCGCTGGATGCGCGCCGGGCGCGGCGTGAAGACGATGATGCGGTCGGCGAGGTAGACGGCCTCGTGCACGTCGTGGGTGACGAGGACCGCTGTGTGGCGCTCGGCCGTCAGGATGCGCAGCAGCTCGGTCTGGAGCTTGATGCGCGTCAGGGCGTCGAGCGCACCGAAGGGCTCGTCCATGAGCAGGATGTCCGGCTTTACCACCAGGGCCCGGGCGAGCTCCAGGCGCTTCAGCATGCCACCGGAGAGCTGGTAGGGGTACGTCGCATCGAACCCCTTGAGGCCCACCAGGTCCACATAGTGCAACGCGAGCCGCCGCTTCTCCTCTTCCGGGATCCCGTCCTGCACGAAGGTGAGGTTGCGGCGGGCCGTGAGCCAGGGGAAGACCGACGCGTGCTGCGGGATCAGGATCCGCTTCCGATCGGGCGCCACGACCGGCACCCCGTCCACCGACACCGTGCCGCTGTCGGGCTTCTCGAAGCCCGCCAGAACATCCAGGAACGTGGACTTCCCGCAGCCGGACGGGCCCACCAGCGCGACGAACTCCCCGTCCTTGACCTCGAGGTCCACGTTGTCGATGACTTCCAGGCGCCCGTTCTTCGTGGGGAACGACTTGAAGATCCCCTTGGCGGATATGCTACCGGCCATACCGCCACCGCACTTCCTCGAGGTTGTCGAACCGTTTCATCAGCGAATCGAGCACGAGACCGATGACGCCGATGATGGCCATGGACGCGACCACCAGGTCGTACCGGTTCCCGGCGTTGCGCGAGTCGATGATGAGGTAGCCCAGCCCGCTGTTGATCGCCACCATCTCCGCGGCCACGACCACGAGCCACGCGACCCCGAGCCCGATGCGCATGCCGGTGATCACCTGCGGCAAGGCCGCGGGGAACACCACCTGGCGCAGCAACCGGTGGCCGGTGATGCCGAAGTTCTGGGCCGCGCGGACGAACTGCTTCTCGACCGCCTGGACGCCGGAGGCCGTCCCGACCACCATCGGGAAGAACGACGCGAGGAAGATGAGGAACATCGGCGAGAGGTTGCCCACGCCGAACCACAGGATGGCGAGCGGGATCCAGGCGATGGGCGAAATGGGCCGTAGCAGCTGGATCACGGGGTTGAGCGCCAGGTACAGTCCCGGGAACCACCCCATGAGCACGCCGAGCGGCACGGCGATCGCCGCGGCCAGCAGGTACCCGACCGCGACCCGCATCAGCGACGCCGAGACATGCTTCACCAGCTCGCCGTTCTTGGCGATCTCGATCAGACCGGTCAGGGTCTGCCCCGGCGTCGGGAAGAACGGCGTGTGGCTCACGACCACCGCGACCCACCACGCCGCCACCAGCACGGCGACGACCAAGAGGGGCAAGATGTACCGCAGCCTACTCATTATGGCGTGCCGAATCCAGGTTGACGGTGATGTTGTGGTGATGGCGGATGAAGCTCTCGTCCGTGTAGGTCTCGTACGGGATGGGGTGGTTGATGATCCCCGTGAACCTCCCCAGCTCCATCAGGCTGTCCAGCTGCGACCGGATGAGCCGCAGGTCCCCGTACGTCACCCGGTCCCGCGGGTGCTCGAGGACGTAGCGGATGAGGGTGGAGTCGGTGTTGAAGTACTGCGGCCGGCTGGCGACGTTGGCCGCGAGCACCCGGTTGACCGAGTCGCGGTCCAGCCAGACCCCGGCCGACATCACGTTGTCCACCAGGTACTGGATCATCGGACGCGTGGTGGCGATGTGGTCCACCCGCACGGCCAGCACGCAGCAGATGTAGTCGGGCCAGTCCTGGCGGGTCCAATGCAGCACCCGGCCGGTGCCGTCACGCTCGGCCTTGGCGCCCCAGGGCTCGCCCGTGGCGTAGGCATCCACCGCGCCCGCGCCCATTGCCGCCGGCATGTCCGGGGGCGCCATCTCGATCAGGGTGACCTGACTCTCGGTGACGCCATACTGCCGCATCAGCCGGTGCACATAGAGGTTGTCCACCGCGAACCGGCTCGGGATCGCTATCCGCTTGCCGCGCAGATCGCCGAGATTGCGCGCGGTGCTGTTCTTGGGGACCATGATCACCGCACCCGAACGGTGCCCGAGAGCCACGACCCGGATGGGCAGACCCTTGTCGGCCAGGTCCATCGCCAACGGGGCGAGCAGGTACGCGGCGTCCAGGTGTCCCGAGATCAGCGCTTCCTTGATCTCCGGCCAGCCGCTGTAACGCGTGAAGTGGGCGACGATGGGGCCGAGGCTGTCCCGGATGCTCATGGTGTCGGCCCCGGGGCCGCTCATCATACCCGCCATGGAGGCGTTGTTCTGCATCGTCATGCAGGCGATCGGGCCCGTCAGGTTGCAGGTGACCGGCAGCGCGCCGACCTCGATCGTCCGCACCGCCTGGCCCGACGCGGTGCGCGTCGGCCCTCGGTCGCTCGGATTGACCACCACATACACACCGATGATCGCGGCCACGAAAGCCACCGCCGCCACCGCCAGGACCACACGTCTGTTCTGCATCGCTGCCCCTCCTCTAGAACGTCTGCCTAGAAGATGATCTCGTCCAGCGCCCGATACCGGCTCGACGTCACCTTGTCACCACCGCGGTCCTTCACCATCTCCTTCACGTTCTCGTTCCGAGTCGTGAGGGTGGCGACGACGAACATCAGCTCTTTTTCGAGGGTACTCTCGAACTGTACGGTCGCCCGCGCCAAGTCGCTAGCAGCGCCGCGCGAGGTGTACAGCGGGAGCGCGAGCGCCCGCGACATCTCCAGCCGGCCCGACACCTGGCTGGCGTAGATCCCCTGGTTGCCCGCCGTCGTCTCGGCCCTCCTGAAGGAGCGATCGATCGCCCAAGCGGCCGCCCAGGCCGAGTACATCGCGAACACGATCCCGACGGAGAAGATGGGGTCCACGAAGGCGGCGGCATCACCGATCAGGAAGTAGCCCGGCCCCGCCAGCACGGCGTTCCGGTACGAGTAATCGCGGATGACGTGGAACGTGCCTTCCTTGTACCTGGCGCTCTCCAGCAGGCGGTTCAGGTACGGGATCTCGGCGCACTTGCGCAGGAAGTACTGCTCCAGCGCCTCGTCGCTCTCCTTGACGGCCTTCAGCTTCTCCTGCGGCATGACGAGGCCGACGCTCGTGCTGGTGCGGAGCGGGATGTGCCAGAGCCAGCCCCACTCGCCGAGCTCGTCCACGGAGCACACGAACGTGGTGGGCGGTTCGGTCTTGAGCGCCGAGAACGGGTGCACCTTGCCGCCCAGGCCGATGTACTTGGAGTTGTCGAAGTAGCCCCAGATGCTCATGAACCGGAAGCCGTCATCGATGACACGGGTGCCGGTCTGCTTGGCGAGCACGGCGTTCTGGCCGCTGGCGTCGATGACGAAGCGGCACTCGAGGGTCCCGACGGTGTCCTCGCCGGTGGCGCGGAACGACACCCGGGTGCGCCCGCCTGCGTCGAGGTCCACCTTGAGCACCGCGACCTCCTCGAACACCTGGACCCCCTGCGTCCTGGCGTGCAGGAGCACGATGTGGTCGAACCGGTCCCGCTCCACGTGCAGCGCCGGTCGCTTGAAGCCGAAGTCGCTGAACGCCATCTGGCGGATGGCGCCATTCCAGACCACGGTGCCGCCCGTCTTATGGATGAAGCCTTCGGCCTCGAGGGGCGCGGTGGCCCCCGACATGTCGCAGTACTTCCAGAAGTGCGGGATCAGGCTCTCGCCCACCACGTACCGCGGGTGCTTCTCCTTGTCGAAGAGCACCACGCTGTAGCCCTTGCGGGCGAGGAGGGTGGCGGCGGTGGAGCCGGCCGGTCCGCCGCCGATCACGGCGACGTCGCAACGGGCGGGAACGTTCATCGGATCATCCTAGAGGACATACCGGTCGCTGAGCGACCGCTGGGTCCAGGTCGTCATGGTCTCGAAGAGATGGGGCACGGTGAGGTGCTGCCACCCGGCCAGGTCCGCGCGGATGTGCTTCTCGAGCAGGCCGGCGTAGCGTTGCACCCGCTCCTGTACGTCGTGCTTCGGCTGCCCGGTCTTGGGCACGGTGAAGGGTTCCTCGATAAGCATCCGCACGCCGAACGGCGGCCGGCCCACCATGAACGCGGGCACGATGACCGCGCCGGTGCTCCGCGCCATGCCCATCGCCCCGGTGGTGAACGGCACGCGCCGGCCCATGAACTCGACCTCGACGAAGCTGGCCGAGTGCCACCCGTCGCCGGTCATCCCGACGGCCGTGTTCTGGGCGAACCGCTCGACGATGGGCCGGATGTTGAACTGCGCGAAGAACGCGCCCAGCTGCTCGCGGAGGCTTCCCCGCCCCGCCAGCCGGTCGGCGAGCATGCGCACCTGCGTCTGCAGCCAGGGGTCCTTCATCGTCGGCATCGCGATCCGGATGTCGTAGCCCTTGCGGCGCAGGAGCACCACTGCGACGAAGAGCATCACCGAGTTGAGGTGCGAACCGAGGAAGACGACGCCCTTCTTCTGCGCGTACGCCCGGTCGAGCCGGTCCAGCCCCTCGATGGGCATGACCCGGGCGAGCGTCTCGTCGCTCATCCGCGGCGCGAGCATGACCAGCAGGTTCTGGAGCTGCTGGTTCTCGAAGAACTCGCGGGTGTGCCGCTCCGCCTCGCCGGCACCCGCCCCGGCGCCGAGGATATCGGCGATGTTGGCCCGCACCGCTTCACACACCGGGCCGCCGCGCCGGTATTGCGCCCGGCCGCGCAGCCGCGCCAGCGCGAAGAGCCAGCGGGTCGGGACCAGCGGGTAGATGAGGTAGGCGAGGTCCCCGAGACTGGCGAGCGGCCTCGGCGGGGGCGCGCTCGTCTTCCCGGCCGGCGCGGGAGCCGCTGGCGGCGAGGAGGCCACGGCCGTCATCGCGGGGCGGCTCAGCTCTTCTTCTTGGACTCGACGAACGCCGCGATGAACCGGACGTTCTCGAAGTGCTCGGGGACGATCTCCTCATCCTGGACCCGGATGCCGAACTCCGACTCGATGAAGGAGACCACCTCGAGAATGCCCGTGGAGTCGATGATGCCGGAGTCGAGGAGCGACGTCTCGGCGGTGATCTTGGTGCCGCCCTCCGCGGTCATCTTCTCGACGAAGGCGGCGATCTTGTCTTCCGTGCTCATGGGTCCGTGGTCTCTCGGGTCTAGGGAGCGGGCTTGGTGGCGAGGATCAGGGAATCCGAGTTCACCAGCGACATCCGCTTGACTTCCGGGTTCGCGAACCCGATCGCCCGGACCATCGCCAGTGTTTCGTCGATCGAGTAATTCCGGCCGCCGTCGTAGAACAGCGACAGTTGCAGCGACATCAGGACGGCCCAGGTCTGGCCCGCCTTGTTCGCATCCAGGAACGCCGCCTGGATGACGAGCAGGCCACCCGGCACGAGCGCGCCGTGCGCCTTCCGCAGGATCAGCTTGACCGCTTCGGGGTCTTCCTGGTGCAGCATGTTGGAGAGCAGGACCACGTCGAACCCGGTGCCGAGATCGTCCGTGAGGTAACTGCCCGCGCGCGTCGAGACCCGCCCCTCGAGGTCCCACTTCGCGATCAGCTCGGCCGCGATCTTGACCACCGAGGGGAGGTCCACGACCACGGCGGAGAGTCCCGGGTGCTTCCGGACCAGCATCATCGAGTAGGTGCCCGGCCCACCGCCCACGTCGAGCAGCCGGCGGCGGCCCGTGAGGTCGAGGTGCCGCACCATCTCGGAGCCGGGGCCGTTCGCGTAGTCGTGCATCCCGAGGATCAGCGCCCGGGTGGTGACCTCGGCGCCCGGGGCGTCCGGCCGCATCACCGTGGTCGGCTTCCCGGTGCGAACGGTCTCCGCGAGGTGCGACCACGGCTCGTAGCAGTGGGCCATGAACCGCACCCAGTCTCCCATGTACTGCGGCGTGCCCTCGACCAGGAACGCCCGCGCGGTCGCGCTGTTCTCGTACCGCCCGTCCGCTTTCTTGAGCAGCCCGAGCGCGACGCACCCGTCGAGCAGGCTGGTGGTGAGGCCGAGGGACGTGCCGCTGCGACGGGCCAGGCTCTCCGCCCCCATCGGCGACCCGGCGAGGGCGTCGAAGACCCCGAACTGGAAGGCCGTGAAGAGGATCTGCGAGCGCCAGTAGCCCAGAGCGGTCTGCATCAGCGCGAGCCGCATCTGGCGCTCGTTGGCCGGCGCCGCCCCGCGCGCGGTCCGCGCGGGGGCGGCGTCGGGCCGATCGACGTCAGCTGTCCGCACTGAGCAGCATCTCCATATCCATCTTGTCGTACCCGCCCGACAGCAGCACGATGAGCCGCTCGCGCAGGAGCGGCGCCTTCTGCGAGCGCTCGAACACGTTGTTGGCGTTCTTGTTCTTGAGGATGTTGTACCAGTTGTAGATCATCCGGAAGATCTTGCCCATCGGGTGACGGATGCGGGTCTCATAACGCTTGAGGCGCGCACCGGAGAGGTCCCCGTCCTTCAGCCCGGCGTCGATCTCCTCCGCGGCGAAGACGCCCCCGCGGATGGCCAGCGTCACCCCGGCCGAGAAGATCGGGTCCACGAACATCGACGCGTCACCCACCAGGACGAAACCGTCCCCGACGAACGACTCGTTGAGGTAGGAGATATTGGAGATGGTCTTCACCTCCATCGTCTGCTTCGCCTTGCTCAGCCAGTCCATGATCCGCGGCGAGGTCTTCAAGGCGTGATCGAAGCGCGCCCGCATGTCCATGCCGCTCATGTCGCGCACGTACTCCGAGTCCAGCACCGCGCCCACGCTCACCACGTTGTTCGCCAGCGGGATGTACCACACCCATCCGCCATCCAGCGTGTGGATGTCCGTCATCGTCGAGGCGTCGAGGACCGGGACCGGGCCGTTGAAGTCGGCCTGCGGTCGGAACGCGCCCTCGAAATGCGTGAAGTAGGAGAGCTTGTTCAGCTTGGGGTCCGGCTTGCGCCAGCCCAGCTTGCGCGCGAGCAGACAGTTGCGGCCGCTGGCGTCCACCACCACCCGGGCGCGGATCTTGTGCGCGGGCTCGCCCACGGGGCCCGCCTCGACCCCCACGGCGTACGTCCCCTCGAACAGCACGTCCTTGGCTTCCCAGCCTTGCCGGACTTCGGCGCCCCGGGCCTGCGCGTTGTCGAGCATGATGCAGTCGAACCGCGCCCGGTCCACGTGGTAGGAGTACGGCCGCTGGAAGTACTGCGGGAACTCGCCGGTCAGGAGCTGGATGTCCCTCGGCGCCTTGAACATCGAGAAGTTGACGCCCTGCTTGATGGGGAACCCGGCCGCCTCCAGCGCGGGTGTCACGCCGATCTGGTCCCAGAGTTCCCACGCCGCCGGCAGCAGCGACTCCCCGATGTGGAACCGGGGAAACTGCTCCTTCTCGAGCACCAGGACCTTGTGCCCCTGGCCCGCCAGGATGGCCGCGGTGCTCGCACCGCCCGGCCCCCCACCCACCACCACGACGTCGAACTGTTCTGCGTCCATGCTCTCCCCTGATCGCTAGAGTCCCATCGCGCTCGCGATGATCCCCTTCTGGATCTCCGATGTGCCTGAGTAGATGCGCCCGCCGATCGCGTCGCGCAGCTCGCGCTCGAACTCGAACTCCGTCGTATACCCGTAGCCGCCGTGGAGCTGGATGGCGTCGAGGGACGTCCGTACATAGGCCTCGGCGACCGCCAACTTGGCCGCCGCGACCTCCAAAGAAGCCTCCTCACCCTGTGCCCGGAGCCAACCTGCACGATACAGCAAGAGGCGTGCCGACTCAAGCCTAACTTTCATGTCCACAATACGATGGGAAACCGCTTGGAACGCCGAGATCGGCTTCCCGAACTGCTCCCGGGTACGCGCGTGTTGCGTGCATGCCTCAACGAGACGCTCCATGCTCCCTACACAACTGGCGAGGATGCAGCACCGCTCCCAGCCCATCGAATGGCGGAAGATCGTCCCCCCATTGCCTTCCGCCCCGAGCCGCTGCTCGACGGGCACCTCGCAGTTCTCAAGGACCACTTCCCCCATCGGTGAGGTCCGAAGCCCCATCTTCTCGATCGGGCGTCCCACCGAGAGGCCCGGCGTTCCCTTGTCGATCAGGAAGGCCGAGATCCCCATGAAGCCGTGCTTCTTGTTGCGAGTGGCGAAGATGAGGAAGACATCCGAGACCGGCGCGTTGCTGATGAACATCTTGGTGCCGTTCAGCACGTAGCGGTCGCCCTTCCGCTCCGCCGTGGTGGCCAGCGCGAACGGGTCGGAGCCCGACTCGGCCTCCGTCATGCCGTGCGCGCCGATGATCTCCCCGCGCACCAGGCGAGCCAGGTAGCGCTGCTTCTGCTCTTCCGATCCGAACCGCTGGATGGGCGTCTGCACCGCCCACATCTGTGCGTTGAGCCCGAAGATCAGGCCGTTGTCCTTGCACGCGTAGCCGAGGGCCTCGAGCGCGAGGAGCGTGGTGAGGATGTCGAGGCCGCTCCCGCCGTACGCCTCCGGGACCGGCAGGCCGAGGATCCCGAACTCGGCGCACTTCTTCCAGCGCTCGCGCGGGAAGGTGCCGGCGTGATCGTCGGCGATGAGGTCGCCCGCGAGGTCCTTCCGGGCGAAGGAAATCACCGACTCCCTGAGCTGGAGCTGCTCTGCGGTCCATGAGAATTCCATACCTACTCCCCGTCAGGTGACGATGGCGCCCGCCAGGCGCCGCAGCTCCGCGGTGCGCACCACGCCGCTCCCGAACAACAGAGCCGCGAACAGACCCAGCGCCGCGAGTCCCGTCAGGGGCCCGGCGGCCCACGGCAACTCCAGCACGGCGAACGCGAACAGGCCGCAGGCGGTGAGTCTCCAGAAGCGCGCGGCACCCAGGGTCGGGCGCAATCCGAACAGCGCGTACGCCAAGGCAGCCGTGACGCCGACCGCCAGCGCGGCCGCGATAGAGGCGCCGCGGGAACCGCTCTCGGGCACCAGCACCGCGGCCAGAGCCACGAAGGCGATGGCACCTCCCGCCGCCATCACCACCGCCTTGCGCTGCTCCAGCCGCACCATCGCGACCGCGATGCCGATGCGGACGAGGCCTATCGGGAGCAGGCCGAGGGAGAGCACCTTGAGGTTGGCGACCACCGGCAGGTACGAGTCCCCGAGCAGGGTGTGCAC
>JBGPHD010000105.1:0-10682 GCA_041484135.1 Gemmatimonadota bacterium
CGAACGACGGGACCTTCTTCTGGATGAGGCTCCACTCGTCCACCCGGCGCGCACCCTCGAGGAGCAGGCTTTCGGGATCGAGCGACACGAGGAGGGACTGGTGCGGCGGCCGCCGGTTCGACGTGAAGGTGAACTCGCCCTGCTTCAACGTGAACAGGAAGTAAATGGCCTCCTCCACCTGGAGGCGGAAGTACTGTTCGAGCGAGCGCCGGTCGATGCGCCCGGAGTCCACGAGGATCTGACCGATCTGGCGCTTGCTGCCGCGCGTCTGCTCGTCGGCCGCCAGGTTCAGCTGCTCCCGGGTGATCCGGCCGTTCTTGACGAGGATGTCCCCGAGACGGTCACGGCGGTTGGCGACGCTGGCGTGGGTGATCCGCCCCACGTCGAGGTAGATCTCGCCGCTCGTCTCGCTGTCGCCCACCGCGAGACAACCGCTCTTGCGCCCCAGCGCGAGGAGCTGGAGTACATCGGGAAGGCCGGCTTCCTCGAGACTCCCCTGGATCGGCACTAGGCGGATCCCCCTACGCCGGCAGTGCTCCCGTCCATTCGGAGGCGGGGGCCCGCCGGACGCTCCGGTGGATTATCGCGTCTGGGCCGGGTGGGCGACAAGTCCTCCCGCCGGCCGACGTCGCACGTCACGGACGCGGCTCCAGCCGGAGCTGCAGATCGCGGTAGCGTTTCTCGCCGGCTCCGGGCGGGACGAAGATGGACAGCGGGGGCGCGAACGCCCCGAGGCGCTCCAGGACCGCGTCGGGCAGCGTGACCTCGTATTCGCCCGGGGGGACGCCGGCCCGGTAGAAGCCGCCGTCGCTGAACGTCATCGTGGTCAGCTCGGCGCCGGTGTTGAGCTCCCGCAGGACGACCGGGACGCCGACGAGTCCCTCATCGCGCAGCACCACGAAGCCGCTGACCTCCGCCCCCACGATGACCGGGATCTCGACCGTGCCGAACGCGTTCGGCAACGGACGGACCTGGATGACCGCGGCCGGCAGCATGAGTTGCGGGTCGGTGAACGAGAGGGAGTCCACGTCGATCCGGACCGGCTCGGAGGGGAACATCCCCCACGCGGCGAACCGGCCGCTCTCGTCGGTCTGCGCGGGCCAACCGCCCACCAGCACCGGGATGCCCGAGAGCCCGGGCTCGCCGCGATCGCGCACGCCGTTGCCGTTGTCGTCGCGGTAGAGGAGCCCCGAGATCCCGCCACGCCCGAGGTCCGCCTCGTCGCCCAGCTTCAGCAGCCGCGACCGCGGATCGAAGACCACCGAGCCGTTGGAGAACATCAGGGCCTCGGAGCCCGACCGCGAGTTGTACCGGCTGCGCGTGCCGGCGCGGGGACCGGGCAGCGCGGTGGTGAAGCCGGCCTCGAGGCTGAAGCCCGACGCCCGGAACCACCCGATCGCCGCGTCCAGGCGCACCGCGCGGACGATGCTCCGACCCATGGTGGCGCGGAGCGCCGTGAGCCCGCGCGAGGGCTCGACCGCCAGCTGGCCCTGCACCGACGAGGAACGGAGCCACGGCCACGGCCCCATGAGCACCGCGTCGGCGCTCCCGTCGATGGCGAAGGTCCGGGTGCCGCTCCCATCGCTGCGGCCCAGCGCGTCGCGCAGCAGGCCCAGACCGTAGCGGACACGGCCAAGCCGCTTGTTGGCCGAGACCCTCTCCAGCGTCCGCGTGAAACCCGGTCCCGAAGAGCGCAGGCCGGCGCCCTGGAAGAAGAGCGAGCCGTTCGCCCCACCCGGGCGCCAGAACAGGGAGGTCTCGACGCGGTTCGCCTCGGCTCCGGTCCCGCTGTAGCGCGAGCCGTTCGCGGAGTAGCTCGTGTACGCGGCGTCCACTCTGAGGTCCATCGTCGGCTCGTAGTTGGCCGCCGCCCTGAGGTGCCCGTTCAGTACCGCCTCGCCGGTCAGGCCGAGGGCGGGAAGCGGCGCGCCCGACACCACCGCATACGGCTGCCAGAGCGTGCCGCCGACGTCCTGGAAGACCGCGTCCCAGCCGCCCTGGAGCGTGACGTCGCGCGAGAGCCCGTAGCGGGCGTCCGCGGAGAAGAGTCCGCTGCACGGATCGTAGCGGCAGCTTCCCCCGGCCACCGCGTACTCCAGGCGGCCCACCGGGAGGCGGCTGAACGGCACGCGGATCGTCCGCTTCTGCCGCACCGTCTCGCCGCTGGGGCCGTACATCACGAGCTCGAAGGGATTCTGGCCGTAGCGGAGCTGGAGCGGCACGCGGAAGGCGCCCAGGGCGTCGGCGTCGCTGTAGGCCATCAGCCGGCCGCTGTCGTAGAGCTCCACCTCCCAGCCGGTGGGGACGCGACCCGCGAGCTGCTCGATGTCGAACTCGGACGAACGGATGAACGGCGCGTTGGTGACCACGACGCCCCGGATCAGCCTCGCGCGCAGCCCGCTCGAGAGGACGTCGCCGACCCGCGCCTGCCGGATGTACGGCGAATGCGGGAAGGCGCGCGACCACGACCCGCGGACCTCGGTGCCCGACGCGCCCTGCGTGCTCCAGAACTGGGGGCGCAGCTCCAGGCTCCCGCCGAGGAGTCCCGCCCCGAACCCGAGGTCGAGCCCCAGCTGGTCGGTCGGGCCGCGGGTGGCCGCCGTGAGCGACCACGTCATGACGGCGCCGTCCACCACGCGCTCGCGGAGGGGGATCTCCAGGACGTTAGGGTTGGGCCGCTCCCTGGCGTAGAGCATCTGGTGGCGCCGCTCGCGGCGCCCGCGCTGGACCACCGGGAGGCCCGTCGATCGGCCCACCATGGACGAGAGGTCCGCCCAGTCCACGCTGGTGTTCACACCAAGGAGCCGGTCGAGGAGTCCCGTGGCCACGAACAGCTCGCCGTCCGACCACACCACGTCCACCGAGTCGTACGCGATGGTCTCCGTCCCGCGGGTGAGCTCGTGGCTCCCCGGGCGGAACCGGAGCGCGACGTCGCCGGGCTCCAGCACGGCCGTCGCCGAATCCCGCAGCACGAACGCCGTGGTGCGGATCTCGGTGAGCTGGAGGAACTGATGGAGCGGGAGCAGCAGCGTCAGATTGTGGACCAGCGCCGGCACCACGGCCGTCGGGCCGTCCTGGATGTCGAGCCGGATCACCGCATCCACGTAGGCGGTGTCCTGGAGGATGCCGCCGCGCCGCGGGGCCGGACCGTTCCGGGTGAGCTGGGCGGCCGCGCTCCTCGCGCCTCCGCACAGGAGCAGCGCGAGGACGAGCCATGCCGCGCGGGACCGGAACGAGAGGGTCCGGACTTTCCCCGGGGTGGCGCGCGGCGCGGTGGTCATGCGGTCAATCGACCCGGACCGCCACCGAGTCCAGCACGGTCGGGGCGGGCAGCACCCGCTCGGCGGGCAGGTCGGGGCGTTGGGCGCGGAGGCGGAAGCGGACGAAGTAGTCGCCCGGCGCGAGCGAATCGAGCGGGAACGAGAACCGCCGCCGCATCGGGTAGTGCACCGAGAGCGGGGTGGACCAGTGCCGCACCATCGCGCGGCGCGCGTTCACCATCTCGACGTCGGCGGTGCCGAGGAACGCGGCGTTCCCTTCGCGGCTCATGTTGGCCCACACCGAGAGGGAGTCCCCTTCCGCTTCGGCGGCGAGGTTCCGCAGCACGACGCGGGTCGTCACCCGGCCCTTGCGGTACATCACCGACGTCACGAGCCGGATCTCGAGGCTCACGCCCGCCGACACGGTGGTGTCCGGGCTGGCCACGCGCAGCACGGCGCCGCGACCGGTGACGATCATCCGCGTCCAGTACTCGCCGTCGGGCAGCCCCTCGGGCGGGCGCGCGAGGAGCCGCACCACTTGCGACGTGCCGGGCTCGAGGCGCACCCGCTGGGGGAAGGGCCGGATCCAGTCCGCCGCGGACGGGAACTCGGGGCCGGGATCGTCCACGAACCTGACGTACGGCGTCCCCGCGGAGTCCGCGTCGGGGAAGCCGAACTTGAGCTCGACGGTCGCCTCCTCGGGGCGGTCCCCCGAGTTGCCGATGGTGATCTGGGCCGCCTGGGTGCGGTCGTCCATGAACACGGCCGTCGGCGAGACGTAGATGGCCTCGATGACCGCCGGCATGACGAGCAGCGCGAGAACGGTGAGCACGGCGACGCGACTGGCGGGGGCGCGCACGCTCAGCTCCCCAGGTCGAAGACGGTCAAGGTGATGGTGGCGCGGTACCCTCCGCCGACCTGAGGTCGGCCGGGGAACACCGACGCGCCCATGCGCAGGAAGAGCCGGCCGTCCGGGCCCAGCGTCGTGATGACCGGAGCGTGCGTGTCGAACACGAAGCCGGGCACCCCGTGGTGGCCCCTGCTGTAGCTGCCGAACCCGTCCGAGCCGCCGAAGGTCATGGGGAGGAGCGTTCCGTCGTGCGCGGTGAGCGCGAGCGGCAGGCCGAACTCGACCCGCACACTCTCACCGACCGAACCCAGGATCTCGAACTCGCCGGCACGCGGGTCCCCGACGGGCACCGACAACGGGATCCCGGGCAGCACAGTACCGAAGGAGAGGTCGTTAAGCGCGACCGCGTGAAGCGGCGTCACGATCAGCGTCGACGGCGGGCGCGCGGGCGCGCGCCGCTGCGCCAACAGAGGCGGGACACGTCCCGACGTCAGCCAGGACGCCGCGAGCATGGCAATGACGAACCGGCTTCCCATGCGCAGCCAACGACCGTGCCGGCCTGAGCACCAACACCTACAAACCACTGCCGGTGGGCGGTGGCCAGGCCGGTACGAGGGTCACGAGCAACACGACCGGGCTGCGGGGCTCCGTTAGTTGTACGTCACCGTCAAGGTGACCGTGCCGGTGTAGGTGCCGGTCGTCGTGCCGGTGATGGGCGAGACGGTACCCGAGATGCCGATCAACAGGTTGCCAAGGGCGTCCAGTGGCGTCACCAGCGGGGCGTTCGGATTGAACGACACGAACGTGGCCGGGAACGCGGTCCAGCGCAGGCCGTCGGTCGCCGAGAAGGAGATCGGGATCGTGCCGCTGGCTGGCCCGGTGAGCACGCTCGGGAGGGTGAACGAGACCGTCACGGGAGCGAGCGGCTCGCCGGAGATGCTGAACCGGCCTGCGTCCGATGCGAGGCTCGAGGGCGTCTTCGTCCCGCCGGCCGTGACGGTGCCGAAGTTCAGGTTGTTCACGCCGGACGCCGTCAGCGGCGCGACCCCGGACACGAAGGCGGTGGCGATGATGGACGCCGTCGCCGTGGTCTGCGCGGCCGCGGGCGCGGCGAGTGCGCTCATGCCGAGCACCCCGACCGCTGCCGCGACAGCGCTTACGCGGATGATGCGGGACATCTGTTCCCCCTTGATGTGGAGCGTGACTGTGGGTTCCAGTCGAGAGACTGGGTAGGCGAGTGGGACCACCACGATAGAGAGTCTCCGCAAGGCGCACGCCATCGACAGCCTCGAATCTGATGCCGCTAAGTTGTTGTCAGAGAGCCTGTTAAGCGAATACGGCCTGCGACATAGCGCCCCGCAAAGCGTGTAGGAGCCACCTCATGTTGCGGCGGGGCTACAGGTCTCACCGGTCCGCGACCCGCGTCCCCAGCCGGGTGGCGAAGAACTCGGCCGCCGCCCGATACGCGGCAAGCCAGTGCTCGTGACGGAGGAAATCGTGGATCTCGTCCGGGAAGACGAGCTGCTCGACGCTCACGCCCCGGCGTCGAAGCCGCTGCGCGAGGTCCACCGTCTGCTCGAAGGCCACGTTGCGGTCGTCATCGCCCTGGATGAGCAGCACGGGAGAACGCCACCGGTCCACGCTCCCCACGGGCGAGGCCTGCCGCATCCTCTCGGCGATGGAATCCGGGACGGACGCCGGTCGCGCCGTCGGGTTCCCGCTCACGGACCAGTCGTGCACGCCGTGCAGGTCAACGCCCGCCGCGAAGAGGTCGGAGTTGCGGGCCAGGCCTAACGCCGTGAGGTAGCCGCCGTACGACCCGCCCCAGAGACCCACCCGGGCCGAATCCACGTCGGGACGCGCGCGCAGCCAGGCGGCGGCCGCGAGCACGTCGGCGTACTCCGAGGCGCCGTTGCGCCCGGTGCGGGGCGCCTGCCGGAAGGCGCGGCCGTACCCGATTCCCGCGCGGTAGTTCACCGACAGCACGACGAAGCCGCGGCTCGCGAGGTACTGGTTCATCGCGTAGGCGTTGTGATAGTAGTACCGGTAGTGCCACCCGAGCAGCATCTCGCGCTGCGGTCCTCCGTGGAAGAAAATCACGGCTGGATGCCGGCCCGCGACGCCGTCCGGCGGGAGGAAGAGCTGCAGGTGCACCTCGGTCGAGTCCTCCGCGCGCACCACGACCGGCTGCGGCTCCACGAGCTGCTCGGCCGGGAAGGACCCGGGGACGGGCCAGCCGTCGATCGGCTCGGCGGCGGCGCTGTCGGGCATGAGGTACGGCGCGGCCGGATGGCGCGCATCCGAGCGCAACAGGGCGATCCCGCCGCCCGCCAGCGGACGCGGGCTCCACTCGATCGTGGTCCCCGACGTCACCGTCTCGACCTCGCCGCCGCCCGCCGCCACGCGCTGGATGTGACGCCGGTCGATGTCCCCGCAGTTGGTGGTGAGGTACGCAGTCCGGCGGTCCTGGGTGAGCGCGACGTCCTCGACCTCGCACCCCTGGGGCGTCAGGCGCGTCGCGTCGCCGCCGGAGGCGGCCAGCGTGGACAACCCGAGCCAGCCACCGACCTCCGTCGCGAAGAGGAGCTGGTCACCCGCGGCCCACTGGAGGACCCAGCCCCCGGCGTTCCCCGGCAACGCGCCGTCGGGGGTGGCGGGCGCGCGCCAGACTTCGCGCGCGGCACCGCTCGCGGCGTCGGCGACCATGATGACCCAGGGCGCGACCGTGGTACCTGTCGCCGGCTGGGCGCCGCCGCCCCCCCCGCCCCCGCCGCCGAAGGTCGCGCCCGGCCGGCGGATGAAGGCCAGTTTCGTCCCATCAGCCGACCAGCGCGGCACGTCGTCGCGGTCCACGGACGGCGCGATCCAGCGGATGACGTTCCGGCGGACATCGTAGACGCCGATGAAGCTGTGACTCTCGCGCAGACTGACGAAGGCGAGGGACCGGCCGTCGGGGGACCAGGTGGGTTGGGCGCTGGCGCCGCGCGCCCGGAAAAGCACGCGCGCGGGGCCGGCCGCGCGGAGCGGCGCGACGCGGACGGTGTCGCGGAGCACGAAGGCCACGAGATCGCCGGCCGGGGAGGGCACCGGGCCCGCGCCCTCGCCGATCCGGCGTGGAGGCCCGCCCGCCACCCGGACGAGCCACACCGCTTGCTCGGTCCCGGCCGGATCGCTGGTCGGGTTCACCGGCACGTTCTCCAGCCAGTTGGAGCCCGGCGCGCCGCCGCGCACGTAGAGCAGCGCCCGGCCGTCCGCGGTCCAGGTGAGCTCCGTCAGCTCCTGCCCGTCGTCCGCCGCGTAGCGCGTCAGCTTCCGGGCGTGGAATCCCGGGGCCTCCGCGACCCAGACGTTGCGCCGCCCCTCCTCGTCCCCGATCCAGGCCACGCGCGAGCCCACCATTGCCGCGACCATCTCGGAGGGGAACGGCGCGCTCAGGATGTCGGCGAGCGAGAAGCGGCCGGGTTCGTCGCCGCGATCCCGCTGCGCGCGGGCCGGTGACGGAGCGAGCATGGCGAGCACGAGGGCGGCGGCAATGAACGGGCGAGCGCGCATGGGTGGACCCGTGAGATGTGAGGTCAGGCGCCGGATGCGCCGCGCGCCGGCCCTTCGGGCCCGGCGATCGCCGCATCGAGGAGTTCGCGCACGTGCCGCGCGAGGTCGCGCACCTCGAACGGCTTGGCGAGGAACCCGTTCGCACCCGCGTCGAGCAGGTCCTGGACCTCGCCGGCGGAACTGAATCCGGAGCACACCAGGACCGGGATGGCGGGGCGCAGCGCGCGGAGGGCGCGGAAGGTCTCCGTGCCGCTGAGGTCCGGCATGATGAGGTCGAGGATGACGAGGGCGATCTTCTGGTGCTCCTGGAGCGCTTCGATGCCGCGACGGCCGGTCTGGGCTTCCAGGGCCTCGTAGCCCAGACGCCGCAGCGCGTGGGCGACCGCGATGCGCAGATCGGCCTCGTCGTCCACGATGAGCACGGTCTCGGTGCCGCGCGGCAGCGCCCCGTCCGCGCCGGCCGGGGTCGCCGCGACGGCGCCGCCGGCGGCGGCGAGGAGGATGTCGAATCGCGCGCCGCGGCCCGGCTCGCTCGTGACGGTGATGACGCCGTCGTGCGCGCTCACGATGCCGTACACCATGGCCAAGCCGAGGCCCGTGCCCTTCCCGTGCTCCTTGGTGGTGTAGAACGGCTCGAAGATCCGTCGCTGCATCTCTGCCGTCATCCCCGTGCCGGTGTCGATCACCGAGATCACTACGTGCGGCCCGGACCGGGGAAGCCGGAGGACCTGGGCCTCCTGCTCGTCCACCTCGCGCACCCGCGTGCGGAGCGACAGGACCCCGCCCTTGGCCATCGCGTCGCGCGCGTTGATGCAGAGGTTGAGCAAGGCCTGCTCCATCTGGCCGGCGTCGGCGATCGCGAGCACCGAGCTCGCCGCCAGCTCCTGCTCGATGCGGATGGCGCGGTCGAAGGTCCGTTCGCAGATCCGGGCGATGTTCCCCACGACCTCGTTGAGGTCGAGGGGCGCCATGCGCAGGCGGTCACGCCGCGAGAAGCTGAGGAGCTGCCGGGTGAGTTCCGCCGCGCGGCGGGTGGCCCGCTCGATGGTCTCCACCGACGGGACCGCGCGGTGCGCGGGCCCGATGTCCTCGCGCACCGACGCGGCCGAGACCAGCACCGCGCCCATGAGGTTGTTGAAGTCGTGCGCGATGCCGCCGGCGAGCGTCCCCAGCGCCTCCATCTTCTGTGCCTGCAGCAGCTGGTTCTCGGACGACCGGAGGGCCTGCGTGGTCTGGTTGAACGCGTCCACCAGGTCCGCCCACTCGCGCGAGGGCGGGGGCCGGGTGATCGGCTCGAACCGGCCGGCGGCGCGCATGCGGGCCAGCGCGTCGGCCACGTCACGGATGGGCGCCGCGACGGTGCGGTTCGCCACCATCCAGATGACGAGGAGGCCGAACCCGCCGACCAGCACCGTGAGGAACAGGAGGCTGTCGCTCCACTCGTCCAGCTCCTCCACCCATTCCCGCGAGGCCGAGAGGTGGACGTCGGCCACCCGGCGGTCGAGGAGACCGGCGAGCCCGAACGCGGTCTCGAGGCTGTCGTCGGTGGCGTTCGGCGCGCTGATCGCCGAGTCCCCCGCGGCCGGGTCCGCGGCCACGAGGTGGATCGTCTCCCGCAGCTCGCGGCCGATCGTCGCCACCAGTGTCTCGTCCGCCGGGACGCCGAGGATGACATAGCCGTTCCGCGGGCCGAGTCCCGTATCGTCGGACGTGTGGCGCACCACGCTCGCGCCGATGAGGAAGAGCCCCTTCGAGGTCCGCACGTACCCGCCGACCGATTGCCGCCGGTCGATCAGGTCGAAGAGGGCGTCGTTCTGGAGGTCGTGCCCCACGCCGGCGAAGCTGGTGTCCGTCCAGAGGAACACGGGGCGGCGGGCGCGGTCCCAGATCCCGATCACGCGGTCGCCGTAGAGGTCCGGCAGCCAGGTCACGTAGTTGTCCCGGATGAAGGCCGCCGCGGCGGCGCCCGCCGGGTGGTCGATGTAGTCCCAGGTGTCATCCCACCACGCGTACTCCTGCACGGTGTGGTCGGCGACCATCGCGCGCTGGGCCAGGTTGGCGCGCGCGCGCGCCGTGCGGTCGATCACCGTGCCGGCCTCCACGCGGGCCAGGGCGGCGTCGATCAGCCGTTCCCCGGCGAAGCCCACCGCCACGATCCCCAGGACCGACACCGTCGCCAGCAGCCCGAAGACCGTCCGGAGGGACCGGGGGCGTGATGGGACCGGACTACTCCCGCTCATACACGACGCCTAACGCCGCCCAGGGGAGCACGGTGCGCCCCGAAGCGCCGGTGGCGGCGTTCGAGCCGCGCACGTACCCGGAGGGCACCACCGTGAGGTAGCCGGCCAGCTGGAGGCGCACCGCGCCGACCCGCCGGTAGAGCGGCACCCCGACCTCCACCCCGGAGATCCGCTGGCCCAGGCCGGGGGGCGGCCCGTACTCGTCCAGGTAGTCCGCCTGGAGGTACGGCTCCACGGACCAGCGGCCGTCCGCCCATGGGAAGGCGTGCTGGACCCAGAGGTTGACGCTGTTCCCCACCCCTTCGCCGCGGCCGCGGGCATAGGTCAGCGTCGCGTACCCTCCCGCCCAGTTCCGGGTGAGGAGCGCGATGAACTCCCCCGACGAGGTGGTCGCGAGCGGATCGGTCCCGGAGCCGGGTTCGGTCTGGGTGCCCGGCAGCACATAGTAGAGGAAGCCGATTCCGGCTTCCCAGACTCCGCGCACGGTGCGGGTGAACGTGACGCCGAGCTGCGCCTCGTCGAGCTCCGTCTTCCGGTCGAGCGCGCTGGTCGTGAAGGCGTTGAAGCCGAGGCCCCAGGGCAGGGTCACCTCGACATAGGGCTGGAACGCGGGCCGGTCGCGGGAGAGGTCGTAGCCGCGCCAGACGTACCGCGAGACCACGCGGGCCTCGGCGTAGATCGCGAGTCCCGGCGTCGAATCGGCGGCCGCCAGGGTGGCGGTGTCGGCTACGGCCTGGGCCCGGAGCTGCGGCGCGGCGAGGAGCAGGGAGGCAACGAAAG
>JBGPHD010000106.1:0-10493 GCA_041484135.1 Gemmatimonadota bacterium
GCCGTCCCCACCCAGTACTTCGCCCACAGCATGGCGCGGAGCTCCAGCGGGCTCGATCGGAGCAGCCACATCTGCCGGCCCTCCAGGCTCACCGCGGGGAAGATGAACCGCGCCGCGATCGAGGCGAGCACGAACCCCGCCAGGCCCAGGTTGAGGAAGCTCACCAGCGTGACCAGGGCGAACGGCACCTGCTCGCCGCGGAAGAGCGGGAGCGCCTTGATGTTGAAGAGGTAGACCACCAGCAGCGCGGCCAGCAGGATGAGCTGGCTCCATTGGGTGGTGTCGCGGAAGAAGAGCCGCAGGTCCTTGAGGACGAATTCCCGCCGCGCCGCGCCTAACGGCTTCAGCAGCGCGCCCAGGGACCAGTTCCAGAACCCTCCGCGCACGAACCGCTCGGCGCCCTCCTGGGCCTTGGTGAAGCCGGTGTGATAGAGCCGCCCGTGCACCCACGCCCCGGCCGTCACGAAGGCGGCCGCCGTGGACCAGAGCAGGTAGAGCGGCAGCCAGTCCACCGGACCCGCGAGGTAGCTCATCACCGACTTCGTCACCCACTCGCTCGGGAAGAACGGCGACGTCGGCGCGCGCAGCACCGCGATGAAATCGAGGAGGTTCTGGAACCCCTCCGGACGGGCCAGCCGCTCGGGCCGCACGATGCGGAAGAGCAGGATCACGCCGGCCGCGGCGCCCAGCGCGATGATGGAGAGGAGATCGCGGGTGCGCCGCGCCGGGAAGACGTTCACCAGGATCATCGTGACCGTGGAGCCTACCACCGCGGGAAGCACCAGGAACGGCACGAAGGCGAGCAGCGCGTAGAGGGGGAAGAGCCAGCCGCCCCGGTACACGATGCCGTAGGCGGCGAAGATGGGCACCGCCATCAGCGCCACCATCCAGGAGCTGTGGACCAGCGTCTCGCCCAGCTTGGCGAGGTAGAGGCGCACCAGGTCTACCGGCGAGGAGACGAGGAGGTCGAGGTCCTTGGCCAGGAAGAACGAGGAGAGGGCGGTGATCACGTTCGAGAGGAGCAGCACCGAGACGAACGAGAGCAGCATCAGCGAGAGCAGCTTCCCCGCGAGCAGCGCGCCGATCTCCTCGACGCCCCGGAAGTACTTGAGCACGCGGAACAGCACGCCGAAGACCGCGACCCAGAAGATCAGCCCCACCACCGCGAGTACCAGCGCCTTCCCGCGCCCGCCCGACTCCCGCTCCTGGCGGATCCGGGTGATCGCGGTACGCCACTTGGGGACCAGGATGTGGGTGAGGGTCGGCTGCTTCACGCCTCGAGGACCGCCTTGAGTTCCTTGGCCGCGGCGCCGCCGGTGAGTCGGAGGAAGAGGTCCTCGAGTCCCACGTCGCCGGACGCATGCTGGCTCCGCAGGTCGGCCATGGTGCCCGCCGCGACGATCCGGCCGCCCTGGATGATCGCGATGCGGTCGCACAGCGCTTCGGCGATCTCGAGGGTGTGGGTGCTCATGAACACGGTCCCGCCGCGGCTCACGAACCCGCGGAACAGGTCCTTGAGGAGCCGCGCGGCGCGCGGGTCGAGCCCCACCATCGGCTCGTCCACCACGATCAACTCGGGCCGGTGGATCAGCGCCGAGGAGATGATCAGCTTCTGGCGCATCCCGTGGGAGTACGACTCCACCAGCTCGTTCTTCCAGGTCGACAGCTCGAAGACCTCCAGCAGCTCGTCCACCCGCCGTTCCACCAGCTGCCCGTCCTGGCCGTAGAGGCCGGCCACGAAGCGCAGGAACTCGGCGCCGGTGAGCTTCTCGTAGACGAAGGGCCGGTCGGGGATGAAGCCGAGCTTGGCCTTCGCGGCCATCGGCTCCGCCTGGACGTCGTGGCCGCCGATACGGATGGTGCCCGCGGTGGGCCGCAGGATGCCGGCGATCATGCGCAGGGTCGTCGTTTTCCCGGCGCCGTTCGGCCCCAGGAAGCCGTAGAGCGTGCCCGGCGGGATGTGGAGCGAGATGTCGTCCACCGCCGTGAAGGAGCCGTACTTCTTGGTGAGCTTCTCGATCCTGATCATGCGCCGGGTATCACAGTGAGCTGGAGTCTCCCGATCAGGCGGATGAGTTCCATCTGACGCGCCAGCCCGCCGATGACGAACCGGAGGTGCGAGGCGTCGGCCGGAAACTGATTGAACGTCGGGTCCACCGCCACCCATTGACCCAGCCAGACCTCGGGCCAGGCATGATAGTAGAAGTGGCCGCGGAGGTAGACCACGCCGGCCGCCGTCCGGGCCGGCAGGCCCAGGGCCCGGGCGAGCGCGACGTAGAGCACGGTGTGCTCGTTGCAGTCGCCGCTGCGCGCCTCGAGCACCTGCACCGCGCTCGGCACGCTGATGGTGATCTTCTTCTCGAGATTGTCGTACACCCAGTGCGTGAGGCGCTCGGCGATCGCGCCGGCGCGCCGCTCCCGCCCCGCGATCAGCCGTGCCTGCGCCTGGATCCGCGGGTCGTCGGACTGCACGAGCGCCTCGGCGGCGAGCGCCTCCTCAAGCGCGGTGTCGGACGCGGCGAAGGGCAGGGGGGAGACGAAGGCCGGCGGCCGCGGGCCGGCAGGTCCCTCGCCGAAGCCGGTCTCGCGCGTGACGGTGAGCGTGTCGCCCGCGAGGCGCTGGCGTCCGCCCACGAGGTCGAAGCCCCTGAGATCGACGTGCTCGAGCCGCACCCGCAGCTCGGTCAGGGCCTCGGGGGCGAGGCGCATGTTCGCCGCGATCGCGGTGGACTGGATGACGTCGCTGTTCTGGCCCGCCGCGGCCCGGACCGTCCCCCGGTTGAGCCGCCAGTTCTCCACGGCCATCTCGAAGGCGGTCCGCTCCATCCGGAACCCGATGGGCGAGACCGAGCTGACGATGCTCCCGCGGTCGTCGATCCACGACTCCGTGATGATGCCGCCGTACGCCTCGGCGACCTTCCAGGCGTGCACGGTGTCGGTCCGGGCGACCACCCACCGCCCGGTCGCGGGGTCCTTGAGCGCGCTGTCGGGGATGATCATGGTACTCTCGGCCCGCACCTCGAGGGCGACGTCGCGCTCGGTGAAGACGGTCGGGTCGAACATCCGGATCGTGTACGTCTTGCCGACCTGCAGCTCGCCGCCGAACACGAGCTGGAGCGGGAGCATCGCCGGGAGGATGATGGGCCGCTCCAGCCGGATACGCCGGCGCGAGGGCTGTGAGGCGCCCGCGTCGATCTCGAGCACCAGGATGCTGTCCCCCTCCACGACGCCGCGGGCGTCGAACCGGGCCGCGTCGGAGTTGAGGCTCGCCTGGAACGACCGCACGTGCAGGGCGCGCGTCAGGAGGATGTCGGTGGTGAGCTCGGTGCGCTGGATGCTACCTAACGCCTCGATGTCGAGCACCATCGCGTCCTGGACGTGGACGCCGGGGGTGGTGGTGTCGCCCGGCGTGCGGGGGCCGACGGTGTCCACGGTGCTCGAGGCGTAGCCGATCGGGCCGCCGCCCATCGAGAGGGTGTAGTAGCTCGCGCCGGGGCCCACGCGCGTGGCGGCTTCGGCCAGGCGGACCGAGGTCGGCTTGAAATACTCGCGCTTGAGGAGGACGGCGAGCCCCGCCAGCCACAGGGCGACGATGAGCACGCCGACCCTGGTCCGGTTCAGGACAGGTCGCCCGGCCCGATCGTGGCCGCGAAGATCTCGCGTTCGGCGTCGTTGGTCACCACGATGAGTACAGTAGCGGGGTGCTCGGCGTTCCGCAGGTGTTCGCGGATCGGGGGGATGATTGTGGCGGCCGACGCCTGGGTCGAGAGCGCGCCCTGGCCCAGGGCGGGGAAGGCGAGGGTCTGCATCTGCCACTGCCGGGACTGCCAGAGTGCCGCGTCCACCGCGCGCCGCACCCCGTCCGCGCTCACGTCATCCGGCGACGTGCCGATCACCGCGTGGATCACGAATTCGGCGGCGAGGTCCCCGCCCCGCGTCACCACCGCCGCGCCGACGCCCAGCTCCCACTGCACGTGGCACTGCTCCTGAAACCGCGGCCCTGCGGCCTCGTCGAGGCGGCGCAGGGCCGGGGTGATCGGCTCCAGCCTGGTCGTCGCGGGCCGGACCACCGCGTCCGCCACGGTGGACGCGAGGTCGCCCACGACCACGTGGATCACCTTCGGCCGACCTCCCGCGAGCGGCGATACATCTGCGCGGCATCGTCCGGGCGGCCGAGCCGGTCGTAGACGATGCCGAGCCCGTAGAGCGCCCGCGGGTTCTGGGGCTGGAGCTCCCCGGCGCGCTGGTACGCCGTCATCGCGCCGTGCAGATCGTCCACGTGGTTCAGCGCCTCGCCGAGGTAGAAGTGCGCCGCGCCCCGCTCCGGCTCGAGCTCGATCGCGCGCCTGAGATGCGGCACCGCCTCGGCCCAGAGACCCTTCTTGGTCATCACCACGCCGAGGTTGAAGAGCGCTTCGGCCTGCGCCGGCTCGACGCGCAACACGCGCTTGAGGTCGCGCTCGGCCGCCGCGAACCGCCCCATCGCGCCCAGCAGCGCGCCGCGGTTCGTGAGCAGGGTCGCGTTCTCCTCTTCGATGTCGAGGGCACGGTCCAGTTCCGCGAGCGCCGCGGCATGATCGCCGCCCGCATCGAGAAGCAGGGCGAGGTTGTTGCGCGCGCGGATGTGGCCGGGGTGCGCGGTGAGCAGCCGACGGTAGATCGCCTTGGCGCCGGCGGCGTCACCCGCATCGGCCGCCGCCCGCGCCTCCGCGTACAGCATCTCGATCGGGTCGGGCGGGACGACCTCGGCCACGATTTCCACCGACGCCTCGGCCGACGGTGCCGCGGGCACCTCTGCCGGCTCGGGCTCGGTGGTAGGGGCCGCTTCGGCCGCCGGGGCGCTCACCAGCTCCAGCTCGAAGTCCGCCGCCGGGGCGGCGCCGTGCAGCACCGTCGCGAGGTCGGCGTCCATCAGCGCCGTGTCGCCGCTCGGGCGCGCCGCGGACTCGGTCATTGGCGCCTCGTCCAGGACCAGCTGCGCCGGATCGGCGGAATCGCCGACGGACCCCTCGTCCGACTCCGGCTCTTCGAGCGCGAGCGCCGGTCCGCGGATCGGCTCCCACGGTTGCAGTCCCTCGAGCGGCAGCACCGGTGCCTCGATGTCGTTCGTCCATTCGGATGCCGGCGGCATCGACACGTAGGTGGGCGCGAGCGTCTCCATCGCCGACGCCTGCGGGTCGACTCCCTGTCCGTCCTCACGCTGCCGCCGTCTCGACCGACCCATGCGCCTCACTCCTTCGTTCGCGCGGGCGTCTCCGTCTCCGCGCGCAGCCACTCCAGATAGGGCCCGTGCCCCGCGACGATCGGCAGCGCGACCAACTCCGGCACGTCGTACGGGTGCAGCCCGGGCAGCGCCGCCGCCAGCTCGCTCCACCGCGCCGCCGTCGTCTTCAGCATAACGACGCACTCGGCGTTCTCTTCCACCGCGTCACGCCACCAGTAGATGGAGGTCGCGCCGGGAATGATGGTGCCGCACGCCACCAGGCGCCGCTCGACCAGGGACCGCACGAGCACCCGAGCCGCCTCGGCCGACGGCGCCGTCGTCAGCGCCACCAGGTAGGGTGAATCGAGTGCGTTAAGGTTCACAAGGTCAAGGCGTTGCGGAGCGAACGGTGAAAATGCGGGTTGGGGGGTCCCGCCGCAAGAGTCTGGTCACGGCGCCCCGAGGTCCAGATCGATCTGGGCGAGCCCACGGGCGGGGGTGCCGGGCCGCTTCGGCGGATGGGGAGGCTCGGTCCACCCCGCGACCCCCAGCACATCGGCGGTGCGGCGGTTCACCGCCTCGACTTCCTCCCCCGCTTCGGCCACGCCGGCGGCCAGGTCGAGCCAGGAGAGCGCCTCCTCGAAGGCGTAGCGGCGCACCGCCTCGTCGCACGCCTGCATGGCGGACCGGTGCGCCAGGGCGCGCTCGCCCCCCCGGGCCGCGTGCCGTGCGATCTCGCCCGCGATCTCGCCGACGTCGGCGGGCGCGGCGGCCTCGAGCGACAGGGCGATGGCCCGGTGGATCTCGCGCCGCCTGGGGACGCTCAGCCCCTCCCGCACCACGTCGGCGATGACGGGATGGGCGCACCGGTACACGCCGCCGTCCTCGGCCAGGAGCATGCGCTCGACCAACGCGTCCCCCCGGAAGGCCGCCTGGAGCCGCGAGATCCCGTGGACGTGCGACAGCAAGGGCGTGCGGCATCCGATCGCCGACACCGCCACCGTGGCGAGGAGGTCGCGGAGGTCGTACGGGAGGCGCGCCACCCGCTCCGCGATGGCATCGCGCACCGTGGGCGGCATCGGGAGCAGCTCCGACTGCTCGGTATTCCCGGTGGTCGACGCGGTCCACTCACCCGTGGTCTCGTCCACGGCCAGGAGTCCCTGGCTGAAGAGGGTCTTGCACAGCTCGATCGCGTGGAACGGGTTGCCGTCCGTGACCTCGTGGATCCGGGTCGCGAACCGGCGGCCGCCGGTGGGCGACTTGATCTTCCCCATGTCGCGTATGAGGAGCCAGATCTCATCCACGCTGAGCGGCGTGACCTCGATCGAGGTCGCCATCGCGCGGGCCCGGAGCGAGCGGCACAGGCGCGCGGGCTGGAGGTCCTGGTCCAGCTCGCCCAGGCGGACCGTGGCCACCAGCGCCGCCGCCGCCGTCTCGAGCCGGCGAGCGAGGAAATGGAGGAGGGCGCAGGTGTCGGTGTCGCACCACTGGAGGTCGTCGATGAGGAGCAGCGTGGGGCGTTCGGCCGCGAGGGCAAGGAGGATCTGGGCCACGCCCTCGAGGAGCCGCCAGCGGTGCGCCGCGTCGGTCCGGGCCGGCGGCTCGGCCACCCCGGGGAAGCGGCGCCGGAGCTCCGGCAGGAGCCTCGTCACCTCGGTCAGCCACTCGGGGGCGGTGCCGCTGAGGCCCGGGGCGTCGAGCGCCTCGCGCAGCGCCTCCACGATCGGCCCGTACGGGATCCCTGACCTGGGGTCGTAGCCTCGCCCGCGAAGCACGGTCGCGCCCTCCGCCCGCGCCCACCGCGCGAAGTCCTCCGCGAGGCGCGTCTTGCCGACGCCGACCTCGCCCTCGATGAGGACCACGCGTCCGGCGCCGCCCGCCGCCGCGCGCCACGCCTGCGTCAGCATCGCCCACTGGCGCTCGCGCCCGACGAGTCCGGCCTGGAAGGAGGGCGTACGGGCATCCTCCTCGTGCGCCGGGGCGTGTCGTTTCTGGGCGTCGAGGTCGGCCTCGATGCGGCGCGCCAGGGTGAGCAGCGCTTCGGAAGGGGGCGTCTTGAGCTCGCGGGTCACGTGCGCGCGGTACTCCGCCAGCCGGGCCAGTGCGGCGGCCGGATCTCCCAGCATGTAGTGCGACTCCACCGCCACCCGGGTCGCTTCGTCCGAGAGGGGATCCACCGCCAGCCAGCGCTCGGCGATCCCCGCCGCCTCGCGCCAGTGCGAGCGGGTCATCGCGTCCCGGGCCGAAGCGCGCAGCAGCTGCTCGTAGCGGCGCATCAGCATCTGCCGCGTGGAGGCCACCCACTCCTCGAACGCGGGCGCGTGATGGATCGCGAACCCGCTCATGAACCTCGGCACGTCGAACCGCAGGGCTTCGGAGGGTCGGGGGCCCGCCGCCTGGAGAAAGGCCGAGACGTCGGATTCCACCGGGTCGGTCAGCTCCACCTTGGCCCGGTCGATCCGGACCGATGCGCCCGCCAGTGCGCGCAGCTGCTTCAGCGCCTGGCGCAGGGACGCCCGGGCCGCGGTCTCGGGCGACTCGCCCCAAAGGAGGGTGGCCAGCTCTTCACGCGAATGCGGACCCGGCTCGAGCGCGAGGAAGGCCAGAAGAGCGAGCGTCTTCGACGCGAGACTGCCGGGCGCGGACGGCGCCGGGAGCGAGGCCACGGAGGGTGGCCCAAGGAGGTGCAGGGTGATGGCGGGCATTGCCTCACCTGACGGCAGAGAGAGGGGGTAACCTACCCCCCCACGGCGGCCCTGCAAGGGCGCCTTTCACGACGCTTTCACGATGGGGTCCTAGGTTGCCCATCGTCCAATTGCCATAGCGGTTCACGACCGGCTTTCACGGTGGGGTTCGAAGTCGCCCACCAGCAGGTGCGCAGGTACCGATCCACTCATCACATCTTCAGGAGGTTGTCATGGCTGGTAAGACGCCGTTCCGGATGAACCTGACCCCCGAGCAGCAGGCCGCGATCCGCAAGGCCACCGGGAAGAACGCGTCGGCGCTCGAGCTGTCGGTCGAGGAGCTGGAAGAGCGCATCGCCCCGTCGGGCGTGCTCCCGTCGGACGAGTAACCGCCCGATCTTCATCCCTCGCAGGGGCGTCCGTTAGCAGCGGACGCCCCTTTGCTGTCCGCCCCCGGTCCCGCGCGGCATCTTGACACCCTCCCGATTTGCGAGCCCTTTTGGCCGGATGGATGGTGAGCAGGACCTCACGTCGGCCCCGCCGGAGGATCTCCGCGACGAGCTCGAACGGCTGCGCCTGCTCCATACCATCAGCATGGAGTTCACGGCGTCGCTCGACTTCGACGCGCTGCTGCCCAAGGTCTTCGACCGCGTCCTGACGGCGTTGGGCGCGCAGGGCGGGTCCATCTGGATCGCCGAGGGCGACGTGCTGCGGTGCCGGCTGGCCATGGGGAGCGCCAGCCAGAAGCTGGTGGACACCACCGTGCCGCTGGGCAGTGGCTTCGTGGGTGACGTGGCGCGCAAGGGGCGCAGCACCATCGTCGCGAACGCCATGCAGGATCCCCGGTTCCAGATGCAGTCGGCGCGGATGAGCGGGTTCATCACCACCACGCTCCTCGCCACCCCGATGATCTCCGAAGGGGTGACGGTGGGCTCGATCCAGGTCACCAACAAGGTCACCGACGCGGGTATCTTCACCGACCGCGACCGCGAGCTGCTCGAGGGCCTGGCGGCGGCGGCGGCCGTGGCGCTGCGCAACGCGCAGCTGCACCAGGCCGAGAAGCGGGCGCGCGACCTGGCGACGCTGCTGGAGATCAGCCGCGAGCTCACGTCCACGTTGGACATGGACCGGCTGCTGCAGTCGGTGGTGAACCTCGCCTCGCGGGCGCTCACCTTCGACCAGGCCGCCATCGGGCTGGCGCACAAGGGCGCCTGCGAGATCCGCGCGATCGCGGGCGAGGAGAAGGTGGACCCCAGGAGCGAGCGGGCCCAGCGCCTGTCCACGTGGGGCGAATGGGTCATGCGGCACGGCGAGCCGTTCCATCTCACCGACCGCGACGCGCCGGGGAGCGATGCGGAGGCCGCGTTCACCGAGGCGTTCGGCGCGGACCTGGACGCCGAGGGGCTGAAGAGCGGGCTCTACCTCCCGCTGAAGGACGAGCAGGGCATGTTAGGCGTCCTCATGTTCGAGTCCACCCGGCCGGATTTCATCACCCCCACGCAGCGCGAGCTGGCGGAGATCCTGGCCAACCAGGCCACCGTCTCGCTGCGCAACGCGGAGCTGTACAGCCAGGTGCCGCTGGTGGACGCGTTGGGGGCGCTGGCCGCGAAGAAGCGCGCGCTGCTGGCCATCCCGCGCCGCAAGCTCCAGGTGTACGCGGTGGCGGCCATCGCGGGATTGGCGCTGGTCACGCTGGTGCGGTGGCCGTTCCGGGTGGGAGGCGACGCGCCGGCGTTCCGGGCCGGCCTCTACGCCGAGGCGCGGACGCCGCTGCCGGGGGTCATCGAGCGGGCGTTCGTGCGGGAAGGGTCGGTGGTGACGCGGGGCGCGCCGCTCGCCCACCTGCGCGACGCCGAGTTCCGGGCGGAGCGGGAGGGGGCCGCGGCCGCGGCGGCGGTCGCGGACCGGCTCGCGGCCACGGCGGAGAGCCGGGGCAACGCCGCGGAGGCGCAGATGCAGCGCGCCCGGCTGGCGGGCCTCAGCCAGGAGGTGGCGCTCCTCGACGAGCAGATCGCGGCGACCACGGTGCGCGCCCCCGTCTCGGGCGTGGTGCTCACGGCGCGGCCCGAGGAGCGGGTCGGCATGCACCTCGACGCGGGAGACCTGGTGGTCGCGCTGGGCCGGACCGACACGCTGGAGCTGGACTTCGGCGTGGAGCAGCGCGAGATCGCGCGGGTGGCGGCGGGCCAGCGCGTCCGGCTCCGGGTGGACGCGCTGCCGCAGCGGACCTTCGAGGGACGCGTCACCTTCGTGGGCGAGGTCCCCGGGGTGGTGCGTGGCACGGTGACCTACCCGGTCCGCGCTGCCGTCGCCAATCCCGGCGGCCTGCTCCGGCCGGGCATGGCCGCCCACGCCAAGGTGCTCACGGGCTCGATGTCGGTGGCCGGGCGCGTGCTGCGCGGGCCGGTGCGGTGGCTGCGGCTCGTCTGGTGGAGGCTCTGGGCATGAAGCAAGGACAGACGCGCAGCAGGACAGACGCGCAGACGCGCAGACGCGCAGACGCGCAGGTGTTCCGGAGCGCCGCCCTGCTGACGTTAGGCCTACCCCTGTTGGCGGCGGTGGGGTGCGGGGGCAATGCCGAGTCCGCCGCGACGCGGGCGCCGGCC
>JBGPHD010000107.1:0-10463 GCA_041484135.1 Gemmatimonadota bacterium
CCGCGGCTTCTACTACGAAGGGGACGGCCTCTCGCGCCGGACCGGCAACGGCCTGCTCCTCTTCGACCCCTTCTCCGGCGGGTACTTCCTGCTGGCCCACTTCCAGGCTGGAGTCCTGGTCCGGGCCGGTGACATCGTCAGGCAGGGCCAGCCCCTCGGCCGGGTGGGACACACGGGGAACGCGTCGTATCCCAGCCGGGGGAAGCACCTGCACATCGCGTTCAAGCGTCCGGGGACCGCATGCGGCGTCGATGGGGTACTGGTCTCGGAGAACCCTTACGGGCAGATCCGCGCCGCGCGAAGGCGCATGGGAGGATCACGATGAGACGATTCTGTGCGGCGGTCATGCTTCTCACGACGACGGCAGCGGGCTCGGCGTTGGCGCAACGGCGCCCGTACCGCGAGCCGAACCTCGCGCCGCCGGTGGCGTTCGTGGGCGTCGGGCTCCAGGTGGGGCAGGCGATCGGCGAGTTCGCGAACTACGTGGACGTGGGAGGCGGCTTCGGCGGGAGCTTCCTGTACACGCCGACCCCGGACGGTGTCCTCGGACTGCGCCTGTCCGCGATGCTCCTCATCTACGGCTCGCAGACCAACCGCTACCCGCTGGTGCCCGGGATCACCGTCGACGTCACCACCAACAACGAGATCGTGGGACTCACCGTGGGGCCGCAGCTCACGTTCGGCCATGGGGGCCTCAAGGCGTACGTGCTCGGGGGCGTCGGCTTCTCGTACTTCGCGACTACGTCGGAGGTCCGAGGCTCGGGGGGCAACTCCCCGTTCGCCAGTTCCACCAACTACGACGACTTCACGCTCGCGACCGAAGGGGGGGCAGGCCTGCTGGTCAGGATCAGCCGCATGGTGAACCTCGACCTCGGCGCCCGGTACCTCAACAACGGGCGGGTGACCTACGTGACGAGGAACGGCGTGCAGGTGGTGGGCAACACCATGCAGGTGAATCCGATCGAGAGCGAGGCGAACCTGGTGGTCTACCATCTTGGCGTGATGGTCGGGCTCCGCCGGCCGCCGCCGGAGCCGCCGCGGGAGTAGGCAATAGGCAGTAGGCAATAGGCAATGGGAGGCTGGGCGGTGTTCCTATTGCCTATTGCCTATTGCCCATTGCCTATGACAAAACACGCCATCTATTGACAAATCGCGTCAAATAGGGCTATTCGTACCGGCGCCACCATGCCCGACCTCCTCACTCCCAAACAGCTTGCCGAATACCTCCAGCTCTCTCAGCGGACGGTCTACCGCATGCTGGAGCGCGACCAGATCCCCGCGCTCAAGGTGGGCGGCCAGTGGAGGTTCAGGAAATCCGCGGTGGACTACTGGCTGGACCTCAAGATGCACCAGCTCGACTCGGCGGAGCTGCAGGAGATCCAGGCACCCAGGACCAGTCCGGCCCTGACGCTGCGCGAACACCTCGCCCCCCCTAACGCGCTCATCGCGGTGACCCCGGGCTCGGTGCCTGAGGTGGTCGGCGCCTTCGTCGAGCAGGTCACTTTCCCGGAGCCGGTGGACGTGCCGGCGATCACCGGGCGGATCCTCAAGCGGGAGGCGTTGTGCAGCACGGCCCTTCCCGAGGGGGTCGCGCTGCTCCACACCTCGCGGTGGGAGCCGCGGGCGCTGGCGCACAACCTGGTGGCGATCGGGCGGCTCCCCGCGGCGATCGACTTCGACGCGCTCGACCACAGCCGCGTCGACCTGCTGTTCCTGCTGCTGGCCCGTGACGAACGCGACCACCTGGTGCTCCAGGCGAAGGCGTCGCGGCTGTGCCGCGAGCCCGCGTTCCTCGAGAGCCTTCGCGCGGCGGGCGGGCCGGTCGCGGTCCTGGCGCTGGTGGACGAGACGGAGCGCCGCGTCTTCGGCGGCGGCGCGCCGTAGCCGATGCAGATCACGGTCCGTCAGGCGGCCTCCTATCTCGGGGTGAGCGAAGCCAAGGTGCGCACCTGGATCCGCCAGCGCGGATTGCCGGCGCACCGGGTGGACGAGCGTCTGCATCTCAACGCGATCGAGGTATGGGAGTGGGCCACGGAGAACGGGATCACCGTGTCGCGCCGTCTCCTGGACCAGGCCCGGCAGCAGCCGGACGAAGTGCCGGCGCTGTCGCTGCTGCTGCGCGAGGGCGGGATCCACGCCGACCTCGCCGGCGGCGACAAGGCTACCGTGCTGCGCGACATCGTGGCGCGGCTCCCGCTCCCACCGGAGATGGACCGCGAGTTCCTCGTCACGGTGTTGGAGGCCCGCGAGGCGATGGGATCGACGGGGGTCGGCGACGGGATCGCGATCCCGCACGTGCGCAATCCGATCCTGCTCCATGTGGAGACGCCGTTCGTCACCCTCTGCCTCCTCGAGCACCCGGTCGACTTCGAGGCGGTGGACGGCCAGCCGGTGCACGCGCTCTTCACGGTGATCAGCCCGAGCATCCCCATCCATCTCCGGATCCTGGCCCAGCTCGGCTTCGTGCTGCGCGATGAGCGGCTGCGCGCGGCGCTGCAGCAGCGGGCGCCGGCGGAGGAGATCATCGGGCTGATCGAGCTGGCGGAAGCCCGCAGCACGGGCGCGTTCCGCGCGATGCAGGGTCCGGAAGGCGGGCGGCGATGACGCTGTTCTTCGCCGGGCTCGCGCTGATCCTCGCGGGCGGCGCCGGCGCCGTGATCCTCCGGTCACGGCCGCGGCTGGGGGACGCGCTCTTCGTCCTCCTGGTGATGTCGGGTGCGGTGGTGAGCGCCGTGCCGGCGCTGCGCGTGCTGGCGGGCGGCCGGGTGGAGAACGTGCAGCTCGCGGCGGCGGTGCCCGGGGGTCCGTGGGTCTTCGGTCTCGACGCGCTCTCCGCGTTCTTCGCGCTGGTCTTCCTCGGCGTGGGCGCGGCAAGCGCGGTGTACGGCGCCGCGTATCTCCGGGATGAGCGGCCGCACCGGCCCGTGGCGTTCGGGCACCTCCTGGTCGCGATCCTCCTAGTCTCCCTGGCGCTGGTGGTCACCGCCCAGGCGGCAGTCGCGTTCCTCTCCGCGTGGGAGCTCATGGCGCTGAGCGCCTACCTCCTCGTGGTGTTCGAGAGCGAGCGGGCCGAGGTGCGCCGCGCGGGCCTCATCTACCTCGTGGCGACCCACACCGGCACGCTGGCGCTCTTCGTCCTCTTCGCGCTCTGGGGCGTGCACGCGCCCGACCTCACGTTCGCGTCGCTGGCGGCGGCGGCTCCGGCCCTCCCGCGCGCGGGGGCCGTGGTGCTGCTCCTCGGGCTGGCCGGGTTCGGCGTCAAGGCGGGCTTCGTGCCGCTGCATTTCTGGCTCCCGGGCGCGCACGCCGCGTCGCCGTCCCATGTGTCCGCGCTGATGTCGGGGCTCGTGATCAAGACCGGCATCTACGGCCTGCTGCGGCTCGTCGCCCTGACGGGCGCGCCGCCGGCGTGGTGGGGCTGGACCGTGCTCACGCTCGGTCTCCTGTCGGGCGTGCTCGGCGTGTTGTGGGCGCTGGCACAGCACGATCTCAAGCGCCTGCTCGCGTACCACAGCGTCGAGAACATCGGCATCATCCTGCTCGGTCTCGGGGTGGGGGCGCTGGGCTCCGCCTATCATGTCCCGGCGGTCGCGGTGCTCGGGTACGCGGGGGCGGCGCTGCACGTGATGAACCACGCGCTCTTCAAGAGCCTGCTGTTCCTTGGCGCGGGCGCGGTGGGGAAGGCGACGGGCACGCGGCAGATCGACCGGCTCGGCGGCCTGGCGCGGGCGATGCCGGTCACCTGGGTGCTCTTCCTGGTGGCGTCGGCCGCGATCGTGGGCCTGCCGCCCCTCAACGGGTTCGTGAGCGAGTGGGTGGTCTTCCAGGCGCTGCTGCGGGGCGGCGTCACGACCTCGCCGCTGCGGCTCGCGATCTTCGGGGCGGCGGGGCTCGGGCTGATCGGCGCGCTGGCGCTCGCGTGCTTCGCGAAGGTGTGCGGCGTGATCTTCCTCGGCCGGGCCCGGACGCCCCTGGCCCGGGCGCCGCGCGAGGCGCCGGCGGGCCTCCTCGCGCCGATGGTGGTACTGGCCGTGGCGTGCGGGTTCATCGGGCTCCTTCCCGTGGTCGTGGTAGGGCCGGCGCTGCGCGCCGGCGCCGCGGTGGCGGGCGTGCCGGACGCCGGCACGTTAGGCGGCGTCGGCGACGTGATGGCGTCGGTGCGGTGGATCGCGTGGAGCGCGGCGGCCCTCGTGGTCACGCTGGGGGCGGGATGGATGCTGCGCGCGGCGGTTCTCCGGCGCCGCCCGGTGCGCAGCGGCCCCACGTGGGGATGCGGCTACGCGCTGACGAGCGCGCGCATGCAGTACACGGCCTCGTCGTTCGCCGCGCCGCTGCTCGAGGCCTACGGGCCGCTCGCGGGCGTCGAGGCCGAGCGGGGCCCCGCGACGTTCGCGACGCACGCGCACGACCCGGTCCTTGACGGAGTGCTCGAGCGGGCCTGGGGCGGGCTCCAGGCGCTCGCCGCCAGGCTGCGCCCGCTGGAGCGGGGCCGGCTCTCCAACGGCCTGTTCTATGTCCTGACCACGGTGATCGTGCTGCTCGCGTACCTCGTGGTGGCGGCGCGCCCGCTGTGACGCCCTCCTCCGTCGCGACGCTGGGCCTGGTGCTCCTCGCGGCGCCGGCGCTCCCGGGCATCGCCGGCCGCACCAAGTCGTTCCTCACGGGGCGCCGCGGCGCGCCAGTCCTGCAGCTGTACCGTGACCTGGCGAAGCTGGCGCGGAAGGGCGCGGTGCTGAGCGAGACCACGACCGCGGTCTTCCGGGCGGCGCCGCTGGTGGGGCTCCTGACGTCGCTGCTCGCCGCGCTCCTCCTGCCCTTCGACGGCCGGAGTCCGGTCGCGGGATTCTCGGGCGACCTGCTGCTCTTCGCCGGTCTCCTCGCCCTGGGTCGGTTCGTGCTGGTGCTGGCGGCGCTCGATACCGGCTCGAGCTTCGAGGGCATGGGCGCGAGCCGTGAAGCGGGCTTCGCCGCGTTCACGGAGCCGGCGCTCTTCCTCTGCCTGCTCGCGCTGGTGCTGGCGACCGGCGAGCTGTCGCTGGGCGGCATCCTGGGCACGCCGCTGGCCGTGGCCTGGAGCGCCGGCGGTCCGCCGCTGGTGATGGTGGGGATCGCGCTCTTCATCATCCTGCTGGCCGAAGGCTCCCGCGTCCCGGTGGACGATCCGGCCACGCACCTCGAGCTCACGATGATCCACGAGGTGATGGTGCTCGACCACAGCGGCCCCGATCTCGGCCTCATCCTCTACGGCGGGGCGTTGAAGCTCGCGGTGTTCGCGGCGCTCGTGGTCGGCGTGATGGTGCCGCGGACGGGCGTCAGCGCCCCGGTGTCCGCGGCGATCCTGCTCGCGGGCCTGGTGGTGGTCGCGGTCGTGGTCGGGCTCGTGGAGTCGGTGATGGCGCGCCTCCGGCTCGATCGCGTGCCGCAGCTCCTCGTCGCCGCGTCGGCCCTCGCGGCGTTCGCCGCCATCCTCCTCCTCCGCTAGCCATGCCGGGCATCGAAGCCACCCTCCTGCTGCTCGTCGTGCTCACGAGCTTCCTCGCGCTCGGGACGGGACGCCTCAGCACCTGCATCCGCGCGGTGGCGCTCCAGGGCCTGCTCCTCGGGCTCCTCCCGGTGACGCTCCAGGCCGGATGGTCGGTGCACGGGGTCGCGCTCGCGGCCGGGACGATCGCGGTCAAGGGCGTACTGCTGCCGCGATTCCTGTTCTGGGCCATCCGCGAGGCGTCCATCCGCCGGGAGGTCGAGCCGCGGGTGGGTTTCGTCGCGTCGCTGCTCCTGGGCGCGATCGCGCTGGCGGTGTCGTTCGCGATCGCGGGGCGCCTGCCGCTGCCGGAGCGCTCCGGCGACCTGCTGGTGCCGGTGGCGCTGGCGACCGTCATGATGGGGCTGGTCGTCCTGACGACCCGCCGCAAGGCGATCAACCAGGTGGTCGGGTACCTGATGCTCGAGAACGGCATCTACCTGTTCGGGCTGACCCAGGCCGAGCGGGTGCCGTTCCTCGTCGAGGTCGGCGTGCTCCTGGACATCTTCGTCGCGGTGTTCGTCATGGGCATCGTGGTCTTCCACATCAACCGGGAGTTCGACTCGCTCGACGCGACGCGACTGGACGCGTTGATCGAATGACGCTGCTCGTGGCGCTCGTCGTCCTGCCGGCGCTGGCGGCCCTCGGCGCCTACGCGCACCAGGAGAAGGCGTACCGCACGGTGTGGCTGGTGGCGGTGGCGGTGCTGCACCTCGGCCTGGTGGGCGCGGTGGCGCTGAACCCGCCGCCACCGGCGTTAGGTGGCTGGATCGCCGCGGACGCGCTGGGGCTCGTGGTGCTCGGGCTGGTGAGCGCGATCTTCCTCGCCGTCGCCCTCACCACCGTGGGGTACCTCAGGCGCGAGGACCCGCGCGGCGGGCGGGCGTTCGTGAGCTGCCTGCTCGCGTTCCTGTCCGCCGCGTCGCTGGTGGCGGTGAGCCACCACTTCGCGCTGCTCTGGATCGGGATGGAGGCGACGACGCTGGCGGTGGCGCCGCTGATCTTCCACCGGCACGACCGCCGCTCGCTCGAAGCGGTCTGGAAGTACCTGGTCATGTCGTCGGTGGCGATCGCGCTGGCGCTGCTCGGCACTTTCTTCCTCGCCACGGCGCAGTCGGCGGTGGAGGGCACTGGGCGGCCGCTGGTGCTCGAGGACCTCATCGCGGCGGCGCCGCTGCTCCACCCGGCGTGGCTCAAGGGCGCGTTCGTGTTCCTGCTGGTGGGCTTCGGGACCAAGATGGGCCTCGCGCCGCTGCACACCTGGAAGCCCGACACCTACGGCGAGGCGCCGAGCTTGGTGGGCGGGCTGATGGCGGGCGCGCTCACGAGCTGCGCGTTCCTCGGGCTGGCACGCATCACGGAGGTCGTGATCGCCGCCGGTCTCGCGCCGTTCGCCAGGCCGCTGCTGGTGGCCTTCGGGCTCCTGTCGCTCGCGGTGGCGGCGGCGTACGTGCTCCTCCAGAGCGACGTCAAGCGGCTCTTCGCCTACTCGAGCGTCGAGCACATGGGGCTCCTGGCCCTCGGGCTCGGGCTCGGCGGCATCGGGACGTACGGCGCGGTGCTGCACGTCATCAACGCCGGCCTGGTGAAGGCGCTGCTGTTCCTGAGCGCCGGCAACGTGGTGCTGGCGACGGGCACGTCGGTGGCGGCCGGGAACCGGGGCGTGTTGCGGTCGGTGCCGGTGTCGGGCGCGCTGCTGCTCGTCGGCCTCTTCGCCGTCACGGGCTCGCCGCCTTTCGGGCCGTTCGTCAGCGAGTTCACCATCCTCAGGGCCGCGCTCGCGGAAGGCCGTCCGTGGATCGCCGCCGGCATCGTCATCCTGCTCGCGGTCCTGTTCGTCGGGATCGCCGCGATGATGCTCGGCATGCTGCTGGGCGAGCCCGCGCCGGCGCGGCCGCCGGTCAAGGAGAGCGGCTGGCTCGTGCTGGGGCCGGCCGCGCTCGCCGCCGCGGTCCTCTGGCTCGGCGTCAACATCCCGGCGCCCCTGCAGCGGGCGCTGGCGCGGGCGGCCATCACGCTCGGGGGGCACGCGCCGTGAGCGCCTTCGACGCGGTCGGCCTCCGGAACCGGTTCGGCGTTCCCCTGGCCGCGCTGCCGGACGAGCCGGTGGAACGGTTCCGGGCCACCGTCGTGGACGCGGTCCAGGCGGGGTGGCGCATCGTCTCGCTGTTCGGGATGCCGGAGGCCGGCCGCACGCGGCTGGTGGTGATCCTGGCGGACGACCGGCGCGGGTTCCTGGGCGGAGCGCGCACGCTGGTCGACGAGCGTTATGCGGCCCTCACGCCCGACTGTCCGCAGGCGCACCTCTTCGAGCGCGAGATCTGGGAGCAGTGCGGCGTCACGCCCGAGGGCCACCCGTCGCTCAAGCCGGTGCGCCGCCATCCGGGCGATCATCGTCCGGCGGCCGGCGCGTCGACCGCGATCGACCGCGAGGCGTATCCCTTCTTCCGGGTCGAAGGTGAGGACGTCCACGAGGTCGCCGTGGGCCCGGTGCACGCCGGCGTGATCGAGCCCGGCCATTTCCGCTTCCAGGCGCACGGGGAGCACGTCCTCAACCTCGAGATCGTGCTCGGCTACCAGCATCGCGGCGTGGAGCGATTGCTGGAGACCGCGCCGCGCGAGCGCGCCATCCTGGTGGCCGAGTCGATCGCCGGGGACACGGTGATCGGCCACGCCAGCGCGTACTGCGGGGCCCTCGAGGCCCTGGCCCGCAGCCGCAAGACGCCGCGGGCCCAGGCCATCCGCGGCATAGCGCTGGAGATCGAGCGCTTGGCCAACCACATCGGCGATCTGGGCGCGATGGCCGGCGACGTGGCCTACCAGCCGGCCGCCGCGTTCTTCGGCCGGATGCGCGGCGAATGCCTGAACCTGCTGATGACGCTCAGCGGCAGTCGCTACGGCCGCGGCCTGGTGCGGCCGGGCGGCGTCGGCTTCGACCTCCCGCCGGCCATGGCCGACCAGATGCGCACGCGCCTGGCGCGGCTGGCGGAGGAGTTCGTACCCGTCGCGCGCCTCATGTTCGAGAACCCGTCGGTCCAGAGCCGGCTCGAGGGCGTGGGGACGGTGCCGCGGGCGGCGTGTCACGACCTGGGCTGCGTGGGGCCGGTGGCCCGCGCGTGCGAGGTCCCCCGCGACGTGAGGCACGATCATCCGTACGGGATCTTCCGCTTCACGCACATCCCGGTCGCGACCGCGTGGGCGGGCGATGTGCTGGCGCGCGCGCTGGTCCGCCGGCTCGAGATCCAGCGCTCCCTCGAGTTCGCGACGGAACAGGTCGCGGCCATCCCCCGGGGCGCGCCGAGGGTCGAGGTGGGCGCGTTGCGCCCCGGCGAGCTGGTCGTCGCGATGGAGGAGGGGTGGCGCGGCGAGATCGCGCACGTCGTCGTGACCGACGAGCTCGGCGGGATCCGCCGGCACAAGGTCACCGATCCGTCGTTCCACAATTGGAGCGCGCTGGCCGCGGCGATGCCGGGGAACCAGATCTCGGACTTCCCGCTGTGCAACAAGAGCTTCAACCTCTCCTACGCGGGCCACGATCTGTGAGCACGCCGCGCGGCGACGTGCTCGGCCTGGTGGAGCTGATCCGGACGAGGAGCCGGCAGGGAACGCCGACGCTCACGATGCCGGCGGGCGCCGCCGACCTTCCCGAGCGCTATCGCGGCCGCCCGGTCCGCGACGCGACGAAGTGCGCGGGCGGGTGCCGGGAATGCGCGGCGCGCGTTCCCTCGGGGATGCTCGTCCAAGGGCCGGACGGGACGGTGCGGGTGGATGCCGGCGCGTCGCTCTTCAGCCCGGACGAAGCGGCGGCCTGTCCCGACGGCGCGGTGCGCTACACCACGGACCACCGGATGGCGAGCCGCACGCGCGAGGGCCTGGTCTCAGCGGGCGGAGAGGTGGAGCTGGCGGGCGCGCTCGACCAGCAGGCGCGGCGGCTCTTCGGCCGGTCGCTCCGGCTGCGGTCGGTGGCCGCGGGGAGCTGCAGCGGCTGCGAGGCGGAGCTGGTCGCGCTCGGCAACGTGGTGTTCGACATGGCGCGGTTCGGGATCCAGTTCGTGGCATCCCCGCGCCACGCCGACGGGATCGTCATCACCGGCGCGGTCAGCGTCAACATGCGATCGGCGCTGGAGGCCACGTGGCAGGCGACGCCGGAGCCGAGGCTGGTGATCGCGGTGGGCGCCTGCGCCATCGACGGCGGTCCGTTCCGCGGCAGCCCGGAGGTCGGGAACGGCGTCCCGGACGGGATGCCGGTGGACCTCTGGGTGCCGGGGTGCCCGCCGCATCCCCTGACGATGCTGGACGGCCTGCTGAGGTTGTTAGGCAGGATCGAGGAAGGATCGCGCTGATGGCCCGGGGGCTGACGCTCCACGCGGCCGCGGCCGTGAACTAGGGAGGCGAGGTGGACGCCGATTCGGGCCTCGTGCTGATGGCGGTATGCTACGTGGCGGGGGCGCTCTCCTCCCTGCTTGCGCGGTGGTCGGGCCGACTCGCGCTCGGGGTGGGTCACCTGGCCGCGCTGGCGGGGGCCGTGACCGGCCTCGGCGTATCGTTAGGTGTGCTCCTTGGCGCCCCGGGGCGCGCGCTCATCCTGCCGCTCCCGGACCTCTTCCCGTTCGCCCGGCTTTCGCTCTCGGTGGACGGCCTCTCGGCCTACTTCCTGCTGGTCATCTCCCTCGTGGCCGTCGCGGCCGCGATCTACGGGCCGGCCTACCTCCGGACGCACGCACCGGACGCGGCACCGGCGCGGCAGGCGGCGCAGGTGCTCGCGCTGAACGTGTTCCTGGGCTGCATGGCGATCGCCTGCTGCGCCGGCGACGCGCTGACCTTTCTCCTCGCCTGGGAAGGCATGACGCTCGCCAGCTACGTCCTCGTCGTCTCCGACGACCAGGACGGCGAGAACGCGCGGGCGGGGCTGCTGTACATGGTGATGGCCCACGGCGGAACG
>JBGPHD010000108.1:0-10413 GCA_041484135.1 Gemmatimonadota bacterium
AATCGTCTCATCGTGATCCTCCCATGCGCCTTCGCGCGGCGCGGATCTGCCCGTAAGGGTTCTCCGAGACCAGTACCCCATCGACGCCGCATGCGGTCCCCGGACGCTTGAACGCGATGTGCAGGTGCTTCCCTCGGCTGGGATACGACGCGTTCCCCGTGTGCCCCACCCGGCCGAGGGGCTGGCCCTGCCTGACGATGTCGCCGGCCCGGACCAGGACTCCAGCCTGGAAGTGGGCCAGCAGGAAATATCCGCCCGAGGTCGGGTCGAAGAGGAGCAGGCCGTTGCCGGTCCGGCGCGAGAGGCCGTCCCCTTCGTAGTAGAAGCCGCGGCGCCGCGTGTAGCCGCCGCGCCATCCGTCCCCCGCCGCCACCACCACGCCCGACACCGGCGCGCGGATCGTCGCGCCCTCGCGGGTCACGAAGATGTCGAGGGCGCCGTGCGGGCCGTCCGCGCGCGGGTTGGCGTAGTTGTCGAGGAGCCGGCCGCGCACGGCCAGCGGGTACACCCACGACTCCATCGGGGTGGGCGCGATGGAATCCCCGGCGCGCAACGCGAAGTACGCGCGCCACCCCGCTTCGAGCCCCACCCGCCGCGCCACGCCCGTCTCGAGCTCCAGGGTGGTCTTGGGGACGAGCGTCTCTTCGAGCGTCCCCGGCACCCGCGCCTCGGTGCAGTCGGTGTAGAGCCGGATCATCGAGTCGCGCGCGATGAGGACGGAGGTGTCCGGGACAGTGGCGGCCTGGGCAAACCGGAGCAGGAGGATCGGGAAGAGGGTGGCGTGCACGGGTGGAATCCTACGACGAAATCGGGCACCTTACTAGCGTGACGACCATCCTCGAAGCTCTCTGCGACACGCTGATCCCTTCCGTGGCGGAGGCCGAAGACCCCCACGGTTTCTTCGCCGATAGCGCGCGGGCGGCGGGCGCCCCCGAGCGCGTCGCGCGGATGATCGACTCCATCCCCGACCCCCGGGACCGCGCCCGGCTGGGCTCGCTGCTCCGCGCGCTGGAGTCGCCGTTCGCCAACCTCCTCTTCGGCGGACGGTTCCGCGCCTTCACGGCCATGGACGCCGCCACCCGCGAGACCGTGCTCAAGGAATGGGCGCAGAGCGGGCTGCAGCTGCGCCGCGCCGGTTTCCAGGCGGTGAAGCGGCTCGTCAACGTCGGCTACTACGCCTTCCCGCGCGATGGGAACGGCCATCCCGCGTGGCGCGCCGCCGGCTACCCCGGCCCGCTCCCGATGCCCGCGAAGACGCCCCAACCCCTCGAGACACTGACCATCGACCGCGACACCACCCTCGACTGCGACGTCGTGGTCGTCGGGTCGGGCGCGGGAGGCGGCGTCGTCGCCGGCCTCCTCGCCCAGGCGGGGAAGAGCGTGGTCGTCCTCGAGAAGGGCGAGAACCCGGACGCCGCCGCCTTCTCGCAGATCGAAGGCGAGATGCTCGATGCGCACTATCTGGATCACGGCCTCCTGATGACGCAGAGCGGCTCGCTGCCCATCCTCGCGGGGAGCGGCTTGGGTGGCGGCACCATCATCAACTACACCACCAGCTTCCCGCTCCCGGAGCCGGTGCGCGCCGAGTGGGACCGGCGCTCGGGCCTCGCGCTCTTCTCGAGCGCGCGCTTCACCGAGTCGCTCGCGCGGGTGCAGAAGCGCCTCGACGTGTCCACCCGGTACTCCGCGCCCGGCGTGCGCGACCAGATCCTCGAGCGCGGCTGCCGCGCGCTGGGCTGGCACGTGGACGCGATCCCGCGCAACGTGACCGACTGCCCGCAGGGGGCCGAGTGTGGCTACTGCGGCTACGGCTGCCGGCACGGCGCCAAGAACTCCACCACCAAGACGTACCTCGCCGACGCGGCGGGATGCGGCGGCCGGTTCGTGGTGCGCTGCGACGTCGACCGCGTGCTGGTGGAAGGGGGCCGCGCGACCGGCGCCGTGGCCCGGGTCACCACTAAAGACGGCCGCACCGTCGGCCTGACGGTCCGCGCGCGCGCCGTCGTGGTCGCGTGCGGCTCGATCTACACGCCGGCGCTCCTCGCGCGCTCCGGCCTCCGGAACCCCAACATCGGCCGGGGCCTCAGGCTCCATCCCGCCACCGCGCTCGTCGGCGTCTTCGACGAGCGGGTCGAGCCGTGGACCGGCGCCATCCAGACCCGCTACTCGGACCAGTTCTCGGACCAGGGGGACGGGTACGGCGCCAAGTTCGAGACCGCGCCGGTGCACTTCGCGCTGCCGGCGAGCGCCTTTGGCTGGGAGGGGCCGCGCGCCCACAAGGCCGACCTGGCGCGCCTCGGCCGCTGCAGCATCGTGGGCGTGCTGCTGCGCGACCGGGACTCCGGCCGTGTCGCCACCGGGCGCGATGGGCGCCCGCGGGTGCACTACGACCTCTCGGACCACGACGTCGCGCACCTGCGCACGGCGTTAGGTGGCGCCGCCGAAGTGCTCGCCGCCGCCGGCGCCCGCGAGATCTTCTCCCTCCAGCAGCCGCCGGCCCGGGGGCGGCCCGGCGAGCGCGACTGGCAGGAGCGCCTGGGCCAGGCGATGGACACCCGCGGCTACACCAAGTGCCGCATGTCGTACATCACCTTCCACCAGATGGCCAGCTGTACCATGGGCGCGGACCGCGCGCGGAGCGTGGTGGGCGAGACCGGGGAGTCGCACGACGTCAAAGGCCTCTACGTGGCGGACGCGAGCGCTTTCGTCACGTCGAGCGGCGTGAACCCCATGATCACCATCATGGCCATCGCGGACCACGTGGCGCGGGGGATCGTCGAGAGGTGGTGACCGGAGGGAGCGGGGAGCGGGGAGCGGTACCTTGCGGTCAGCACCGGCGGTACCGCTCCCCGCTCCCCACTCCCTCTCTCACGTCCCGACGGGCTCCGGTGTCTTATAACCGATGACCCACAACGAGCGGGCCGCCAGGCTCCTGGCGCAGTACGGCATCGAGCTGGCGCGGCACATCCGGCGCATCGTGCGCGATGACGACGCGGCCCAGGACCTCCTCCAGGAGACGCTGCTCCGCGCGCACCGCGCGCTGACGCGGCTCGGCCCCGGCGCCAACGTGCGGGCCTGGCTCTACCGGATCGCGACCAACACCTCGCTCAATCACCTCCGCTCGCTATCCCGCGAGCGCCGGGCGCTCGAACGCCACGCGCGGGAGGCGGACGCGGCCCGCCACCCGGACACCGACGGCCGGGCCGAACAGGCCGAGCGGCAGCGGGTGGCGCTCTGGGGCGCGGTGGCGGCGCTCCCGGAGCGTCAGCGCCAGGCCATCACGCTCCGCGTGGCCGATGAGCTGGAGTACGAGGAGATCGCGCGACGGCTCGGCTGCACGCCCGAGGCCGCGCGCGCCAACGTCTATCAGGCGACCAAGCGCCTGCGCCTGGAGGTGGCCCAATGAGTCCCGACACCATGACCGAGCGCCGCGCCGTGGAGCGCATCGTGCTGAACACCTATGGCCGCCTGACCGGCCGCGCCGGAGAGCCCATGCGTTATGCGATGATGGAGGACACCCCGGTCGGCGTGCTCGGTCTGGCCGCGGGCGAGGCCGGCCTCCGGCGGCTGGACTTCGTGAAGGACGAGGCCACCTTCGTCGAGTGGCTCTTCGACAGCTACGGCGACCGGCCCATCCTGCGCTCCGACGACCTGGACAAGGTGCGGCGCGCGCTCGACCGGTACTTCGCCGGCGACCGGCTCACCTTCGATCTCGCCGTGGACCTCTCCGACGTCTCGGGGTTCCACGAACGGGTGCTGCGGGCGGCGGTGCGCATCCCGGTGGGCGAGGTGCTCACCTACACCGAGATCGCCGCCAAGGCCGGCAACCCCCGCGCCTCGCGCGCCGCGGGGAACGCGCTGCACAACAACCCGGTCGCGATCATCGTGCCGTGCCATCGCATCGTGCGGAGCGACGGCTCACTCGGCGGGTACGGCGGGGGGCTGCACGTGAAGGAGTACCTGCTGAAGCACGAGGGCGTGCTGCTGGTCTAGCAGGCCCTGGAGCAGACCGGCCGGAGACCGCCGCCGCGCGTCGCGATGGCAAGCGACCGCGGTCCCGGCCTGGTCAGACGAGCGAAGGGACGTCATCGACGCTCGACACGATGTGGTCGGGCGTGATGCGTGCTCGCGCGAACACGTCCTCGCGGAACTTCCCCGTCCTCACCAGGCAGGTCCTGAGACCCGCGCGCTGGCCGCCCTCGATGTCCCCCCAGATGTCGTCGCCCACCATCATGACCTCGCGAGGCTGCCTCACGTACTCCGGCCCCAGCACCTCGAGCGCGGCCTTGAAGAACCCGGCCGACGGCTTGCCGCAGACGGTCGCGGTCTTGCCGGTGGCGTATTCCAGCGCGGCGACGAACGGGCCCGCATCAAGGGTGAGCGCGCCCGCGTGGAGCCAGTAGCGGTCGCGCGAGAGCGCGACCAGTTCGGCGCCATCCATGAGCTGATGGAACGCCTTGTTCAGCCGCTCGAAGTCCCACCGCTCGGCGAGATCGCCGATGAGGACCACCTCCGGGCGCTCGTCGGTGATCGTGAAGTCCGCCAAGTCCTCCAGCGCCGGTTCCGCCACGAGGGCCGCGACGCGCCGGATCCCGCGCGCCTTCAGCAGCTCGGCGCCCGCGACCGTCGCGGTGATGATGCGCGAGGGGTCGGCGTCGAAGCCGTAGCCGCGCAGCCGCTCCGCGATCAGCCGACGCGAGCGGCTCGTGGTGTTGGTGACGAAGACGTGGGGGATGCCGCGTCGGCGAAGATCCGCCAGGGCGTCGAAGGCGCCGGGGATGGGGCCGGCGTCGGTGTAGAGCGTTCCGTCGAGGTCGAAGAGGAAGGCGGCGGGCATCAGGCGAGAAGGTGAGGCCTCGTGCGCTCCTGCGCAATCGTGCGCCCGCTCGGCGCCACGTCGCGTGTTGCTTGACAAGACCGACGCGTCACGCTGAATTCAGGGCCCGTGCCCGACAACCCACGCATCAAGCTCCTGCCCGAGGGGCTGCACATCGAGATCGACGGTGGTTCCCTCTATCTCGGGCGGGACTGCCACCTTGCGTCGCACGTGCCAAGCCTCCTCAACAAGGTGGTCAGCAACCGCCACTGCCGCATCACCCGCGCCGACGACGGACGCTGGTCCCTCGAAGACCTCAAGAGCACCAACGGCACCTGGCTCAGAGGCACCAGGCTGATGGTGCCCGCTCCGCTCCGCCCCGGCGATGTCTTCTCCCTCGGGCGCGGCGGTCCGCAGTTCGAATGGGTGCAGCCGAGGCCGAAGATGAGTGGCGCGGGCGTCACGATCGCGGAGGAGGATCTCACCCTCGAGCGCACCGCCCTCGCGGATCCCGACGGCAGCGACGAGCGGCCCTTCAAGGCGGGAACCACGCCCGAAGCGACGTTGCGCCATGAGCGCACGGGGCAGCTGTTCTCGGCGAAGGGCTATACGATCGTCCTGGGACGCGATCCCGACGCGGTGCAGATCCTGGTCAGGAGCGACGACGAGAAGCACGTGTCGGGCCGCCACGCCGAGATCCAGTTCCGCTCCGACCGCACGGTGGTGCTGCGCGACCTTGGCAGCCGCAACGGCACGTGGGTCAACGACAGGCCGGTGAAGGGAGAGACCGGGTTGAAGGTGGGAGACCGGATCGTGCTCGGGCTGGCCGCGACGACGCTGGTGGTGACGCGGCTCGATGCGTAGGGACCCCCGCTAGCGGCCCAACCGGAAGCCGGCGCCGAGCACCAGTCCCTGGAACTGCTCCAGCCGTGCCGGCGCGCTCCCCACCGCCTTGAAGTCGAAGCGCTCGAAGCGATACCCGAGATTCACCGTGAGCGGCCCGCGCGGCGAGCGGTAGCTCGCGCCCACCGTCCCGCGGAACGCCAGGCTCATCGTCGCACCGTTCACGATCGACGCGGATGGGAAGTACGAGACCTGCGCCGTGCCCACGAGTCCTGGCACGCCGAGGTCCAATGCGACGCGCCCGGTCGCGCCGATGAGACGCCACTCGGTCACGCCGGCGTCGGCCTCGAAGCGCTTGGCCTCCACCTCGGCACCCACGGCGACGATCGGGGTCGGCTCCAGGAGGATGGTCACGGTCGTGATGCGCGCCTTGACGTCCGGGTTCGCGACACCGCCCGGGCCACTCAACGTTCCCATCAAGCCCGCCACGCCGACCCGCACCGGTCCCAGCCGCGCGCCCCCCTCGGCACCGACGAGCGTACCTAACTGCTCGCGCACCCCACCGGCGTAGAGAACGCGGCGCTTCACGTTGTACACCAGGCCCCCGCCGCCCAACCCCTGTGCCCCGAGGGGAGGGGCGAGGACGAAGATCAGCAGGAGTGCGGCGCGCCCCGTCATCGGCCCGGCCCCTCCACGTGCACGTGCACCGGGGCGTTCTCCCGTGCCCGGGCGTTGAGCTGCGCGATCCGGGCGCGGTCCTGCTCGTAGCGGGCGCGCGCCTGCCGGTTCTGCACGATGTTCGCCGGGATCGGGCGGACGCGATGGCCGACGAGGAATCCCGCCACGCCAGCGACCGCGACCACGCCGGCGACGGCGTAGCGGCTTCCGTCGGAACCGAGTCCTGAGCTGGAATTGAGGTCGGAGCTGCCCATCGCGGGCAGCCCGACCGCCGCCGCGCCGAGGGCGACGCCGAGCAGCAGCGAGGTGGGCGAGCCGCGCAGGCGGAGCGACTCGGCGGCGAACGTCGGCACTGCGGGCGCCGCTTGGGTGTCCACGGTGACGCGCGTGATCTGGAGGACACGCTCAAGCGGTTGTGAGATCTGGCCGAGCGAATCCACCGCGTGCAGGCGGAGTGCATAACGCCCCGGCTCGATGAGTGTCCCGTCCGCGCGGCGGAGGTTCCACGCGAGCGTCGTCACGTTGACCCGCTGCGTATCCGTCCAGAGGACGACGGTGGGCGCGTCCGCGGGGGTGACGACTGCCACGACCCGCGCCGGATACGACGAGCCTCCACTGATGCGGAGCCGTCCATCGCCGGCGGAGAGGTCGGTGTCCAGGGGCAGGTCCACTGTCACGCTCAGCGCCGCGCGCGGCGCCTGCGAGACCGGCGGCGCCAAGGCCGCGCGCTCGGCGGTGAACTCGCGCTCGATCTCATCGCCGAAGAAGTAGAGGCTGTCGATGCGCAAAGCCGGATCGCGCTGCAGCGCCTGGCGGAACATCGGCCGTCCGGTGGTCCCCCGCATCAGCTGCGCAATGCCGTAGAGCACGAAGGCCCGCGTCTGCTCGGCGGTCGTGGCGCCGGTGCCGGGCAGGAGGGCGCGCTCGAGCAAGGTCGCGGCCGAGTCGGGGTTGGGCGCCTCCAGCTGCGCGCGGGCGGCCTGGATCAGGCGGCCGGCCGGAGACTGAGCCGCCGCTGCGCCCCACCCGCCAACCAGCAGCAACAAGGCGAGGACGATCCTCGCGCCGAGGCCGGGGAGCGCGCGCCTCACGGTTTCACCAGCCTGACGACCCCGAGCCGCAGGGTATCACCCGCGCGCACGGTCACGTCCCGGTCCTGCGCGAACCACAGACCGGTGCTGTCGGCCACCTGGAACCGCAGCCTGACCGTCCCGGCCGGTACCTGGAAGTTCACCAGCGGATAGCGCGGCGCCGCCTGACCGTTCACGTAGATGGTCGAGCGAGGGTTCGTCAGCAGGGAGAGGTACCCCGTGGTCGGAACCGCGGGCGCCGCGACCGTTGGAGCTACCGGCGTCGGAAGCGCCGCGCCCGACGGGCTCGCGGCCGGCTGCTGCGGGGCGACCGGCGCCAGCGCGACCGATCGCGTCAGGCTCTGTCCCGCGCGGGGGATGAAGGTCTCGCTCCACGCCACGAAGCCCGGCTTCGTCACCATCACGATCTGGCGCTGCCGGGGCGCCAGGTCCACGACGTTGCCGCGCACGTTCTGCCCGTCGAGGGTCACCGTCGCGCCGTCGGGCACGCCCCGCAGCGTGAGACGCGCGGGCCTGGCGGCCGTGGCCACCGGCGGCTGGGCCGGCGACGGACGGGCCGCCACACTTTCCGGTGTTGCGCCCGCTGTGTCAGCGCCCGGCCGGGGGACTGGCGCAGACACAAGTGGGGGAACGGGCGCAGGCGCGGCGGCACTGTCCGTCGTGGTGGGTGCCGGCGACCGGCTCGCGGTCCCAGCTGGACGCAAGCGCGGCCAAAGCGCAATCGCGGCGGCAGCTATCGCCAGCACCCCGGCGCCCCCGCCGATCCACACCCACCTCCCCGCACGTCCCCTCGCCGTCCGGAGCGCTCCCGGGATGGGACTGACGACCGCGGTCCTCGACGCCCGGCCTGGGGCCACCTTCACGGGCGGCGCCAGCGTCACGTCGAGCCCTTGCCCCGCGGCCGCGAACGCCTTCGCGAAATCCTGCACCGACGCGAACCGGTCCTCGGGACTCTTCGCCAGCGAGCGCTCCACCACCGCCACCAGCTGCTGCGGCAGGTTCGACCGGAGCACCCCGAGAGGCGGGACCGGGTCCATGCAGTGCTTCTTGATGATCTCGACCACCGACTCACCGGTGAACGGCAGGTGACCGCCGAGCATCTGGTAGGCCATCACGCCGAGGGAGTACTGGTCCGACGCGCCGGTCACCCGCTTCCCCGCGCACTGCTCAGGACTCATGTAGTACGGCGTGCCCACCATCGAGCCCGACGCGGTCAGCGTGTTGGCGTCGAGCGCCTTGGCGATCCCGAAGTCGGTCACCGTGACCTTGTCCTCGGCGTCGAGCATGATGTTGGCGGGCTTCACGTCCCGGTGGACGACCTGCTTCTTATGGGCGTAGCCTAACGCCTCGGCCACCTGGGTGAGGATGCGCGCCGAGCGGTCCACTGGCAGCTGGCCTTCGTGCTCCAGGATGTGGTCGAGCTACTCGCCCTCGAGGTACTTCATCACGTACCAGAAGAGCTTGCCGCCGGTGGAGACGCGGTGGACGGGGATGATGTGCTGGTGGTCGAGCGTCGCGGCGGTGCGCGCCTCACGCTTGAAGCGCTCGATGATGGCGCCGCCGGAGCCGAACGTGAGCTCGGGGGGCAGGACCTTCACCGCGATCTTGCGGCCGAGGGCCGCGTCGTGGCCGAGGTAGACGACCGCCATGCCGCCGCGGCCCAGCTCCCGCTCGAGGATGTAGTCGGTGCCGAGCTCCTCCTGGAGCTTCTGCTGGAGCTCGGGGTCGGGGTGGTCCACCGCGAGGGTGTGCTCGCCCGTTTCACCCGAAACGTCGGCGCCGCAGCTCAGGCAGAACCGGCTGTTGTCGGGGAGCGGGGTGGCGCACTTGTAGCAGTTCACGGCGTGAGGACCGTAGCCGTGCTCGCGGTCACGGACACCAAGCCGGGCGCGGTGAACCTGAGCGTGTAGGTGCCGCCAGCTCCCGTCAGCGTCAGCCCGCTGAACGTCGCCACGCCGCTCGCATTCGTGGTCGCGGTCGCGCTGGTGAGCGTACCGGTCGCGCTTACCGTTATCGCCGTCACCACCACCCCGGCCATAGATACCCCGTTACTGGCATTGCCCGCGTCCAGGAGCTGCACCACCGGTTGGGTCGTCAGCGCCACCCCGCTCGTCGCGGTCGCCGGGGGCTGCGTGGTCAGCGACAGCCGGCTCGCCGGCCCGATCAGGTTGTAGGTGAACGAATTCGTCTCTGCGTTCCGCAGCCCCGGCGCTGAGAACCGGAGCGTGTAGTAGCCGCCCGGGCCCGTCAGCGTCAGCCCGCTGAACGTCGCCACCCCGCTCGCGTTCGTCGTCGCCGTCGCGTTGGTCAGCGTCTCCGTCCCGCCCACCGTCGTCGCCGTGACCACCACCCCGGCTTGGGGCACCCCGTTGTTGCCCGCGTCCAGGAGCTGCACCACCGGCGCGGTCGAGAGCGCGACCCCGCTCGTCGCCGTGGCCGGCGGCGGCGTCGTCACCGACAGCTGACTCGCTGGCCCGATCAGGTTGTAGGTGAACGCATTCACGTCCACGCTCCGCAGCCCCGGCGCCGTGAACCGCAGGGTGTAGTAGCCACCCGAGCCCGTCACCGTCAGCCCGCTGAACGTCGCCACCCCGCTCGCGTTCGTCGTCGCCGTCGCATTGGTCAGCGTCTCCGTCCCGCCCACCGTCGTCGCCGTCACCACCACCCCGGCCTGGGACACCGGCGTCCCAGTCGAATCCTGGAGCTGGACCACGGGCTGCGTCGACAGTGCGACTCCGCTCGTCGCGGTGGCCGGCGGCGGTGTCTGGACGGATAGCTGATTCGGCTGAGGGCTCGCCGGCCCCGTCAGGATCCTGCTCTGTGCCTCGACCGCCGCCAGTCCCGGCGCCGTGAACCGGAGGGTGTAGTTCCCGCTGACCCCCGTCAGGGTCAGCCCGCTGAACGTCGCCACCCCGCTCGCGTTCGTCGTCGCCGTCGCATTGGTCAGCGTCTCCGTCCCGCCCACCGTCGTCGCCGTCACCACCA
>JBGPHD010000109.1:0-10378 GCA_041484135.1 Gemmatimonadota bacterium
ACAGACGCGCAGACGCGCAGTCGCTTCGCAACGGTGGCCGCGCTGGCGTTAGGTGTCCTGCTACTGGCAACCGGGTGCGGGGGCAATGCCGAGTCGGCGGCGACCCGGGCGCCGGCGGCGGCGCAGCAGCTCTTCACCGCGGACACCGCCACCGTCGCGGTGCCGCTCAGCGTGCCGGCGCAGCTCTATGTCGAGCACGACACCTGGGTCTACGCGCGCACCACCGGCGTGGTGGAGTCGCTCTACGTGGACCTCGGCTCCGAGGTGCGGACGGGCGACCTGCTCGCCCAGCTCGAGAAGGCGGACCAGGTCATCGCGTCGCAGCAGGCGGACGTGGCGTACGACAACGCCCGGCGCGAGGTGGAGCGGCAGCGTTCCCTCGCCACGTCGCACCTCGTCGCGGTCACGGACTCCGAGCGGGCGGAGCTGGACTTCCGCCGCGCCGACTTGTCGCGCCAGCAGGCCCGGCGCAACCTGGAGCTCACGCGTCTCACCGCGCCCTTCGGCGGCGTGGTCTCGGCCAAGACGGTGCGGCCCGGCCGGCTCGTCGCGCCCGGGGATTCCCTCTTCCGGGTGACGGCCCTTGCGCCGCTGCGCGTCGCCGTCCACGTGCCCGAGGCGGCGGCGCGGGGCCTCAACGTGGGCTCGACGGGGAGCGTGGTGGGGGTGGACGGGGCGGCGGCCCGCGCGACCGTGATCCGTGCGTCGCCCAACATCGACGCCGCGAGCGGCACGCGGGAGCTGATCCTCGAGCTCGCGCCCGGCGCCTCCATGCGGCCAGGCGCCAGCGTCACCGTGCGGCTCGGGGCGGAGCGCCGTCACGTGATCGTCATCCCCGCCGCCGCCGTGGCCGACTCGGGCTACGTCCTGGTCTGGGAGGACGGCCGCACCGCGATGCGCGCCGTCACGTTAGGCGCTCGGCTCCCGGACGGCCGGGTGGAGGTGGTGAGCGGCCTCGCGCCGGGAGAGCGGCTGGCGCCTCCCCGATGAAGCCCGCGAAGCTCCGCGACGACCTCACCGTGGTCGAGCAGACGTACCGCGGCGAGCAGAGCTTCATCGTCAAGGAGCACGCGACCCACAAGTATTTCCGGTTCAAGCTCCTCGAGATCATGGTGATGCAGCAGTTCGACGGCGAGAAGACTTTCGCCGACGTGGCCGCCGCGCTCACCGAGCAGGGGCTCCCCCTCAAGCCGGCCGCGGTCGAGAGCTTCGCCCGCAAGCTGAACCAGATGGGGCTGCTCGAGCGCACGGTGCAGGAGAAGTCGGTGCTCCTCATGGAGCGGCTCCGCGCCGAGCGGAACCGGCGCGTCAAGAAGACCCACTACCAGGGCAGCATCCTCCGGATGCGGTTCTCGGTCGGCGACCCCAACGACTTCTTCGACCGCTGGACGCCCCGCCTCGGCTTCTTCTTCTCGAAGCCGTTCCTGGTGATGTCGGTGGTGCTGTTCGCGATGTACCCGCTGCTCATCGCGAGCAAATGGCCGGTGATGATGCAGGTGGTGCGCACCTTCTACACGCCGAGCCTCTACTCGGTGCAGTTCTTCGTGGTCTTCTGGGTGACGGCCGTGACCGTGATCGTCATCCATGAGCTGGGCCACGGCTTCTGCTGCAAGTACTTCGGCGGGGAAGTGCACGAGATGGGCGCGATGATCATCTACGGCAACCCGGCGTTCTACTGCAACGTGAACGACGCCTGGACCTTCCCCGAGCTCAAGGCGCGGCTCTGGGTGACGGCGGCGGGCTCGTGGATCCAGATGGTGGTGGCCTCGCTCGCCGCCATCGTCCTGTGGGCGGCGCAGCCGGGCACGCTGGTCTCGCAGATCATGGCCGTGGCCGTGCTCATCGGCGGCGTCACGACGGTGGTCGCCAACGCCAATCCCCTGATCCCGCTCGACGGCTACTACGCGCTCTCGGACTATCTCGAGATCCCGAACATGCGGCAGCGGGCGTTAGGATACGTCGGGTGGCTCGTCCGTCATCACCTGTTCCGCCTCGCCGTGCCGGAGCCGCCCGTGGAGGACCGCGAGCGGCGGATCTTCCTCATCTACGGCACGCTCGCCCTCCTCTACACCACCAGCATGCTGACGCTGCTGGTGAGCCGGTTCTTCGGCTGGATCACGGCAGCGTTCGGCGTCGTGGGGGGCCTCGTCTTCGCGTTCTTCATCTGGTCGGCGCTCCGGCGCGCGCTGCGCACCTGGGCGCAGGCGGTGCTGACGAGCTTCCGCGAGCACCGCAGCTTCTGGACGTCGAAGACGGTATGGAGGCGCGCGGGGCTCGGGGCAGGGGCCCTCGTGATCCTGGGGCTCTTCCTGCCGATGTCCATCGAGGTGGGCGGCGTGTTCACCACGGCGGCGCCGCTCGACATCTCGCTCACGGCCGCGGACGACGCGGTGCTGGCGCGGGTGATCGCGGGGGAGGGGACGCGGGTGCCCGCGGGCGCGCCGATCCTGGTGCTGCGCGACTTCGACCTGGAGCGCGAGGCGATCGCGCTCCGGCGGACCGTGGACTCGCTGGCCGCCCGTTCGGCGGAGGCGCGGGCGCGCGGCGCGAGCGCGGACAACGCCCGGCTGGCCCCGGCGCTGGAGGCCGCCACGGCGAACCTCGCGGCGCTCCGGGAGCGGATCGATCAGCTGACGCTGCGCGCGCCGGTCACCGCGGTGGTCGCGACCGCGCGACTCGAGGAGATGGTGGGCCGGCGCTTCGAGCAGGGCGACACGGTGGTGCGGCTCCTCGGGCGGCCGGACACGCTGGAGCTCCGGGTCGCGCTGGAGCGGGCCGGCGCGACACTGGTCCGCCCGGGGCAGACCGCGCGGGTCGTCCCGTACTCCGACGTCGGCGCGGCGGCGCGCCTCCCCGTCGCGACCATCTCGGCGGCGGGAGCCGGCGACTCGTCGGAAGGGCAGTTCGAGGCGCGCGTCATGGTGCCGGCCGGTCGTGCGTACCGCCCCGGTGTCACCGGCGAGGCGGAGATCACGATCCGGCGCTCGAACGTGTTCGGCGCGCTGTGGTGGGGGATCCGCAAACGGGTGCGGAGCGACCTGCTCCTGTGATCCGCCGCGCGCTCGTCCTGTGCATCTGCGTGTCTGCCGCGTTTGCGCGTCCCTCTTTCTCTCAATGCCCCGACGGCTCGCCGCCGCCCTGCGGGCGCGCGGCGCGCCCCCCCGCGGCCCCGCCCACCACCGTCGCGGTGCTCTACTTCGACAACCTCTCGCGCGACACCGCGGACGCCTACCTCGCGGACGGGCTGACCGAGCAGACCATCGCCCAGCTCGGCACGGTGGCACGGCTCACGGTGACATCGCGCTACGCCGTGAGGCGCTTTCGCGGCGAGGCGGCGCAGGATCCCGCTTCGGTCGGTCGCGCGCTCAACGTCGCGCTCCTCGTGACCGGCAGTATCCAGCGTGCAGGCGGGCGCCTGCGGGTGAACGTCGAGCTGCTGCGGGCCGCGACGGGCGTGCGGGTGTGGGGCGAGCAATACGACCGCACCGACACGGACCTGCTGCGCATCCAGGACGACATCGCGACGGCCGTGGCGACGGGCATCGTGGGCCGGCTCCTCCCGGCCGAGCGCCGCGGCGTGGCGGCGCGGGCCACCCGCGACCCGGTGGCCTACGACCACTTCCTGCGGGGCAACTACTTCCTCGCCCGGCGTGGCGCCGTGAGCATCAGGAGCGCCATCCGGGAATTCGAAGCGGCGGCCGCCGCCGACCCTTCGTTCACGGATGCGGTGGCGCGCATCGCATACTGCTATGCGAACATCCTCGATAACGAGGTCGACGTAGGCCTCTCCCGCGACACGCTCATCGGCCGCGGTGCCGAGACGGCCACGCGCGCGGTGCGGCTCGACTCGCTGTCGTCGGACGCCTGGATGGCGCAGGCCTACATCCGGATGGCGCAGTACCCGCGCACGCTCGAAGGCGCGCGCGAGCGGTTCGAGCGGGCCATCGCGCTCAACCCGCGCTCGGCCGAGGCCCACCATCAGTATGCGTGGCTCCTGACCCTCCTCGGCGACACGGCGAATGCCAGAGCGGAGAATCTCGAGGCGTTGGCGATCGAGCCTGGGCGTGCGGTCACTGTGCAGCAGCTGATGGCGATCGCTGTCGGGTCGCGGCAGTTCGACGAGGCGTTGCGGCTGTCGGACAGCATCCTGGTGCTGGACCCGGCGTACGGCGGCGTTCGCGCGTGGCGGTTCATGACCTTCCTGGCGCGAGGGGACACCGCGTCCGCCCGCGCTTGGGCGCGGGTGATCGCGACGCTCCCGCAGGGGCAGGCTCTCGCCGCGGCGTACGACGCGTTCCTTTCGGTGCCGCGCGGGGATACCGCAGCCGTGCGCCGGTTCCGCGAGGCCACGCTCGGCGCGCCGGTGAGTCCCACGGCACCCGGCACCGCGTACGCCTCCGGGTTCTCCGCGATGCTGCTGGCACAGCTCGGGGACCGGGAGGGCGCCCTGCAGATGCTCGCGGCCGCGCGGCCGCGGGGGGCGTGGCTGTACTACCTGGCCCGCGTGCCGATGCTCGATCCGGTGCGGGGGGACCCGCGATTCCAACGGCTGATGGACGAGAGCCGGCCGCCAGGAGCGCTCTGGTAGCCGGAGAAGACGTTAGGCTTCAACCGCCCATCAGATCCTGGAGCGAGTCCTCCGGGCCCACCTCCCTCGGCTCCGCGCCATGCCGGAAGATCCGCGCCGGCTTGGGCCCGAGCAGCCGGAGCTTATCGCCTGCGACGCGTAACGCGCTCCCCTCCCGTAGCCCCACCACGCTCACGGTCCGGTTGACCTCGATGAACTCGAGGATCCGGTCGGCGCGGGTCTCGCCGCTGTGACCCTCCGGGTGCACGTCGAGGTAGTGCGGGTTGATCTGGAACGGCACCAGGCCGCAGGCACGGAGGGAGAGCGGTTCGACGATCGGCATGTCGTTGGTGGTCCGGATGGTCGGGCAGGCGATGTTGGCTCCGGCGCTCCACCCGATGTACGGGGTCCCCGCGCGCGCGCGCTTGGTGATGGCCATCGTCAGCCCGCGCTCGTGGAGCGTGCGGATCAGGTGGAAGGTGTTCCCGCCACCCACCAGGATCGTACCGGCCGCGTTGACCGCCGCGACGGGGTCGGCCACGGCGTGCAGCCCTTCGACCTGCACGCCCATGGGAGCCAGGACCGCGGCGACGGCGGCCGTGTAGTCGTCCCAGGAGCCCCGGACCGAGGCGAAGGGTGCGAACACCGCTGTCGTCACGCCGGCGAGGACGTCGCGGATCCAGTCCGTGGCGTGCGCGAGGAACGTCTGACCGGGGTTGATGCCGTTGCTGATGAGGAGGAGGCGCATGAAGTAAGGTACGGCGCCGGCTGGGCGGCCGTTGTGAAGGCCCGGCCCGGCCCCGCCGCCGGCTCTGGCGCCTCGGGCGCCCGACGCCGCATCTTGAATCCGTGAGATCGGTGTCCCGCAACTTCGTTCTGTGCCTCGTGCTCGCTTGCTCCGCCACGCTGGGCGCCGCGCAGGCGCCCCTGACGACCCAGGAGCAGCGGGTCCGCGCCGCGATCGCGGCGGCGCGCGAGGCCCAGATCGCCTATCTCCAGCTGGTCGTGGACATCCCGAGCAGCACGTTCAATCTCGACGGCGTCCGGCGTGTCGGGGCGGTGTTCGCCGCGTCGCTCGACTCCCTCGGCTTCACCACCACCTGGGTGATGATGCCCGACTCGGTCCGGCGCGCTGGTCACCTGGTCGCGGAGCACCGGGGTCGGCCGGGCGCGGTCCGGATGCTGTTGATCGGCCACTTCGACACGGTGGTCGAGCCTGCGGGCCCGAACTTCGTCCGCGAGGACTCCATGGCCCGCGGCATTGGCTCGGGGGACATGAAGGGCGGCGACGTCATCATCCTCTACGCGCTCAAGGCGCTTCAGGCCGCCGGCGCGCTGCGGGACATGAACGTGACCATCGTCTTCACCGGCGACGAGGAGTTCGCGGGACGTCCGATCGCCGTGAGCCGCCGGGATCTCATCGAGGCCGCGCGACGTAACGACATCGCGCTCGCATTCGAGGGCGGCAACCGGAGCGACGCATCGGTGGCGCGCCGCGGCTCCAGCTCGTGGCGCCTGACGACCACCGGCCGGCAAGCGCACTCGGCCGGGGTCTTCGGCCAGGGCGCGGGCTACGGCGCCATCTATGAGATGGCGCGGATCCTCGACGCCTTCCGCGCTCAAGTGGCGGGCGAGCCCGGCCTGACGTTCAACGTGGGCTCGGTCATCGGCGGGACCGACGTGACGCCGGACACCGCGGGGACCGGGGGCATGGCGATGGGGAAGGGGAACGTCGTGCCGCGGTCCGCCATCGCGACCGGTGACCTCCGCTTCATCACTGACGAGCAGAAGGAGCGCACGCGCGCGCGGATGCGGGCGATCGTGGCGCAGCACTTGCCGGTCACGGGCGCGGAGATCGTCTTCGAGGATGGCTACCCCGCCATGCCCACCACCCCCGGCGGCGCTCACCTGCTGGCCCTGTACGACTCGACCAGCCGCGCGCTGGGCTACAGCCCGGTGACCGCGCTCGACCCCGAGCGCCGCGGCGCCGGGGACGTCTCCTTCGTGGCGCCCCTGATCGACGGCCTGGACGGGCTCGGCGCGTTAGGCAGCGGCGCCCATGCGCCGGGCGAGCGGGTGAACCTCAACGCGCTCACCATGCAGACCGAACGGGCGGCCCTCCTGCTACTTCGGCTCGGCGGGCGGCCCGCCCGGGACTTCGCGCGGACCGCCACGCCCGCGACGCCGTGACCGCCGGAGCCCGGACCGAGCGTCGCTCCACTCATTTCCGCGGATGCCCATGTTCACCCTGACGCTGCGCGACTTCGAGGACGCCCGCGCCCGCATCGCCGAGCACATCAAGCACACGCCGCTGCTCACGTCGCGGCAGCTGAGCGACATCACCGGCTTCGACGTCAGGCTGAAGGCCGAGCTGTTCCAGCGCGTCGGGTCGTACAAGATCCGCGGCCCGCTCAACAAGTTCGCGCAGATGTCCGAGGAGCAGAAACGGCGCGGCGTGGTGTGCTCCTCGGCGGGCAATCACGCCCAGGGCGTCGCGCTGGCGGCGAGGATCTACGGCATGCGCGCCGTGGTCTGCATGGCGGCCAACGCGACGCCGTCGAAGATCGCAGCGACGAAGGGGTACGGCGCCGAGGTGGTGCTGCATGGCACCATCTGGGACGAAGCCAACGAGAAAGCGAAGGAGCTGGTGCGCACCGAGGGGCTGACCTACGTGCATCCCTTCGACGACGAGCAGCTGATCGCGGGGCAGGGTACCCTCGGACTCGAGATCGTGCAGGACTGGCCCGACGTGGACGCGGTGGTGGTCCCCATCGGCGGCGGCGGCCTGATCTCCGGGGTCGCGATGGCGGTGAAGAGCCACAACCCGAAGATCCGCGTCGTCGGCGTCGAGTCGTCGGACGGACCCGCCATGCAGCGCAGCGTGGAGGCGGGCCGGCTGGAAACGATCGACTGCCGCACCGTGATCGACGGCCTCCGGGTCCGCCGCGTCGGCGAGCTCAACCTCTCGGTGGTCCAGCGCTTCGTGGATGAGATCGTCACGCTCCCCGACAAGGAGATCTTCGAGGCGATGCTCTGGGTGATGGAGCGCTGCAAGCTGGTGGTCGAGGGCGCGGCGGCGGCGCCGGTGGCCGCACTGCTGCACGGCCTGGTGAAGATGCCGCCGGGCTCGCGGGTGGCGGCCGTGCTGTCGGGCGGGAACGTCAACCTGGACCAGCTGCGGGGTCTGATATGGAACTGAAGGCGCTGGTCGTCGCGACCGCGGCGCTCGCCGCGCCGCTCCTCGCGCAGGGCCCGGCACCCGCGGAGAGCGGCGCACCGGTGGTGCTGCGCGCGGCCCGGGTGCTCGACGGCCGCGGTGGCGTGCTCACCAACGTGGACATCCTGGTCGAAGGCGGCCGCATCACGCGCGTCGGGCCGCGCGCGGCACTGCCTGACGGCGCCCGCCTGGTGGACCTCGGTGGCCGCACCGTGCTCCCCGGCCTCATCGACGCCCACGCCCACCCGGTCTGGTACTTCAACCGGCAGGGCCGCCTGCATACCCAGAGCGACGGTGACACACCTGTCCAGTCGATGCTCGCGGCCGCGTCCAACGCCTACGCGACGCTCATGGCGGGCTTCACCACCATCCAGAGTCTCGGCGCGCGCGAGGACCTCGATCTGCGCGACTGGATCGCGACGCAGGGACTCCCGGGTCCGCGCATCCTGACCTCCCTCGACCCGCTCAACGAGCGGAGCGGCGATCCCGACACCCTGCGCGCCCGCGTCCGCCAGCGCCGCGCGCAGGGCGCCGACCTCATCAAGCTCTTCGCCTCCGCCAGTATCCGGGAGGGCGGCACGCAGACCATGACCGACGCCCAGCTCGAGGCTGCGTGCGGCGAGGCACATGCCGTCGGACTCCGCACCGTGGTCCACGCCCACAGCGCCGCGGCGGTGCGCGCCGCCACGCTCGCGGGCTGCACCCAGATCGAGCACGGCATCTTCGTGACGCAGGAAGTGCTCGACCTGATGGCGGCGCACCACACCTACTTCGATCCGCAGTGCGCGCTGGTCTTCCGGAATTACCTCGACAACCGGCCGAAGTACGAGGGGATCGGCAACTACAACGAGGCCGGCTTCGCCGCGATGGCGAGAGCCATCCCGCTCGCTTCCGCGGGGATCCGCCTCGCGCTCGCGACGCCGGGACTCCGGGTCCTCTACGGCACCGACGCGGTGGCCGGCGCCGACGGCCGCAACGCCGAGGACCTGGTCTGTCGCGTCCGGGACGCGGGCGAGGCGCCGATGCACGCCCTCATCGCGGCCACGTCGCTGAATGCCGAGGCGATGGGCCTCGGGGACCGCATCGGGAGCATCGCGGCGGGCTTCGAGGCCGACATCATCGCCGTGGACGGCGATCCCTCGCGCGACATCACCGCGGTCCGCCGGGTGAGCTTCGTCATGAAGGGCGGCCGCATCGTCCGCAACGACGGGATCCCCTCAGCGCGTTAGGCTCTGGGGTCCGGCCACACCGTGAAGGTCTGCGTGTAGGTGTGCCCGTTCACCGTGAGCCTCGCGGTGAAGGTCCCCGTGATCGGCGTGCCGCCGCCTCGACGACCACCACCGCCGCCACCACCACCGCCACCTCCTCCACCGCCACCTCCGCCCGGTGCGCCGGGTGGCGTCGGAGCGACCGGACGCCACAGCACGCGGTGCAGTCCGGCCCGCGTCGACAGCGGTCCGGCTGGCGCCGGCTGCCACAGCGGCGACACGCGGGGGATCCCCGCCGGTGCGCGCGCCTCGGCGGGCGCGGGCGCGGCCTCGCTCGTGAACCGGCGCAGGCTCGCGCCGCCGGCGTCGAGGATCTCGAGCGTCACGGGGCCCGTCGCGTCGGCCCTGAGGTAGTAGTCGAGGACGGCGCCCTCCGCGGGGTTGGTCGCCTGCGGCTCGTCCCGCTGCATCGGCGTGCCGTCGTCGCCCCCCTGGTTCACGTTGATGGCATCCGCAGGCCTGAACAGCCACGCTTCCGCTCGCAGCACGACCTCGGTGAGCTGCCGGAGCGGGCTGATGTCGTCGATCACCCAGAACCCGCGGCCGTGTGTGGCCACGATCAGGTCGTTGCCGTAGATGACGAAGTCGCGCACCGAGGTCACCGGCAGGTTGAGCTGCAGCGGCTCCCAGTGGTCCCCGTCATCGAACGACACGAACGCGCCGCGCTCGGTGCCGGCGAAGAGCAGCCCCCGCCGCACCGGATCCTCCTTCACCGTGTGCACGTACACGCCGGCCGGCAGGCCCTGCACGATCGGTTGCCAGGTCCGGCCCTGGTCGCGGGTGCGGTGGATGTACGGCTCGAAGTCCTGGAGCTGGTGGCGGTCCACGCTCGCGTAGGCCGTGTTGAAGTCGAAGTGCGACGCCTCCACCGTCGTCACCCGACTCCACGCGGTCACGGCGGCCGGGGTGACGTTCTGCCAGGTCCCGCCGTCGTCGGTCGAGACGTGGATGAGGCCGTCGTCGGTGCCCACCCAGACCATCGGCACCAGGATCGGGGAAGGAGCGACCGCGTAGATGACGCCGCGCTTGCCGTTCCGGTCGATGGCCGCCGCGGCGGCGGCGTCGAGGTTAGGCGGGATGCCGGGGTCGGGCCGCGTCAGGTCGGGGCTGATCTGCGCCCATGACCGCGCTCCGTCGGTGGTCTTGAACAGGAACTGGCTGGCGTAGTACAGCGCGTGGGGATCGGCCTCCGAGAGGACGAGCGGCTGCGTCCAGTCGGCGCGGGCCGTCTCGGTGCTGCGCGGCGCCACCGTGCCCGGCACCGCCGAGTTGGTCTCGATCACCCAGCGGCTCCCCTGGCCGCCGTAGACGATGCCCGGATGCAGG
>JBGPHD010000110.1:0-10304 GCA_041484135.1 Gemmatimonadota bacterium
CAGCCGATGCGGTCGTTGAACCCCTGGTACACGAAGAACTGCCCCCACGTCACGGCGCCGTAGGCGTCGAGACCTTCCCGGCTCACCATCTGAAGCTCGGCACGGAAGAAGAACGAGGTGTGAGGGTTGATCAGGAGCAGCGCATGGTGGCCGGCGGTATTGGACGGCGCGACGGCGATGCCGTTGGAGCCGGTGGGCTCGCGCGGCGACTCCTCTTCGTCGTCGTTGTCGTCCGCGCCGCCGCCGGTGGCGGGACCCTGGGCGTTCTCGTAGAAGCGCCGGAGCTGGTCCAGCCGCACCTGCTCGATGTCCGCGCCGATGCTCCCCTCGCTGAACGACAGCGCCATCCACGGCTCGAAGTGCGTGATCACGCGCGGCCGCACGTCGGGATGACGCGCCAGGTAGAAGTTCAGCCCGTCGGCCCAGGCGTCCATCAGGCGCCGGAGCCAGTCGGGGCTGCGGCGGTAGAGCGCGCGCAGCGTGTCGGGATCGACGAACAGCTTCTGCCTGAGGTCGCTCCAGATGGCCGCCTCGCCCTCGGCCTCCGCCAGGCGACCCAGCGAGTTCAGGTAGTTGGTCTCGATGCGGTTGAAATCGTCCTCGGCCTGCGCGTAGATCATGCCGAAGACCGCGTCGGCGTCGGTGCGGCCGTAGACGTGCGCGACGCCCCAGTCGTCCCGGACGATGGTGACGTTCCGGGCCTGCTGCTCCCAGCGGGCGGCCTCCCCGGACCGGGCTCCCTGGGCGGCGGCCCCGGTGACAGGCGTGGCGAGTGCGACTGCGACGAAAAGGAAGACCAGCTCCCTCATGCACGACCCGATCGAAAAGTGGCGACTGCCATACTCCCGTTGGCAGGGTACTCCGCCAGCGGTGCAAGCTAACATGACACCTACGCGCCGGGGCTCACCTGGCGTTGAGCGCGACCGCCGGCCGGCCCTGCGCATCCTGTGAGGAAGGAGGGTCCATGAAACGACTCGAGCCCGGTCCGCTCCGGCGTCTGCTGATGTTCGGTGTGCCGGCGGCGCTCGCCGTTGTGGCGGCGACCGCCGTCCAGGCCCAGCAGATGGCCGACTCGTCCTTCCACCCCACCGTCGCGCATCCGGCCTACCACGGCGCGGGTCCCCGGGTCGTGATCGACCAGGCGCACATGAACTTCCATACCGCCGACGACCGGTACCGGCCCTTCGCCGACCTGCTGCGGCTGGACGGCTACCGGGTGGAAGCGCTGGACGCGCGGTTCACGCCGGCGTCGCTGCGCGGCGTCGACGTGCTCGTCATCGCCAACGCGCTCGGCGCCGAGGGACCGGCGTCGTACGACACGCCCGCATTCACGCCGGACGAGGTGCAGGCGGTGCATGACTGGGTCGAGTCCGGGGGGTCGCTGCTGCTCATCGCGGACCACGCGCCCTTCGGCGCCGGTGCAGAAGGCCTGGCCCGGGCATTCGGCGTAGGCATGAGCAAGGGGTTCACGCAGGACACCGCCGCGGAGGACCACGCCGGCAATCCGACCTTCCTGCGGTTCACTCGCGACAACGGGCTCCTCGGCGACCACGCGATCACGCGTGGCCGAGACCAGTCTGAGCGGGTCAACATCGTTCAGACCTTCACCGGTCAGTCGCTCACGGTGCCGCCCGGGGCGACGGCGCTGCTGTTACTCTCACCCACGGCGAGGGACCGGCTGCCGCCCACTCGCGCCGCCGCTGAGAGCCGGGCGGAGCGGGTCAATCGGATGCGCGACAGCATCCTCGCCGACATGGCGCGGAACGGAGGCAGGCCCGACACGACGACGGTCCTTCTTGTCCCCGCCGCCCCGGTGGTCGGGCCCCCGCCCGAGTTCGTGAGCGCGGCCGGGCGCGCCCAGGGCGTCGCGCTCGAGGTCGGCCGCGGGCGGGTGGTGGTCCTCGGCGAGGCGGCGTTCCTCTCGGCGCAGGTCGTGGTCCTCCCCGGAAGGCCGATGATCAGGATGGGGATGAACGTGCCGGGGACGGACGATCCGCAGTTCGCCCTCAACATGCTGCACTGGCTGACCAGGCTGCTCGACTGAGGGTCGGGACGGGAGCGGGTCGGCGCAGGGTGTCTCTTGCCAACCCGCCCCACGCGGCACCAATCTCACCGTCGCGTGCGTACGGTCCTTCGTTCCCGCCTCGCTTCAGCTGCCGCCGCGATGATCGTGGCGGTCCTGGCGTCGTGCGGCGAGTCACCGTTCGAGCCGCGTGGTGACGGCGAACGCATCCCCCTCGGCCGGCTCATCGACGACGCCATGTCCGGCGACAGCATCCGCAGATACTCGTTCGTCGCGGTCCCGGAAGCCGAGTACACGATCTCCATCGAAGCGCGGCAGGGGATCGTCCAACTGACCGTCGTGGACTCGTCGCGTCAGCAAGTGGTGGTGATGCTCGGCTCGGCGTCGGACCCGCCCCAGTTCGCGAAGAGAGGCGCGACCTTCGCGACGCCGGAGGGGGGAGTCCAACTGCTCGAGGTGCGCTCGATCCCCGGGGACTCGGCGGCGCGATTCCGGTTCCTGGTAGCGCGCCGGAACCTCGAGCCCGAATTCAGAGCCGCGGCCTTCTCGGTCGGCGACACGGTCGCTGGCGAGACGATCGAGTCGGCCGACGACGTCGACCTCTTCTTCACGGAGACCACGCCGGGTCGGGAGATCGTCGCCGTCATGGAGGCCCCCGGCGACTCGGGGGGCGGGTTCCTGAACCTGTACGTGACGGCGGAGGCGAACGGCGTGCCGGTGGCGTTCCTCTTCGCGGAGTCGGGAAGCCCTCCGTACGCGACCACAGGGCGCGTGACCGTTCCGCCGTCCGGCCGGCTCTGGTTCAGATTCTGGCCCCAGAGCTCGGGCCTGTTCCGCGGCGCCTTTCGGTTCTGGACCTACGCGATCGACCGCGCCCCGGAGCACCGGGCCGCCAGCGTCCCGTTGTCCACGGAGATCGCGGACGAAGGCCTCGACCGCTCGGGCGACGTGGATGAGTTCGTCTTCACGGTCGCCGCCGGTGCGGAGATCAACGCCTTCTTCCAGGCATCGCGGCGATTCCAGCTCGAGATCGCGCCTCAAGCAGGTGCCCCTCTCGCGAGCATCACGGACACTTCCACCGCGGACACAAGCCTCTTCGCGGAGTCCACCGGCCGCATCCAGTTCCCCCAGGCGGGCACCTACGTGGCGCGGGTCAGCGGCTACTCGTTGGTCTCCGAGGCCGGGCCGTATCGCCTCTATCTGTATGCCATCGACCGCCGCCCGGAGCGGGCGGCCCAGGCGATCACACCCGGCGACACCGTTGCCGGCGAGTCCATCGATCTGCCCGGTGACGTGGACGAGTTCACCTTCCCGGCGGCCGCGGGCCAGGAGTTCATCGCGTACCTCCAGGCGCGCGACGGTTCGCCCCAGACCCGCCTGCGACTGGAAGCTGTGGACGCGGACGGGACCGTTCTGCGCACGGCGACCAGCGTCGGTAACGACTCCGTCCTCCTTCAGCACGCCAGCGGGCGCTTCGTGATGCGGAGCACCGGCACCCACCGGCTGCGGGTATCGGGCGTGCCGGACGGGAGCCTCGATCGGAGCACCGGGCCGTACCGCCTGCTGCTGTATCGCGTGAACCGTGCTCCCGAGTCGGCTCCGGCGACGCTGGCCTTCGGCGACAGCGTGTTCGGCGAGTCCGTGGATGCGCCGGGCGACGCGGACGAGTTCCAGGTCACGGTGTCGGATTCGAGCGGCGCGAATCTCGTCGTGCAGCTCACGGGTGGATCGGCGGAGGGAACGGCCTTGGGGGCGCAGCTCGTGGACCCCGCGACGGGCCAAGTGCTAAACGCGACCACGCCCTTCGGGCAGGGAGCCGGCATGACGGGTCGCCTGAGCCTCGGCCCCGGGTCATACATCGTTCGGGTGGACGGGTCGCTCTTCCGGGACCCGTCATACCTCCGAGGCAGCTACCGCCTCTGGTTCTACCGATTCGGCCTCGGCCCGGAGACGGTGCGCGACACGATCGCTGTTGGCGACACGGTACAGGGTGAAGCGCTCGATCCCGTCGGGGACGCGGACGTCTTCCACTTCTACGGCCGCAAGAACGCGCACGTCAACGTGGCCATCCAGGGCCTCGCCGCTCCTTCGAGCGGCGCCTTCATGGCGTTCCTCCCCGTTTTCGGTCTGGTCGCCACGCCCACGGCTTCAGCCGCACTCGCTAACCACCAGACGATGCGCATCGATCTGCCCTTCACCGGGTGGTACACCATGTCGGTGACCGGCGGGAGCTTCCCGGAAACCGCCGACGAGCACGGCGCGTACCGCCTCGCGCTGCTGCCCGTTGCCACGGCGCCGGAGCGCGTAGGCGCCGCGCTCGCGCTCGGCGACTCGGTAAAGGCGGAACAGATCGACGTTCCGGCGGACGTGGACCAGTTCACCGTGACGGCGACGCCGGGTCGGGAGCTGATGATCATCTTCGGGACCGGCCCGAGCGTGCCGTGCTGCAGGTACCCACACGTGATCGCGCTGGACCCCGCGACCGGTGACTCGCTGGCGGGCAACATCGGGCAGTTCATGAGGGTGGCGGGCCCGGCCAGAGTGCCGGCCGGCGGGCAGGTCACCATCGAGGTCTTCGAGCGCCCCAACGCGTTCTTCAGAACCTGCTACGACGCCACGTGCGGCGGGATTTACAGCTTCACGGGACCGTACAGCCTGCAGGTGGTCGCATTCGATCGCGCGCCCGAGTCCGCTCCGCAGTCCTATCTCCTGGGCGACACCGTCCGCACCGAGGCGCTCTTCCCCGCCGGCGATATCGACGAGTTCACGTCGTCCGGGATTCCGGGCGAGACCCTGCGCCCGTGGTACCGACTGAGCGCCGATCCGATACCCGCGAACAGCTTTATCACCCTCGAGATCGTGGACCCCGCGACCGGGGCCTATCTGACCGGCCGGGGCATCAGCCAGACCAGGGCGGCGGGTTTCTTTTCGCCGGGCGCCTTCGTCGTCCCGCCCTCGGGCAACTACGTGGTCCGGATCTGGGCGTACAGCTTGTTCGGTGACAATGTGGCTACGGTGCCCTACGAGTTCTTCGTCCAGCGAGGGCCTTGAGGGTCCGGTGCGGGAGTCATCACCCTTGCTACCGGTCCCGCGTCCCTCCAATCTCCATTCGACCCCGACGCATCCACTCCGACCTCGACGAGTCCATGCGACCCATCGCGCTCCTCGCCGCCCTGCTGGTCTGCCCTCTCACGCTCGCCACGGCGCAGGAAGAGGGCACGCGCTTCACCCACGCCGACACCCTGCGCGGTTCCAACGGCCCCGGGCGCTCCTGGTGGGACGCGACCTTCTACGACTTGCACGTCCGCGTGAACCCCGCCGACAGCACCATCCGCGGCTGGAACGGGATCACGTACCGGGTGCTCGCGGCGCCGCCCGCGCGCGAGATGCAGATCGATCTCCAGGTCCCCATGGACGTGGACAGCATGGTGCAGGCCCGGCGCAGGCTCACCTACCGCCGGGACGGCAACGCCTTCTTCGTCACGCTCGCCACGCCGCCGCGCGTCGGCGACGTCGGGACCGTGACCGTGTGGTACCACGGCACGCCCCGCGTGGCCCGGCGGCCCCCCTGGGACGGCGGTTACACCTGGGCCCGCGACAGCAGCGGCGGCACCTGGATCGCGACGACCGACGAAGGGATCGGCGCGAGCGTGTGGTGGCCCACCAAGGACCTCCCGGCCGACGAGCCCGACAGCCAGCGCATCGCCATCACCGTGCCCGATCCGCTGGTGGACGTCTCGAACGGCCGGCTGCGGAGCACGACGCATAACGCCGACGGCACGACGACCTTCGAGTGGTTCGTCACGTCGCCGATCAACACCTACAGCGTAGTGGTCAACGCCGGGCGCTACGCCCATTTCAGCGACACGCTCGCGGGGGCGGCGGGCCGCCTGACGCTCGACTACTGGCCCTTGGCAGAGCATCTCGACGCCGCGCGCCGGCAGTTCCAGCAGGTGACGCCGATGCTGCGCTGCTTCGAGAGCTGGTTCGGCCCGTTCCCGTGGTACGAGGACGGCTACAAGCTCATCGAGTCGCCGCACCTCGGGATGGAGCACCAGAGCGGCGTCGCCTACGGCAACCACTTCCAGAACGGCTACCTCGGGCGGGATCTCTCACGCACCGGCCTCGGCCTGATGTGGGACTACATCATCATCCACGAGAGCGCGCACGAGTGGTGGGGCAACAACATCTCGTCACAGGACCACGCGGACATGTGGGTGCACGAGGGCTTCGCCTACTACTCCGAGGCGATCTACACCGAGTGCCAGCAGGGGAAGAGCGCCGGCGCCGCGTACGTCATCGGCTCGCGCCGCGGCATCCAGAACCGCAGCCCGGTGCTCGGCATCTTCGGCGTGAACCACGAAGGTTCGGGCGACATGTATCCCAAGGGCGGGAACATGCTGCACACCATCCGCACCATCATCGACGACGACGCGCGGTGGCGCGGCATCCTGCGCGGGCTGAACCAGACCTTCCGGCACCAGACCGTCAGCGGGCAACAGGTGCGCGACTACATCAGCCGCGAAGCGGGGATCGACCTCGGCAAGGTCTTCGAGCAATACCTGACGACGACGATGATCCCGTCCTTCGAGTACCGCGTCGAGGGCACGACACTCTCGTACCACTGGGCGAACGTCGTCCGGGGATTCGACATGCTGATCCGAGTGAACATCCCGGGCCTGGGCACCCGGGTGCTGCACGCCACGGAGGCGTGGCAGACGCTGGCCGTGACGTCGCCGCAGGCGGCCGAGCTGATGGTGGACGAGAACTTCTACGTTACGCAGCGGAACGTCGGCGCGGGGGCGGTGACCGGCTCCGGCGGCAGGCCGTGAGCGTGCGCCGGAATGCCCCTTGGCCGGGTGCCCGCCCTGTGTCAGCCGTCACGGCGTCAGGCACGCCGATTGCAGATGGTAGGGTGAGTATGCGCTCGCTCCACGTCCTGGGCCTGGGGTACATCGCGGTTTGCGGCGGTCTTCTCCTTTTGCCGCGGCAAGCCGAGGCTCCGGTCGTGCCCATCATCGAGCATGTCATCGTTCCCCAGCCCGCGCCGGTCCCGACCGTGCCGCACGAGGTGACGCCGCTCACACCCGGTGACGCCCGCGCCTGGTTCGAGACGGCCAAGCCGTTCTGCAACACGCTCGAGGTCGTGACGCGGCTCCAGTTCGCGCCGCCGCCCGGGGGCACCGACGGCGCGGGGTACGGCGCCGCCTGCTACGCGCTCGCGGGGAGGATCGACAGCGCCGCGGCGATGATCGACCGGCTGGACCGCAACGCGCGGCCGAGCGCGGCCGGTATCGTCTTCGAGGTCGGTCACCCCGTGGCCGACGCCGGCGACAACCGCTCGGCGGGGCCCATCATGGCCCTGGTGGTCTCGTACCAGCCCGACAACTACATGGCGCTCTACCACGCCGGCATGGCGGAAGCCGCCACCGGCGATCCCACGCGCGCCAAGAAGCACCTGCGCCGCTTCCTCGAGCTGTACCACGACGAGGACGGCTGGCGTTCCAGCGCGATCGGACAGCTCAGGCAGCTCGGCGAAGAGCCGTGACCGCCCCCGCCCCCGCGGACTATCTCGCGGCGGGCTCCCGCCTCCTCGACCGGTTCACCGTGCTGCGCGAGATCGGGCGCGGCGGCTTCTCCATCGTCTATGCGGCGCACGACGACCTGATCGGCGGCGACGTCGCGCTCAAGCTGCTGGTGCCGCCCCCCGCGGTGGCGCGACAGGCGCGCGAGCGGATGCGGCGCGAGGTGCGCGCGGTGCGCAGCCTGGCCCACCGGCACATCGCCCAGGTCCACGATTTCGTCGAGGACGGCCAGCGCTCCTACGTGGTGATGGAGCTGGTGAACGGCCCCGACCTCGCGGTCCGGGTGAAGGACCGGGGCCCGATGGGCGCGGACGAGGCCGCCCGGGTGGGCGCGGCGATCGCCGGGGCGTTAGGCCTCGCCCACGCGCAGGGTATCCTCCATCGCGACGTCAAGCCGTCGAACATCCTGCTCGGCGAGGACGGGCGCGCCTGCCTCACCGATTTCGGCTCGGCCAAGCTCCAGGGCATGGTGAGCATGACGCAGACGGGCGGCCTCCCCGGGACGCTCGACTTCATCGCGCCGGAGGTGCTGACCGGCTCGCGCGCCGATGCCCGGGCCGACCTCTACGCGCTCGGCCTGACGCTTCACGTCGCCCTCACCGGGCAACTGCCGCGCCGCGCGTCGCCGCACCTTCCCCCTCCCGCTGCCGCCGACGGTTTCCATCCGCAGGCGCTGCGCTCCGACCTGCCGCGGTGGCTCGACGCCATCGTCGCGCGCGCGACCATGGCCAGGCCGTCGGACCGGTTCGCGTCGACGGAGCTGATGGCGGAGGCGTTGATCGCGCGCGAGGCGTCGGTGCTGCCCGCCACGGTGGGGCTGCCGGCCGCGGGCTCGAAGTGCGCGGAGTGCGGCGCCGACGACGCGGGGCCGTCGGGACTGTGCCAGGCGTGCGTGCTCGCGCGTCGCTGGGTGCCGCTGCCGCGCAGTCTCTACGGCGTGGCCGGCGGGATGCTCGTCATGGGCACGGCGGCTTCGGCGGTGGTGCCGCCGCTGCTGGTCGTCAGCCCGATCGTGGTGGGGCTCCTGCTCTTCGAAGGCCAGCGGCGCGCGCGCGGCCGGTCCCGCCTGCCGCGGGCCGCGATGCGGCGGGTCGCCGGGGCGGTGCGGGACTTGCGGCCCGGGGCGGCGCGACGCCTGCTGGTGGACATCGTCGCCGCGACGGATGCCGTGTACCCGGCATTGCGCCGGCTCTCCGGCGCCAACGCCGCCGGCGAGATGGCGAACTTCCTCGGGCACGCGTGCGGTGCCGCGGCCGAGCTCTCGGAAGCGGACGAGATGCTCGCCACGCTGGAGCACGCGCACGACCAGGCCGGCGCCGGCGAGGAGGGATGGGCCGACGCGGCCCTCCTGACGGAGCGCCGCCGGGACGCGCTGGTGCAGAAGATGCTCGACACACTGGCGCGGCTGGCGCGCATGGGCCATGACGCGGCGGTCGCCGACGCCTCGAGCGCCGATCGGTTGGGTGAGATGGGCCGCGAGCTGGAATCGGCGGTGAGCGATCACGCCGCCGCGATGCGCGAGGTCGAGCTGGTGCTCAGCAGCCCTGGTCGAGCACCGTGATCTTGTCGGGGCGGTTCGGCACCACGCAGATGAACTCGAAGGGCGCCTCGACGACCTGGTAGGAGTGCGGCGCGCCGGCCGGGATGTAGAGCGTGTGATCGGGCGCGACGTCGTGCACGGTGTCCCCGATGGTGATCTTCGCCTTGCCCCGCAGCACGTACTGCTCGTGCTCGACCTCGTTCGTGTGCAGGGGCATGCCGCCCCCCTTGCCCATGATGAAGCGGCGCAGCACGAAGTTGGGGGCGCCCTGGTCGGGGCCCACCAGCACCTGCATCTCGGTCTCCTGGCCGGCCGCGACCCGGTTGGTCGCCACCGCGCCGGCCGGCCGCACCACGGCTCCGCTCTTCTCCGCCACGCGATCCTCCTCGGCTTTGCGCGTCGTGCACCGGTAAGCCGAACCGCCGCCTGAGGTATCCACGCACGCGGCGTCCCGACGGGTTATGTTCTCCGCGCCCGACCGGCGCGTCAAGCGCGGAGATCACATGAGCCCGCGGACCAAGCTCCTCACCGTATCGCGCCTGCTGGGAGTGGCGGCGTTCGCCGGCGTGCTCGTGGTGACGGAGCCGCCGGGCCCCGCGCTCTCCCCCGATTCGGCCTCCTACCTCGGCGCGGCCGAGGCGCTGGCGCGCGCTGGCTCGCTCCGCATCCCCTTCGCCGACTGGCCCGCCGCCGACAGCACGTCGAAGCTCTCGCACTTCCCGCCCTTCTTCCCGCTCGCCGTCGCGGCGGGCGTGAGGCTGGGATCGCCGCCCGCCCAGGCGGCGCGGTTCATCGGGGCCCTGAGCGCGTTCGCGAGCACCACCATCCTCGTCACGCTGGCCGGCGTCGAGGCGGGCCTCGTGGCGGGCGCGCTCGCAGGCGCGCTCTTCGTCGCCGCCCCGGCCATCCTCGAGAACCACTTCATCGCCTTGAGCGAGCCGCTTTTCTTCTTCTTCCTCAGCCTGACGATCGCCGGACTGCGGCGCGTGCCGGACCGCCCCCTTCTCGTCGGCACGGTCGCCGCGGCCGCCACGCTCACGCGTTATGCGGGCATCGCGCTGCCGGGCGCGTGCGCGCTCTGGCTCTTCCTCCAGGCGGGCTCGCTCCGAGCGCGCCTGACCCGCGCGGCGCTCGCCTTCGCGCCGACGGCGCTCGG
>JBGPHD010000111.1:0-10287 GCA_041484135.1 Gemmatimonadota bacterium
AAGGGCGTCTTCGTGCCCGACGAGTGCGTGCCCGCCGCGCCGTACGTGGAGGAGCTGGCGAAGCGCGGCATCGTCATCGAGGAGACGGCGCTCTAGTCGTGCAGCGGATACACATCCAGTCGTTCATCGCGGCGCCGCCCGGACAGGTTTGGGCGGCGCTGGCGTCTCGGACCGACCTCCTCTTCCACGGCTTGCCGGCGGCGGCGTGGCCGGAGGGTCGCGACGAGCAGCCGCCCTTCCATCTCAAGGTCGCGTGGCCCCACACGCCGGAGCCCACCGAGGTGTCGCTCACGTTGCACGAGCTGAACGGCGGCACGCGCCTCGATCTGGCGCATGCGGGTTGGGGAGAGGGCGGCGCGTGGGACGAACCGCTCCACGGCCACTTCGCCGGATGGCTCCAGGGCCTGGCCGTGCTGGGATTGTGGATCGAGCGCGGGACCGATGCACGCGCGGCCGAGCCGTTGCTCCGCGCGAAGGAGCGCTACTTCGCCTCGGGCGAGATCCCCGCGTCGGCGAGCGCGGTATACCGCTCGCTCACGGAGGCGACGGTGCTGGAGCGCTGGAGCGACGGCGTGTTGTCGAGCGCCACGCGCCTCGAGGCGGTCGAGGACGCCTTCCTCCGCTGGTCGCTGCCCGAAGCCGGCGAGCTGGTCATGATCCTGCGTCCCACCCCGCGCGGCACCCACTGCGCGCTCGCCGAATACGGCATCGGGGGCCGTGCCGCTTCCGCGACGTGGCCCCCGATGTTCGAGCGGCTGGCACGTTTCCTCGCCTGACGGTCCGTCATCCCGGAGAGCAGCGAAGCTGGGCGTAGCGCCGTGCCGCGGTCGCGGCGCGCGCGGCGTATGGAGGATTGCCGCCCGACCAGAGCCGCGCGACGTCGCGGTAGGCGCGGCAAGTGGACGCATCGGCCTCGCCCGCGGCGTCCTGCAGGCGGGCGCGATCCCACCGGGCCAGTGTGCCGAACGCCCAGTCGACCTGTGCTGCCTGGGCCTCGAGGTCGGGATAGCCGACGAAGTCGCTGTTCTCCGACCAGCGCAGCTCCCGTTCGGCCGCCGTGCGGTGGCCGAGCGCGGCGTGCCACGCCGCCCGGGCGAGGTGAAGGGCGGCGCGGAAGAACGGATCGCCGGCCTGGGCGGCCGAGTCGAGGGCGGTCAGCGTGTCGGAGAGCCTCAGCGCGGCGGCGGGATCGGTCGCGGCGAGCAGGGTGGCGTCGAGGAACGTGCGCAGCGGGGAGGCGCTCGCCGCGCTCTCGATGAGGGACCGGCGGCGGGCGGCGTCGGCATGGTCCCCGGCGCGGTAGGCGAGGAGGCCGAGCATCCACGCGGCCCGGTTCCGGAGCAGGGGTGCGGCGGCGTCCGGCTCCGCCTGCGCCGCGAGGGTGCTCCGGCCCTCGGTCCTGTTGTCGTTAGGCGGTAGCGAGTCGAAGAGCATGATCGCCCCGTCGAGCTCGGCGGCGAAGAGGGCCAGGGCGGGATCGCCGAACCGGTCGCGCAGGGCCCGCGCCGTCGCGCGCGCGGAGTCCTCCCGGCCCAGCGCCATCAGGCCGAACACCTGGGCCATGAGGCCGGCGCGCACCAGGTCCGGGCGGTCGGCGCGCCGCGCGAACTGCCGGCCCACCCACACCACGCCCTCCGGTGCGTCGAAGGTGAGGAGCATGGCCGGTCCGGCGGCGAGATCGCGGGACTGCCCGACCCCGGGCTGCTGCAGGACGAATCCCGTGACCTGCGCGGCGCGTTCGGGCGCTTCGAAGCGCCACGCGAACCCGACCTCCAGCAGCGCGCGCAGGGCCGTCGAGAGCGGATCCGTCGGTGCGGCGACGACCTGGTACTGGTCCAGCGCGCGCCGGGCAGTGGTCGACTCACCCTCGGCGATGGCGACCCAGGCCAGGTGCTCCCAAGCCGGCGCGAAGTCGGGCCGCAGGCGCGTCGCTTCAGCGAGAGCCTCGAGCGCCTCGCGACGCGGGTGACCGTCGAGCGGCCCGCGATGGAACAGCTCGTCGCCGCGGGCGAACCAGCCGAAGGCGAAATGGGGGTCGCGCGCGGTCGCCCGCTCCAGCGCGTCCCACCGCGCGGGCCGCGGAGTGACGCTCGCGGTGATCAGCCGCCGGTAGCGCGGGGGGAACGAGTCGCGGGCGGCCAGGTACCGCCGCGCCCGGACGGTGTCCAGGTCGCGGCCGAGCCAGCGGCCGATGTCGATCAGTCTGAGGTCGCACAGGAGGCAGGTCGGATCGATCGCGGCGGCGCGCCGGTACGCAGCCTCGGCCGAGTCCCACTGCGCCCGATCGAACAGCAGCTCCGCGTGGGTGACCGCCGCCAGTCCGGCCGGACTGGCGGGCAGGGCGCGGAGCGGCAGATCGCCGGCGAGCGGGCCCCGCGGGCTTTCCAGCAGCGTCAGCATGACCAGATACGAGACCGAATCCGCCATCTCGCTCCATCGTGCGAGCGGCCCGCGCACGTCGGCATAGACCTCGCCTGACGGTTCCGATCGCGCGACGATGCGCAGGGAGTCGCGCACCACCGACGCCGTGCCGCCGAGGCGGAGGCGCGCGGCGATGTCGGCGCGCTCGCCCCGCGCGAAGGCCCGTACCAGGTAGTCGGGACTGCCGTCGAGACTGCGCGCGACCGCCAGGCTGAGCGAGTCGCCGAGCGCCGGGTCGCCGCCCTGCACGCCGAAAGGCAGGATGTCGATGCGCGGCAGCGACGCCCGTGGCCGGAGTTGGCCCGCCAGCAGCACCGCGCCGGCGAGCAGCAGCGCCGTGCTCGCGGCAACTCCGGCAATGAGCGCTGCCCGGCGGTTTCGCCGCGGCGACGTCACGCCCGCGGCCTCGAGGAACGCGAGGCGCATGCTCGCCGCGTCCGGCCAGCGCGCCTCGGGCGACCAGGCCAGCGCGCGCGCCAGCACGCGGGCGATCGGGTTCGGCACGCCCACCCAGTCGGCGTGGGAGGGGCGCTCGTCGAAGTTCCATCGGCGCCCGGTCGCCGCCTCGTGCAGCACCAGACCGGCCGCATAGAGATCGGTCGCCGGGCCGACCTCGCGGCCCGCCACCTGCTCCGGCGACATGTAGCCCGGTGTGCCCGGCACGTGCCCGTCCCGGGTCAGCGGCGTGGCGCTGCCTTCCGTCGTCTTCGCGATACCGAAATCGGCGAGCACCGCGCGGCCGGTCTGGAGGAAGATGTTCGACGGCTTGATGTCGCGGTGGACGACCCCGCGCGCATGGGCTGCCTCGAGCGCGGCGAGCAGGTCGCCGCCCAGCGCCACCGCCTCCGGGATCCCCAGCGGCCCCCGCAGGAGACGCTGTGCGAGCGTCTCCGCGTCGATGTAGTCCATGATGTAGTAGAAGAGGCCGCGCGATTCGCCGGCGTGGTGGACCGGGACGATGTTGGGGTGCGCAAGGCTTGCCAGCACGCGGGCCTCGCGCGCGAAGCGCTCGGTCGCCGTGGCGGTCGCATGCTCCGGCCGCAGGATCTTGATGGCCACCGGGCGGTCCAGCGCCACGTCCCGGCCGAGGTAGACGACCCCCATGCCGCCGCCGGCGAGTTCCCGCTCGACGACGTACTCCGGCGCCAGCGCCTCGCGCAGCCGCTCGAGCTGGGTCAGTCGCGCTCCTTCGTCTAACGCTCCACCTGCCACCATTGCGCCGGCAGCGTGCGCGGCGTCGGCCACACCTCGTCCAGCGTATCGCCTTCGTAGAGCCGCCCGTTCTTCATCACGTACCGGATGGTGTTGGTGTTCCGGATGTTCTCGAGCGGGTTGCCGTCGAGCACCAGCAGGTCCGCCAGCTTCCCCGTCTCGAGCGAGCCGACGTCCTGGTCCAGTCCGATCGACTGCGCGCCCATGATCGTCGCGACGCGCAGCACCTCGAGCGGCGTCATCCCGCCCGATTGCAGCGACCAGAGCTCCCAGTGCGCGCCGAGCCCCTGGAGCTGGCCGTGCGCACCCAACCCGATGTGCCCGCCGGCGCGCAGCACCGCCGTCGCCGACTGGGCGAGTCGCTCCGCGTAGTACTGGCTCGGCGCGAACCACTGCGGCCGCCGGAGCGCGCGGGCATCGACTTCATCGTGAGGCGTGAAGCGGCGCAGCTTCGCGTCCGCGTGGATGTCGTAGCTCTCGTACCAGTAGTTCTCCGTCCACGGCCCGCCGTAGTTCACCAGCAGCGTCGGCGTGTAGGTGATGCCCGACCGCACCGCGAGCTGGATCACGTCCTGGAAGAGCGGCGTGATGGGCAGGCTGTGCTCCGTCCCCGTGTAGCCGTCCATCATGAGCGTCAGGTTCATCTTGAAGTCGAGCCCGCCCTCGTTGGTCGGCATGAGGCCCAGCTCGCGCGCGGCCATGATCACCCACTGCCGCTGCTGCCGGTTGCCGACCATGTACTGCTTCAGCGTCTGCGTCTGGTAGTACTCGCTGTAGCGGCGCAGGATGTCCCGCGTCTCCTCGAGGCTCCTGGGGTGGTCCTGCTGGAAGACGCCGGGCCCCGTCGAAAAGATCCGCGGCCCGATGATCGCGCCCGTCTCCACCATGTCGCTGTAGGAGAGCACGTCCGTCGTGCTCGTCTGCGGGTCGCGCGTCGTGGTGACGCCGTACGCCAGGTTCGCGAGGTACTCCCACACCTCGCCCCGGTGCACGCCGAACGGCGGCCGGAGGTGCGCGTGCACGTCCACGAAGCCCGGGATGATCGTCTTCCCCGAGACGTCCACGATGCGCGCGCCGGCGGGCACGTTGGCGCACTGGCCCGCGCACACCTGCGCGATGCGGTTGTCGGTGATGACCACGTCGCCGCGTTCGATCACCTCGTCGCCGTGCATCGTGACCACGCGCGCGCCGCGCAGCACCGCCGTTCCGCGCGGGATATCCCGCGGGGCGTGCATGAGAACCTCAAGGCGCTGCGCCTCGTAACCGGGCCGCCGCGCCCGGGCGCTGTCCTGGCCCGCACCTGCCCCCGCTGCGCCGCCGCCGCCGCCACCGCCACCGCCGCCGCCGCCTCCCGGCCCACGCCCGCCGCCCGCGCCGGTGCTGTCGCGGCCCGTGGTGTCGCGCTGCGCCAGCCGCGCCACCGAATCCCCAGCGGCCATGTCGTAGCGGAAGAAGTACCTGCCTAACGACCAGTAAGCCGTGCGCCCGTCGGGGCTCCAGCCGAGGAAGTCGCCGGAGACGCGGGTGATCTGGCGGACCGGCACGGCCGCGGTGGCCGGCGTCGAGACCGAGATGCGCGGCGCGGAGTCGCCGACCAGCGGCACCGCGACGAGGTAGAGCTCGTTGTCCACCCGCGTGATCGCGCGGCCGCCCGCGGGCGACATCAGCACGTCGGACGCGGTCGTTGGCTGCGGCGGCCCGTCCGCCGGTGCCGTGTACCCGCTCACCCGGAGGTGGCTCCGCCGGTCCGTCCCGTCGTAGCGGAACGAGACCAGCATCGGTCCGCCGCCGCCGCCAGCGCCGCCGCCACCGCCGAACCCGCCGCCGTCATAGTAGTAGATGCGGTCGTCCTCGCCCCGGACGAAGTGGGCCACACCCGCGCGCTGGACGGCCGTTATGCGCGTCGTGGCGCCGCCCGCGGCGGGCATCCAGACGAGGTCGAGTCCCGCGCCGCCGCTTTCCGTGAGGCGCGGATACCGCGGCCCCCGCACCGCGAGGATCTTGCTGCCGTCGGGCGAGAAGACCGGGTTCGAGTAGTAGGCCGGCAGTGTCGAGACCCGTTGGGCCCGGCTGCGGCCGTCCATCAGCTGGCGCCAGATGTGGCCGCCGATGCTGTCGTCCCACGTCACCCAGGCGAGCCACCGCCCGTCGGGGGACCAGGCCGGCGAGAACTCGCCGACGGTATCGGCGGTGACGCGCGCCGGCGGCCGGGCGAGGAGGTGCTGCGAGGTGTCGGCGCTGACGTCCGCGGTCCAGAGCCGGTCCAGCGCGGTGAACGCGAGGCGGCGTCCGTCGGGCGAGAGCACCGCGCCGCGGATCTGCCTGACGGTGAGGGCGCTGTCCGTGATGCGGTTGGTGAAGTGGACGAGCGGGCCCATCGGAAGGTCGATGTGGGCGCTGAACGGGATCTCCGTCCGCTCGCCGGTCGGCACCGCGACGCGCCAGATCTTGCCGCCGAAGGAGAGCACCAGCGACCGGCTGTCCGGCGTGAACGACATCCCCGGCATGAGGTCGCGCGTGAAGCGGGATTCCTGGTCGTCGCGTTGCACCGGGTGGATCAGCCAGCGCTCGTCGCCGGAGGCGAGGTCGCGGATGCGGAGCCCCGTCTCCGTGCCATCCTCGCGCGTCGCGTAGACGAGCCACTTCCCGTCGGGTGAGAGCACCGGGCGCATCCCGCTCCCCCACTGGTCGGAGAGCGTCTGGTACTGGCTGGTGCGCCGGTCGTACTGGGCGAGCTGCCAGGTGGGGAAGATCTGGTTGTAGCTGAACCCGCCGGTGCGCCGTGCGAACCAGAGGTAGCGGCCGTCGGGGCCGAACGCCGCGCCCATCGCGTTCTGCGTGTCGTTGCCGCGCGTCACCTCGAGGCCGGAGCCCCCGTCCTTGTGGTACAGGTAGAGCTCGTAACGCGAGCCTAACGAACCCGACGTGCGCGACACGACCACATAGTCGCCATCCGGGGTCCACTCGGGGGACGCGTAGAGCGCGTTGTCGCCGCGGGTGAGCGCCCGCTGGCTCGACCCGTCCGCGTCCATCAGCCACACGTTCTCGGCGCCCGAGCGGTCCGAGGTGTAGGCGATGAGCCGCCCGTCGGGCGAATACCGCGGCTGGCCGTCGAACGCCATGCCCGAGGTGAGCCGCCGGGCCACCCCACCTTCGAACCCCACTGTGTAGATGTCGCCCAGCAGGTCGAAGACGATCGTGCGCCCGTCGGGGGAGACGTCCACCGACATCCAGGTGCCTTCGGTGAGGGTGAAGGAATCGCGGCGGGTGGGCTCCAGCGGCAGCGGTCCCGGCCGCCGGGCGCGGCGGGTGGTGTCGGCGCGCGCCGAGTCCTGGGCCGCGAGCGGCGAGGTGCGGGCGAGGAGCAGGGAAGCGACGGCGCCCGCGGTCATCGGCAAGGGCAGCAGGAGCAGGGCGGCGGACGCGAGGCGTCGAGCGGACGCGAAGGATCTCACCGAGTCTCGCCGCAGGCGGAGAGCGGCGGACGCGAGGCGTCGGGCGGACGCGAAGGATCTCACCGAGTCTCGCCGCGGGCGGAGAGCGGCGGACGCGAGGCGTCGGGTCGAGGCGAGGGACATCGTCGAGTCTCCGGGGTGGGGAAGTGGCGGGAGCGAATGTATCCGGAGGGATGGGTCACGGCAATTCCGGCTCGGCGGTCCGGCTCGTGTTGCGCCGGCGTCGCCTGTTCATGCTAGCGGCGACGCGATCCCCTGCTTCAGCTCGTGCCGGCGATCAGCGCGAGCTCGGCGCGGCGCGTGGCGTAGCTCGCGACCGCCTCCGGGCGCAGTGCCAGCGCTGCCTCGATGACGCGCGGCAGATACTCGGCCACCGGCGTGTAGGCGAGCCCCAGCTCGTGCTTCGAGCGGGTGTTGTCGAGCGAGGACATCCAGGGATCGCTGAACGGCGAGCAGGTGGGGACAAGCCCCGCGGCGAGGAGCGTCGCCAGCGGCATCGTCCGCACCTCGGCTGGCCGCCGGACCAGTGTCGCGATGCGTGCCAGCATGTCGCCTAACGTCATGGTCTCGTCCTGGGAGATGTTGTACGCACGCCCGGTGGCGGCGCCCGCTCCCGCGGCACCGTCTGGGTCCTCCTCGCCCTCCGTGTGGTCGTTAGGCCGGGTCGCCGCCGTGCTCGCCACGCTCGCCGTGCTTACCGGGTTCGCCCTGCCGGTCGCTCCCGCTGAGCCCGCCGGCATGCCGCGGTCTCCGGCGAGCAGCGTCGCCGCGACCACATCCATCCCGTAGACATGCCGCAGCGGCGCGCCGTCCTCTGCGGGCACCAGCAGCGGCCCGCCGTCCAGCAGCCGGTGCACGTAGCCCGCGATGCGGCCGTAGTGGTCGCGCTCGCTGTTGATCATCGGCATGCGCAGGATGACGGCCGGGAATCCGCGCGCGGCGTGCGCCGCCATGAGCGCGTCCTCGGCGGCGCGCTTGTCGATGCCGTAGACCCAGTTCCGGTGGTCGAGCTCGCGGCGCGCGCCGTCGATGCCGGGCGGATCCGGCATCACCGGCCCAACGTAGTCCTCTTCGCCGAATGGTCGGGCGAGGCCGAGTCGGACGAGGTAGACCTGGCCGGTGCTCCAGAACACGTAGCGGTTGCAGCGCCCGTCGAGGATCCGGGCCGCTGCCTTGGCGTCCACGCCGGTGTAGAGGGTGGTGTCGACGACGAGGTCGAAGGATCGGCCGCGCAGCGCGGTCGCCAGCGCCGTCGCGTCGGTCCGGTCGGCGACGAGGCGGCTCACGGGGGATGGTCCCGAGCCAACGGCCGCGATCGTCACGCCCCGGTTCACGACCGTGACCTCGTCGCCGCGGGCCACGAGGGCGGTCACGAGATCGGGTCCGAGGTTGCGGGTGCCGCCGATGACGAGGGAGCGTGCCATGCTGAATTCTATGCCTCGCCCGCGATTTCGCACCGGTCGCCGTCCGCGTGCACTCGTGCGCGCGATTTCGCACCGGTCGCTGTCGGCATGCACTCGTGCGCGCTATTTTGCACCACTCCGCGCGATTTTGCGCTTGCCGCTCTTCCCCATCCGGTCTACAGTGCGGCATGACCGTTCTCCCCGCACCCTCGTCCGCGGCGGCGTCCCTATCCGCGCTCGCGCCTGCGTCCGCGCGTCACTCACCCGCAGCCGCACCCGGACCGGTGCCGCGGCCGGTGACCCTGCCTTCCCGGAGCAGCAAGCTGCTCACTCAGGTGCGTCTCGCCATTCGGGCGCGGCACATGAGCCCGCGTACCGAGCGGCAGTACGTGCACTGGGTGAAGCGGTTCGTGCTCTTCCACGGCACGCGCCACCCCCTCGCGCTCGGCGAGGCCGAAGTGACCGCGTTCCTGACCGACCTGGCCGACCGCCTCAAGGTCAGCGCCAGTACGCAGACCCAGGCCCTGAGCGCGCTCCTCTTCCTCTATAGGCGGGTCCTGCGCCGCCAGCTCCCCTGGCTCAAGGACGTGGTGCGGGCGCGGCGGGCGCAGCGGGTGCCCGTGGTCCTCACCCAGGACGAGGTCCGCGCCCTGCTGAACGCGCTCGGCGGCGTCCACCGCCTTGCGGCGCTGCTCCTGTACGGAGGCGGCCTGCGGTTGCTCGAGGTCATCCGGCTGCGGGTGCACGATCTCGACTTCGATCGTGGCGAGCTCATCATCCGGGCGGGCAAGGGCAACAAGGACCGGCTGACCGTGCTGCCGCAGTCGCTCCGCGACCAGCTCCGCGCCCATCTGGTGCGGGTGCGGGAGCAGTGGCAGGAGGACTTGGCCGCCGGCGTATGCATCAGGCTGCCGGAGGCGATCTCGCGGAAGTACCCGGCGGCCGAGCGGCAGTGGGGCTGGTGGTGGGTGTTCCCGGCACAGCGGGTGCGCGAGAGCAAGGACGGTCGCCGCTGGCGCCACTATCTGCATCCCAGTGCGATCCAGCGCGCCGTCCGGGAGGCCGTGCAGCGGGCGGGGATCGTCAAGCGCGCGAGCTGTCACACGCTGCGGCACTCCTTCGCCACCCATCTTCTCGAGGACGGCTACGACATCCGGACCGTCCAGGAGCTGCTGGGCCACCGTGACGTCGCGACGACGATGATCTACACCCACGTGCTGAATCGTGGCGGCCGCGGCGTGCGCAGCCCTGTCGACGGTCTCTGACGCGCTGTCGCCGAGCTATCCTTGCGATTCAGCCCTTCTCGCGTCACCTTGGATATCAGCGCCGCCTTTGCGGCCTAACACCACCATCGGCCGACTTATCGAGCGAGCCAGGCGTGTGAGCGCGGTGGCCCGGCGCGGCGCCCAATTCGCTTAATCAGCTAGTTAGGCCGCGTATGCGTACTACTGCACCGTAAGCGACTACTGCCGGAGCATCCCTATGAGACGACTAATCGTACTTGCAGCATTCTGCCTTCCAGCGTTCGCTCGGGTGCTCCATGCGCAGCGCGACGATGATTTCTCCCGGCGCACGCTCGCAGGTATTGCCACCATGAGGGTAGTCGTTGAGAACCTCACGACCGAAGCAACGAATGCGGGCCTCTTCCAGGACGCCCTCAAGGCAGAGCTCGAGCTTCGCCTGCGCCAAGCTGGGATTGCCGTCCTATCGGACTATCAGGTAGCGACCAATCCATTCACTCCCTACGTCTACCTGCGAGTGACGACTACATCAGGCGCGCAGGGCCTGTTCGGATA
>JBGPHD010000112.1:0-10265 GCA_041484135.1 Gemmatimonadota bacterium
CAGGGCGCCTCGCGCCCCTTCGACAAGACGCGGGACGGGTTCGTCATGGGTGACGGCGCCGGCATCGCGATCCTCGAGAGCCTGGAGAGCGCCGAGAAGCGCGGGGCGACGATCATCGCCGAAGCGGACGGCTACGGGATGAGCGCGGACGCCTACCACATGACGCAGCCGGCCCCCCAGGGCCGCGGCGCGCAGCAGGCGATGCACGCGGCGCTGGCGGACGCCAGGGTCGCGGCCGCCGACATCGGCTACATCAACGCGCACGGGACCTCCACGCCCCACGGCGACATCGCCGAGACTCAGGCGGTGAAGGCGGTCTTCGGCGACTGCGCGCGCCAGCTCGTGTTCGGCTCGACCAAGTCCATGACGGGGCACCTGCTGGGCGCCGCGGGCGGGCTGGAGTTCGCGATCTGCTGCCTGGTCATCGCCCGCGGCGTGATCCCGCCCACCATCAACCAGCGCACGCCGGATCCCGAGTGCGACCTCGACTCGGCGCCCAACCACTCCGTCAAGCGGCAGATCGGCGTGGCGATGTCCAACTCCTTCGGCTTCGGCGGGCATAACGTCAGCCTCGTCGTGAAGCGCTTCGCCGCGTAGCGGCACGAAAGCGACCATGGCGACGGCCGTCCGCGAGATCGCCGACCTCCGCATCACCGACGACGCCCTGCGTCCCATCGCCGAGAAGCTCGCCGCCGGCGAGCGCCTGGGCGTGGAGGACGCCGTGACCCTCTTCGAGAGCCACGACCTCCTCGGCATCGGCGCCATGGCCGACGCGGCGAATCGCGCGACGAACGGTGACCGGGTCTTCTTCTCGTCCAACCAGCACATCAACCCGACCAACGTCTGCGTCCTCCGGAACACCTGCGTCTTCTGCTCCTTCGCGCGGATGCCGAAGGAGGAGGGCGCGTACACGCGGTCGCTCGAGGACGTGCTGGCCGAAGCGGACCAGGCGCGCTCGGCGCCGACCCGCGAGTTCCACATCGTGGGCGGGCTCCATCCCAAGCTGCCGCTCTCGTACTACACGGACATGATCCGGGCGCTGCGCGCGGCGCACCCCGGCGTGCACGTCAAGGCGCTCACCGCGGTGGAGATCGCGCACCTGGCGCGGATCGAACGGACCTCGGTACGGGACGTCCTGATCGAGCTCCAGGAGGCGGGCCTCACCTCCATGCCCGGCGGCGGCGCCGAGGTGTTCAGCACCGCGGTGCGCGCGACCATCGCGGACCGGAAGCTCCAGGGGGAGGAGTGGATCGCCGTGCACCGGGAAGCGCACCGGCTCGGCATCCCGTCCAACTGCACGATGCTGTACGGGCACGTCGAGACCGCCCGCGACCGCGCCGAGCACCTCCTCATGCTCCGCGACCTCCAGGACGAGACCGGCGGGTTCCTCACCTACATCCCGCTCGCCTATCACCCCGACCATAACGCGCTGGGCGAGCAGATGGGCTGGACCGGTCGCGACACCCAGGGCGTGGACGACCTCGCCAACATCGCCGTGGGGCGGCTGGTGCTGGACAACATCCCGCACATCAAGACCCACTGGCCGATGGTCACGGCGTTCGTCTCGCAGGTGGCGCTGGGCTTCGGCAGCGACGACGTCGAGGGGACGGTGGTCTACGAGCGCGTCTACCACGAAGCCGGCGCGCAGACCCCGATGGAGATGCTCTACGACGACCTGGTCCGATTGATCCGCGGGGCGGGGAAGGTCCCGGTCGAGCGGGATTCCCTCTATCAACCGGTGTCCGGGGCGCGGGAGGCCGGCCGCGAGCACGCGAGCCCGCGTGGCACCCACCACCCGGCTGAGACCGACCCGGTCGCGAGCGCCGAGTGAGACTCGGGCGCATCGGCTACGTCAACTGCTACCCGGTCTACGGTGCCATGGACCGCGGGATCGTGGTGCCGCCGGGCACGCTCGTCACCGGCACCCCGGCCGAGCTGAACGATCGCCTCGCCGACGGGCGGCTCGACGTCAGCGTCATCTCCGCGGTGGCCTACGCGCAGCACGCCGACGCCCTCGAGCTGCTCCCCGACCTCGCCATCAGCTCCGACGGACCGGTGCGGAGCGTCATCCTCTTCAGCCGCCGGCCCGTGGCGGAGCTGGGCGGCGCGCGGGTCCTCGTCTCCTCGGCCTCACGCACGTCGGTGCATCTCCTCGAGCTGCTGGCCCGGGACCGCTGGGGCGTCACCTTCGAGACGACGCCGGCGCCGACGGAGGCCTCCGATCTCGACCACCTCTCCGCGGTGCCGCACGACGCGGTGCTGGTGATCGGGGACGCGGCGCTGCTCCTGGGCGCGCGGCGCGCCTATCCGGTCCAGACGGACCTGGGCGAGGAGTGGAAGCGCTGGACCGGGTTGCCGTTCGTGTTCGCCGTATGGGCGGCCCGGCGCGAGGTGGACCGTCAGGCGGTCCGCGACGTGCACCGGGCGCTCCTCGGCAGCCGGCAGTGGGGCCTGGGGCACCTGGGGGACCTGGCGGAGCAGGCGGCGCGCTCCACCGACGTCGATCTCGGGGACTGCGTGGAGTATCTCGCCGGCCTCGACTACGGGCTCTCGTACCGGCACCTGGCGGGCCTGACGGACTTCCTCCGGCGGCTCGCGGCGCGCGGCGTCGTGCCCGACGGAACGCTCGCCTTCGTGGGCGCGGCATGAGCCATGTCTGAGACCACCGACCTCCTCGACCTCTACGAGCGCGCGCCCCTCGTCGAGCTGGGCGCCCTCGCCGACGCGGAGCGCCGCCGGCGCCATCCCGACGACGTCGTGACGTTCATCGTCGACCGGAACATCAACTACACCAACGTCTGCGTCGCCGACTGCAAGTTCTGCGCGTTCTACCGCCGGCCCAAGCACGCCGAAGGGTACGTGCTCAGCTTCGAGGAGATCGGGCAGAAGATCGACGAGGCGAAGGCGATCGGCGCGGTGCAGATCCTGATGCAGGGCGGGCACAACCCGTACATCCCGTTCGAGTGGTACGAGGACCTGCTGCGCTACATCAAGCGCCATCACCCGATCCACATCCATGCCTTCTCGCCCTCCGAGATCGAGTTCTTCGCCCAGCGGTTCCGCCTGACGATCGACGAGGTCATCGAGCGGCTCCAGGCCGCGGGCCTCGATTCGGTCCCCGGCGGCGGCGGCGAGATCCTGGTGGACCGGGTGCGGCAGATCGTGGCGAAGAAGAAGGCCCAGACCGCCGCGTGGCTCGGCGTCATGGGCGCCGCGCACCGCCACGGCATGAAGACCTCCGCGACGATGACCTACGGTCTCGGCGAGACCGCGGCGGAGCGCTTGGAGCACCTGATGCGCCTCCGCCAGCAGCAGGCCGAGACGGGCGGGTTCACCGCGTTCATCTGCTGGCCGCTCCAGCCCGAGCATACCGAGATGGCGGACATGCCCAAGACCGACGCCGTCACCTATCTCCGGACGCTGGCCCTGGCGCGGATCGTGCTCGACAACTTCCCCAACCTCCAGTCGTCGTGGGTCACCATGGGTCTCAAGATCGGACAGGTGGCGCTGCGGTTCGGCGCCAACGACTTCGGCTCGATCATGATGGAGGAGAACGTGGTGTCGGCCGCGGGGACGACCTTCCGGACCAGCGTGCCGGAGATGGAACGCTTGATCATCGGCGCCGGCTTCACGCCCCGCCGCCGCCGGCAGGACTACTCGATCATCCGCGAGGCCGCATGAGCGGGAAGCCGATCCTCATCCTGGTCGGCTCCGAGTCCGACCGCCCGCGGATCGAGCCGCTCTTCCCCATCCTCGACAAGGCCGGCGTCGGGTACGACTTCCTGGTTTGCTCGGCCCACCGCGAGCCCGAGCGCACGGCCCTGATGGCGCGCGAAGCTCGGAGCAAGGGCTACCGCGTCGTGATCTGCGGCGCGGGACTCGCGGCCGCCCTCCCGGGCGCCGTCGCCGCCCAGACCGATCTGCCGGTCATCGGCGTCCCGTTCGACGTCGGCGCGCTCCACGGCACCGACGCGCTCTACTCGATGGTCCAGACGCCGAGCGGCGTGCCGGTCGCGACCGTCGGCATCGACAACGCCAAGAACGCCGCCCATCTCGCCCTGAGGATCCTCAACGCGTGAGCACCCGCACCGGCATCGGCTACGACTCGCACCGCTTCGCCGCGGGACGCCCCCTCCACCTCGGCGGCGTCACGGTGCCGTACACCCACGGGCTCGTCGGCCACTCCGACGGCGACGTCGCGCTCCACGCCATCGTGGATGCGATGCTCGGCGCCGCGGCGTTAGGTGACATCGGCGCCATGTTCCCGGACACCGACCCGCAATGGAAGGGCGCCGATTCGATGAAGTTCGTGAAGGGGGCGGTGGACGCGCTCGCCGCGGGCGGCCTCGCCGTGGTCCAGGTGGACGTCACCATCCTCGCCGAGCGCCCCCGGCTCGCGCCGCACATCGGGGCGATGCGGGCCGCCACGGCCCGGGCCCTCGGGGTCCCCATGGAGATGGTGAGCTTCAAGGCCAAGACGAACGAAGGGATGGGCTGGGTCGGGAAGGGCGAAGGGGTCGGCGCCATCGCCGTCGCCACCGTGCACCCCAAGGGGAGCGGCTGATCGATCAGCTGCTCCACTGGCTCGAGGGCCTGCCGCCCGGAGGGATCTACGGCGCGCTGGCCCTTCTCGCCGCCTTCGAGAACATCTTCCCCCCCGTGCCCGCGGACACCGCGGTGGCGCTGGGGGCTTTTCTCGCCGCCCGGGACGCGCCGATCTCCGTCACCGCGGTCTATCTCGTCACGCTCGTCGCCAACGTCACCAGCGCGATCGGGATGTACGCGGTCGCGCGCACGGTGGGACGGAACTTCCTCGTCTCGAGGGTCGGGCGGCGACTGCTGTCGGAACGCTCCCAGGTCGCGTTGCAGCGGGCCTACGAGCGTCATCACCTGTGGGGCATCTTCGTCTCCCGCTTCCTGCCCGGATACCGCGCCGTCGTGCCGCCCTTCGCGGGGATGATCGGCCTCCCCGCGTCGAAGGCGCTCCCGCCGATGGTGCTCGCGACGGCCATCTACTACGGCCTGCTGGTCTTCGTGGCGCACCGGATCGGGAGCAACTGGGAGACGGTTGTCCGGTGGCTGGGGCACGTCACCCTGGGCCTTGCCATCGCGGGCGGCGTCGTCACGGTGGGAGTGTGCTGGCTGGTCTGGCGCCATCGACGCCGCGAGCGGGCCGATGGACACTGAGTCCGCCGCGCCCGACACCCGGGCCTTCCTCCTCGAGCAGTTCGCCGACTTCCTGTCGCTCGAGCGAGGGTCCGCGCCCAACACCGTGGCCGCCTATCGCCGGGACCTCGCGCACCTGGTCGAGTTCCTGGCCTCCCGGCGCGTCCGGGGCCCCGCCGGCGCCACCAGCACGCTCCTCCGGGACTTCATCTTCCACTTGAAGGACCTCGGCCTCGAGGCTTCGAGCATCCGCCGCCACATCTCGGCCACCCGGACCTACTTCAAGTTCCTGACCGGGGAAGGGCACCTGCTGCGGGACCCCAGCGACCGGCTGGCGAGCCCCAAGCGCTGGCGCACGCTTCCCGCGGTCCTCTCCATCGCGGAGGTCGAACGCCTGCTCGGGGCGCCCACGGCCGAAGAGCCCCTCGCCTGGCGGGATCGCGCCATCCTCGAGTTCCTGTACGCCACCGGCGCGCGCGTGTCCGAGCTCACCCGGGTGGCGCTGCGCGACGTCCTCTTCGACGAGGGGCTGGTCCGGCTCTTCGGGAAGGGGAACAAGGAGCGGATCGTCCCGGTAGGACGGAGGGCGTTGGGCGCGGTGGCGCTCTACACGCGCGAGGTCAGGCCCAAGCTGGAGCGGGGCAAGGGGGCGGGGGTCCTCTTCCTGAACGCCCGGGGGGGACCGATGTCACGGGTGGGGGTCTGGGGGATCATCAAGCGGTGCGCCAAGGTGGCGGGGATCGGCAAGCGCGTCACCCCGCACACCCTGCGACACACCTTCGCCACCCATCTGCTGGAGGGTGGGGCCGACCTCCGGGCCGTCCAGGAGATGCTGGGCCACGCAGACCTCAGCACCACACAGATTTACACGCACGTGGACCGCGACTACCTTCGTAGTATCCATAAGACCTATCATCCACGCCCGTGAACTGTCCGGACTGTAGCACGCTGATCCCGCCCGGGGCGACCGCCTGCCCCTCGTGCGCCCGTGCCGTGGGCACCACCGCCCGGCCCGTGGCCGTCGGCGCGCTCACCCCCCCCGATGTCGGCGTGGCGCCGCGTCCCCAGAACATGGAGGACCTGCTCGGCCAGCGTCTCCAGGAGGCGCTCGGCGAGGGCTACAAGGTCGAGTCGGCGTTAGGCTCGGGTGGCTTCGCCGTGGTGTTCCTGGTCCGCGACCTCAGCCTCAAGCGCAAGCTCGCCGTGAAGGTGCTCTCGCCCGACCTCATCGCGTCGAAGACGGTGCTGGAGCGGTTCCGGCGCGAGGCCGAGACGGTCGCCCAGCTCCACCACCCGCATATCGTGCCGTTGCACTTCATCGGCCAGAAGGACGACCTCGTCTATCTGGCGATGGAGTGCGTGGAAGGGGACACCCTCGCCGGGCGCATCGAGAAGGAGAAGCGGATCCCGCCCGAGGACGTGGCGCGCCTGCTCCGGGAGATCGCGAGCGCGCTCGAGCACGCCCACAAGCGCGGCGTGATCCATCGGGACATCAAGCCGCATAACGTGCTCATCGAAGGCGAGTCGGGCCGGGCCCTGGTCACCGACTTCGGCATCGCGCGGACCGCGGAGGGCGGGTCGCTCACGGCCTCGGGCATGGTGGTGGGCACGCCCCAGTACCTGAGCCCGGAGCAGGTCACGGGGACGGCGAGCGATCACCGGGCCGACATCTACGCGCTGGGCGTCATGGGGTACGAGATGCTCGCGGGGATCCCGCCGTTCACCGGCCCTACGCCGACGGCGGTGATGATGAAGCGGCTGGCGGGGGACCCGCCGCGGCTCGACAAGTCGCGGCCCGATATCCCGCAGCCCCTCCTCGACGTGATCAGCGGGTGCATGGCGACGGCGCCGGAGGACCGGTTCCAGTCGGCGGCCGAAGTGGTCCGCGCGTTAGGCGGCGCGACGCCGGCCTCCGGCGGCCACCCCACCGCGGAGATCGTGCTGCGGATGCGGCGCCAGCGGCGCCGGTGGTCGATGTCCGTGGGCATCGGCATCGCCGCGCTGGTCCTGGTGGGCGCGGTGACCGTGTGGTGGTGGGACGCGCATTCCCGCACCCGGTCCGCGTCGGCGACCTCGGCGCGGCTGGACCCGGGTATGGTCATGATCCCCGGCGGGCAGTACACCATCGGCCGGGACGACGGCCCGATCCCCTCCCGGCCCGCGCACCAGGTCTCGGTGGATTCCATCGGGGTGGATGCGGACGAGGTGACGGTCAAGGATTTCGCCGCGTTCGCCCGGGAGACGCGGGCGCCAGTGCCGTGGACGACGCAGCCCGACACCCTCCTCCCGGTGACCGGCGTGCTGTGGACCGAGGCGGCGCAGTACTGCGCGGTGCGTCACCCGCCCGGCGGGCGGCTCCCCAGTGAAGAGGAGTGGGAAGCCGCGGCGCGCGGGACCACGGGGCTCGCCTATCCGTGGGGGAACACGTGGGATCCGGTGGCTGCCAACACCGTCGGCAGCGCCCGGTCCGGTCCGGCGCGCGTCGGGAGCTTCCCGCGCGGGGCCACGCCCACCGGGATCCACGACCTCATCGGCAATGTGTGGGAGTGGACGTCGTCGCTGATGATGCCCTACCCGGGCGGCAGCACGGCGCAGGCCCGGAGCGACACGCTGTACGTGATCCGCGGAGGGGCGTTCAACACGCCCGACACCTTCGCCAACGCGACCCAGCGCGGCGGCATGCCGCTGCGGGTGGATCGCTCGGCGCTCGCGGCGACCGGGTTCCGGTGCGTGATGCCGCTCCGCGGAGCCCGCTGAGCTGATCGGGTCGCGGCCGCACGCCTGAACCTGAACTGACTTCTGCAGCTTGACGGGCCCCCACCCGACGGGCAACATCGTACCATCGTGAAGCGATCGCTTCTCCTGTGCCTCTGCGCGTCCGTCGCGTCCGCGCGGCTGGCCTCGTCGCAGTGCCCGGACGGCACGCCTCCCCCCTGCCGGGGCCGGGCCGCCGCACCGCGTCGCGAGCCGCTGCTCGACGACCGGACCTGGCTCATCCTCCCGTTCGAGAACACCGCCGGCGCCGCCGATGCCGAGATGCTGCGTCAGGCGAGCGTGAACCTGCTCTACCAGGAGCTGTCCCGCTGGTCGGACGTGCGCGTGATCAGCGACGACCGGGTCGCGGATCTGTTGCGCGACGTGCCGGCGGCGGCCCAGGCGCGGTGGGGCCTCACGACGGGCCTCGACGTCGCCCGGCGCGCGGGAGCGGGCCGCTTGGTGCTGGGCGACTTCCTCGCCCTCGGTGGATCGGCGCAGGTGGCGGCGCGGGTTTATGAGGTGCGGAGCGGCCGCCTGGTGCGCACCGTCCGCGACCGGTTGGCCGGGCTCCAGTCGCCCGCCGGGCTCGACTCCCTCACCTCGACCTTCGGGCGGCTGGCACGCTCGGCCATCAACGTGCCGGTGCCGCCGGGCACGCGTTCGAGCTCGGTGGGCACCAACTCGCTCGCGGCGTACGCGGAGTACGCGGCGGGCATGACGCTCTATCGCAGCGGCTTCGCCGACTCCGCGCTGCCGCGCTTCCAGCGCGCGCTCCAGCTCGACTCCGCGTTCGCGCTTCCGGGCATGCGGCTGCTGGAGATGAACGTCCAGGACGCGCCCCGGTATCTGGAGGTCGCCGCGCGCGCGGCCGATCGCCTGCCGCCCCGGGAGCGCGCACTGCTGTCTGCCTATCGCGCCGTCGTGAACAACGACTGGGATCGGGTGTGCGAGATGGGCGACACGCTGCTCGCGCGCGATTCCGCGGACGCCGAGGCGTGGTTCATCGCCGGCGCGTGCCAGGAGGATGACCTCGTCGTCGAGGGTCCGGGGGGACCGAGGTTCGCGCGGTCGCTGAACCGGGCCTTCGCATACTACCGGCGCGCGCTCGAGCTCGATCCCGGCCAGCCGATCGTCTTCACCCGGCTCGTCGCCAACCTGGACGCCACCGGCCCGCGGACCGGCTGCACGGTCAGGCGCGCGCCATGCCCCCTCGAGGACCGGCGGGTGGGCACGCTTGTGGTGCAGGGCGATTCCCTCGCCACCATCGTCGGTCCACCCGGGCGGGCGGCCGCCAGGGCGCCGCGCAGGACGCGCGAGTTCCTCGAGCAGGCGCGGTGGAGGTGGGAACATCGGCGCCAATTCCTGGTGCGGTTCGTCGAAGCCAACCCCCGGTCCTGGCCGGCCCATGCGTCGCTGGCGAGGGCGCTGCTCCAGCTGGGTGACCTGACGGGAGCCGAACGGGAGTACGACGCCGCCGCCTACGCCGTGCACCTGCCGGGCGATCGCCGCCTGTACTATCGCGATCGCATCGAGCTGGCGCTCCGGCAGGAGCGGCCCACCCTCGCGGCCGGCTACCTGGACTCCATGCTGGCAGACACCACCACGGCCCAGCAGCCTCAGTACGCGACGGTGTTCGGCCGCTTCTCGCGCGACCAGGCGGTGGTCGCGGAATCGCTGCGCGCGGAGGTCTATCCGGCGCGCGCGGCCTGGGTCCCGGCACTCGCGGGGATCCTCCCCGACCGGTTCGACAGCATCGAGACGCGGTTCGCCAGGGTCGCGCTACCCCGCACCGCGGTGACCAACTCGGGTCTGCTACGACTCAGCACGATCGTGGCCTTCCACGCCCGCCGCACTGGCCCCGCCCTGGATACGTCCGAGGCCGAGCACCCCCTGGTGCGGTTCCAGGGCTTCTTCGCGCGCGGGGACACCGCGCGGGCGCGGACCATCCTCGATTCGGTCACGGTGTCCATCGCGGCGCTCCCGCCGTACGCCTTCGACGATGCGCAGTGGGTGATCGGCGCCGAATCGTGGCTCGAGCTGGGCGATTCGGCGCGGGCGCTGGTGTTGATGCAGGACTGGGCCCGGCGGTGGCCCACGTTCCACCACAACGTCGGCACCCTGCTGGAGCAGGGCGTCGGGCTGACCTCTTCGGCGCGGCTGTTCCCGCGAGGCTGGCTGCTCCTCGGCGATCTGTCGATGGCCGCGGGCAGGCGCGAGGATGCCCGGCGCGCCTATCGCATGGTGCTCGGGATGTGGGAGGGTGGGGAAGCGCCGGTGCAGCCGATGGTGACCCGGGTGCGCGCGGCGCTGGCGCGGCTGGGGAGCTGAGCGCGCCGCAGCCG
>JBGPHD010000113.1:0-10235 GCA_041484135.1 Gemmatimonadota bacterium
ATCGAGGAGGTGCGGCGGACGTGGCAGTTCTACCGCGACCGCCGGCCGGAGAGCTACGACGACATGGTGAGGCAGCTGCCGTGACCCGTGAACCGGGGAGGTGACCGTCATGCGCAAGACGCTTGCTCTCGCGTGGTGCTCGACGCTCATGATCGTGACCGCCTGCGGCGGCGACTCGAGCGGGCCCGCCGTGATCAACCTCAGCGGGACTTTCAGCGGCACGATCTCGGCCGTCGGCTTCCCGGCCGGCACGGCCACGTTCACGCTGACGCAGTCGGGGACATCGGTGACCGGCTCGTGGGTGACGTCCCTCGGCTCCGCGGGCACGGGGAGCGGGAACCTGAGCGGCACCACCCTTTCGATCACGCTGAACCAGACCAACCCGTGCGCGGGCACATTCACCGGGACCGCCACGGTGCAGAACGCCGGCAACCGGCTCTCCGGCTCGTTCAGCGGATCAGACTGCAATGGGAGCGGCTCGGGCACCTTCGTCGTGAACAGGACCTGAGCGCGCGATGCCTCTGCTGATCCGGAACAGCCGCCTCATCACCGCCACCGACGACTCCGTCGCCCGACATGGTGCGGCAGCCGCCGTGACCGTCAGGAGCGCGGTGGCCTGCCTCACGGCGCTAGTGACCCTGGCCGGATGCCACAAGGACTCGACCGGCAAGGACTCGACCGGTCCCGTTCCGCTCAACCTGACAGGTAACTTCAGCGGACCGGCCTCCGGCGTTTCTGGCGGATCGGCCTTCAGCGGCACCCTCACGTTCACGCTCGCCCAGTCCGGTACCGCCCTGACGGGAACATGGAACTCTCCGCTCGGCCCCGCCGGGTCGGTGAGCGGGACCGTGAACGACACGACCGTCACATTCACGCTGACCCAGACTACGCTTTGCGCGTCCTCGTTCGGGGGCACCGCGACGGTCCAGAACTCGGGTACGCGGCTCTCGGGCTTCTACGCCGGGAGCGATTGCATCGCGTTCGTCACTGCCACCTTCGTCGTGGACAGGCTCTGAGCCGATGGCACTCCTGATCCGGAACGGCCGCGTCATCACCGCCACCGACGACCTGGCGGCGGACGTCTACGCCCAGGGCGAGACGATCACCCGCGTCGAGCGCGGCATCGACCCCACGACGCTGCCGCCGGACACCGAGGTCATCGACGCCGCCGGGAAGTACGTCTTCCCCGGCTTCATCGACCCGCACGTGCACATCTACCTGCCCTTCATGGGCACGTACGCGGTGGATGACTACGGGTCGGCGAGCCAGGCGGCGCTGGCCGGCGGCACGACCACCCTGATCGAGATGATCTGCCCCGGCCCCAAGGACGATCCCTTCGAGGCGTTCGAGCTCTGGCGCTCGAAGGCGCAGGGGCTCGCGTCGCTCGACTACACGTTCCACATGTCGGTGGTGCGGTTCGAGGACGCCGTCCGCGAGCGCTTCCAGCGGATCGTGAAGGCGGGCGTGGCCTCGTTCAAGGTGTTCTTGGCGTACAAGGGCGCGCTGAACCTCTCCGACGAGCACCTCTTCGCGCTGATGGGCGTCGCGAAGCAGTGGGGCGTCATCGTGACGGCGCACTGCGAGAACGCCGACGCGATCGACGCGATGCAGCGCTCGCTCATCGCCGCGGGGAAGACGGGAACCGAGTGGCACGGGCCTTCCCGCCCGCCGGCGGTCGAGGCGGACGGGGTCCAGCATCTCTGCACCTTCGCCGAGCTGACGGGCGCGCACGTCTACACGGTGCACACCTCGTGCGACGAAGCGGTGCGGGCCGCGCTCGCGGCGCGCTACCGCGGCGTCAACGTCTGGATCGAATCGGTCGCGCCGCACTTCGTCCTGGACGAGACGTACGCGGAGAAGCCGGACTTCGAGGGGGCGAAGTACCTGATGAGCCCGCCGCTCCGGCACAAGCGCAACCAGTCGGTGCTCTGGAGCGGCGTGAAGAGTCGGGCCATCAGCACCATCGGCACCGACCACGCACCCTTCACCACCGAGCAGAAGCAGATGGGCCGGGACGCGTTCACCAAGGTGCCGAACGGCATCCCCGGGCTCCAGGAGCGCGTGGACCTGATTCACACCTATGGCGTGTGCGAGGGACGGCTCTCCCTCCAGACGATGGTGGACGCGTGCAGTACCCAGGCGGCGCGGCTCTTCGGGCTCTACCCCAGGAAGGGCACGATCCAGGTGGGGAGCGACGCCGACCTCGTGGTCTACGACCCCGCGGCCCGCGGTCTCTTCTCGAAGAAGACCAGCCACTCCAAGGTGGACTACTGCGCCTACGAGGGATGGGAGAAGAAGGGCGCGGCGACGGTGGTCGCCGTGCGTGGCCAGGTGCAGGCGCGGGACGGGAAGTTCGTAGGGACGCCGGGACGGGGACAGTTCCTGGCGCGAGAGCCGACTCACGGGTAGCAGGAGAACGCTCCCCGCTAACGTACGAAAGGTCACCATGGATTCCGCCACGGTCCGCGCGAAGCACAAGGAGTTCCTCTTCCCGTGCGTCGCCAACTACTACCAGGAGCCCATCGTCATCACGGGCGGCGCCGGCTGCTGCGTCCGCGACCTCGACGGCCGCGACTACCTCGACTTCTTCGGCGGCATCCTCACCCTCGGCATCGGCCACGCGCACCCCGAGTTCGTGGCGCGCATCCAGGACCAGGTGGCGCGACTCACCCACACCTCCACCGTCTACCCGACCGAGGAGATCGTCCGGGTGGCGGAGAAGCTGGCGCGCCTCACGCCCGGCAAGCTCAAGAAGAGCTTCTTCACCACCAGCGGCACCGAGGCGGACGAGACGGCCGTGATGCTGGCGAAGATCCACACCGGCAAGCAGGAGATCATCGCGCTCCGGCACAGCTACGCCGGCCGCTCGCAGGGCGCCATCGCCATCACCGGCCAGAGCGTCTGGCGCGTGCTGCCCACGCAGATCCCCGGGATCAAGCACGCCGTCTCCCCGTACTGCTATCGCTGCCCCTTCGGCCTGACGTATCCCAGTTGTGAAGTGAAGTGCGCGCAGGACCTCGAGGAGCTGATCCGCACCGAGACCACCGGCGCGCCCGCCGCGTTCATGGCCGAGCCGATCCAGGGCGCCGGCGGGTTCATCACGCCGCCCAAGGAGTACTTCCAGATCGCCGTGGGCATCGTGCGGAAGTACGGCGGCCTCTTCATCTGCGACGAGGTGCAGACCGGCTGGGGGCGCACCGGCGACAAGTGGTGCGGCATCGAGCATTGGGGCGTGGACCCCGACATCATGACCTTCGCCAAGTCCATCGCGACCGGCTTCCCGGTGGGCGCCACCATCGCGACCGACGAGGTGGCGAGCTCGTTCACCGGCCTCTCCCTCTCGACCTTCGGCGGGAACGCGATCTCGATGGCCGCGACCGAGGTCACGATGGACGTGATGGAGCGCGAGGACACGCCCCGCCGCTCCGCCGAGCGCGGCAAGCAGCTGCGCGACCACCTCGAGTCCTTCAAGGAGACCTTCCCCTTCATCGGCGACGTGCGCGGCATGGGACTCATGCAGGGGCTCGAGCTGGTGGAGGACCGGAAGACCAAGGAACCCTCGCCGAAGAAGACGCTCGCGCTCATGGAGGCGGCCAAGAAGCACGGGCTGCTCATCGGGAAGGGCGGCCTCTACGGGAACGTCATCCGTATCGCGCCCTCCATGCTGATCTCCAAGGCCGAGGTGGATGACGGCGCGGCCCGGCTGCGCAAGGCGCTGGCGGAAGTGAAGTGACGAGCGTCGCGCACGACCCGCAGCTCTGGAACGCCGACCTCGCGCCCACCACGGCCGAGCGGCGCACCTGGACGACGTGGAACATCGCGGCGCTGTGGATCGGCATGGCCATCTGCATCCCCACCTACACGCTCGCCTCCTCGCTGGTGGACCAGGGGTGGACGTGGCAGGCGGCCGTGGGCGCCGTGGTCGTCGGCAACTTCGTGGTGCTGATCCCGATCGTCCTCAACTCCCACGCCGGCACCCGTTACGGGATCCCCTTCCCCGTGCTGGTGCGCTCATCGTTCGGTGTGTTAGGCGCCAACGTGCCGGCGCTGCTGCGCGCCGTGGTGGCCTGCGGGTGGTTCGGGATCCAGGCCTGGATCGGCGGCTGGGCCATCTACAAGCTCATCGAGGCGCTCTGGCCCGGGATCGCGACCCTGCCCGCCCTCCTTCCCGCGGGCGTCGGCCTCAACACCGGCGAGGCGGTCTGCTTCCTGCTCTTCTGGGCGCTGAACGTGTGGATCGTGCTCCGCGGCATGGACTCCATCAAGTTCCTCGAGACCTGGGGCTCGCCGTTCCTCCTCGCCGTCGGGCTCGCCCTGCTCATCTGGGCGTGGCGGCGCGCGGGAGGCCTGGCGCCGATGCTCGCCACCGCGCCGGGCGCGGGTTCGCGCGGCACCGCGGTCACCAGCCTCTTCGGCGCCGGACTCACCTCGGCGGTGGCCTTCTGGGGGACGATGGCGCTCTCGATCCCCGATTTCTCGCGCTTCGCGCGGAGCCAGAAGGACCAGGTCCAGGGGCAGGCCGTCGGCCTTCCCGGGACGATGGCGCTCTTCGCCTTCATCGGCGCGGTGGTCACCAACGCGACCGTCGTGATCTTCGGCGTGCGCATCGCCGACCCCGTGGCGTTGCTCGCGCGGGTGGGCGGCGCCGGCACCGTCGTGCTCGCCATGGCGGGCCTCAGCGTGGCCACGCTCACCACCAATATCGCGGCCAACATCGTGGCGCCCGCCAACGACATCAGCAATATCCGGCCGGGCCGGATCTCCTTCAGGGTGGGCGCGATGATCACCGCGGTGATCGGCATCCTGATGATGCCGTGGAAGCTCTACAACGACGCGGCGGCGTACATCTTCACCTGGCTGATCGGCTACGGCGCGCTGCTCGGGCCGGTGGGCGGGATCATGATCGCCGACTACTTCCTCATCCGGCGCACCCGGCTCGACGTGGACGCGCTCTTCCGGCGCGGCGGTGCGTACGAGTACACCAACGGCGTCAACTGGATCGCGATGGCCGCCCTGGCCATCGGCATCGCGCCGAGCGTGCCGGGATTCCTGGCGGCGCTGCACCTCGTCGAGGTCGCGCCGTTCTGGTCGGGCATCTACAACTGGGCCTGGTTCGTCGGGTTCGGCCTCGCGGCGACGGTGCACGTCGGCGGGATGATCCTTGTCGGGAGCCGGGAGCCGGGAGCCGTACCGGCGACGGCCGCGGCGAGCGACGCATGACGACGACGCACGCCCACCCGTCCGGCTCCCGGCCCCCGGCTCCCGATCCGTTCGCCGAGATCAGCCCGGCGCTTACGCCCGACGCGGCGATCGCCGAGGCGCACCGCTGTCTCTACTGCTTCGACGCCCCGTGCACCAAGGCGTGCCCGACCCACATCGACGTGCCGGCCTTCATCAAGAAGATCGCGACGGGCAACCTCCGCGGTTCGGCCCGCGTCATCCTCGACGCCAACCCGATGGGGCACTCCTGCGCCCGCGCCTGCCCGGTGGACGTGCTGTGCGAGGGCGACTGCGTCCTCAACGACCGCGACGAGAAGCCGATCAACATCGCGCGCCTCCAGCGCCATGCCACCGACCACGCGCTCGAGAAGGACCTCAAGCTCTTCACCGCCGGTCCCGACACCGGGAAGAAGGTCGCGATCGTGGGCGCAGGGCCCGCCGGCCTCTCCTGCGCGCAGGACCTGCGGCGTTGGGGCCACGCCGTCACGGTGTTCGAGTCCAAGCCGCTCCCCGGCGGCCTCAACACCTACGGCATCGCCGAGTACAAGCTCCGGCCGGCCACCGCCCTGGCCGAGACGAAGATGATCCTGGATCTCGGCGTCGTCCTGAAGAGCGGCGTCGCCGTCGGGAGGGACCTGCCCGTGGCGACGCTGCTGGCCGACTACGACGCGGTGTTCGTCGCGGTGGGGCTGGGCCTGACCAGGAGCCTGGGCATCCCGGGCGAGGACCTGCCCGGGGTGATCGACGCCCTGACCTTCATCGAGCAGATCAAGACGCGGCCCTACGACCAGATCGTGGTCGGGCGCCGCGTCCTGGTGATCGGCGCCGGCAACACGGCGATCGACGCCGTGACCCAGGCCAAGCGCCTGGGCGCGGAACGGAGCACCATCGTGTACCGCCGCGGCGAGGCCGACATGCCGTGCTACGACTACGAGTACGAGCTGGCCCTGAAGGATGCCTGCGACTTCCTGTACCATTGCGTGCCGAAGGAGATCCTCGGCGTCGGGAAGGTCGAGGGGCTCCTGGTGACCACGCCGGAGGGCGAGCAGGTCCTCCCCACCGACATGATCATCAAGGCGCTCGGCCAGACGCCGCGCGAGACGTTAGGTATCCCCGACCGCCATCCCAAGGTCTTCTTCGGCGGCGACTGCGCCAACGGCGGCAAGGAGATCGTCAACGCCGCGGCGGAGGGCAAGGCCGCGGCCGGGAAGATCCACGCGCTGCTGACGGGGAGGGCCCATGGCTGACCTCGCGGTCGACTTCGCCGGTATCCGGAGCCCCAACCCCTTCTGGCTCGCCTCGGGCCCGCCGGCCAACACCTACGGCCAGGTGGCGCGCGCCTTCGACGCCGGCTGGGGCGGCGCCGTCTGGAAGACCCTCGGCGAGCCGATCATCAACGTGTACTCGCGGTACGGGAGCGTGGACCTGGGCGGTACCCGCATGATGGGGCTCAACAACATCGAGCTCATCACCGACCGCCCCCTCGAGGACAACCTGCGCGAGATCGCGGAGGTGAAGAAGCAGTACCCCCGGCATGCGGTCATCGTCTCGCTCATGGTGGAGAGCAAGCGCGAAGCGTGGCACGACATAGTGAAGCGGACCGAGGCTACCGGCGCCGACGGGATGGAGCTGAACTTCGGCTGCCCGCACGGCATGAGCGAGCGGGGCATGGGCGCCGCGGTGGGCCAGGTGCCCGACTACACCTGCCAGATCGTGGAGTGGGTGAAGGAAGTCGCGACCACGCCGGTCATCGTCAAGCTCACGCCCAACGTGACCGACGTGGCCTACATCGCCCGCGCCGCGGTGAAGGGCGGCGCCGACGCCATCTCCCTCATCAACACCATCAACTCCATCGTGGGGATCGACCTCGACACCTTCGCGCCCGCGCCGGCGGTGGCCGGCCAGGGGAGCCACGGCGGGTACTGCGGCCCGGCGGTGAAGCCCATCGCCCTCAACATGGTGGCCGCCTGCGCCGGCGACCCCAAGGTCGGCGTGCCCATCTCGGGGATCGGCGGGGTCCAGACCTGGCGCGACGCCGCGGAGTTCATCGCGCTGGGCGCCACCACGGTGCAGGTCTGCACCGCGGTCATGCACTACGGCTTCCGGATCGTCGAGGACCTCACCGACGGCCTCGCCAACTGGATGGACGAGCGCGGGCACCGCACCATCGCCGACGTGGCGGGCCGCGCCGTGCCCAACATTAGGAAGTGGGAGGACCTGGACCTCAACCACCACACCGTGGCCCGCATCGACTACGGGAAGTGCATCGAGTGCGAGCTCTGCTTCGCCGCGTGCGAGGACGGCGCGCACCAGGCCATCCGGAAACACGGGCGCGGCAACGGCGCCCACGCCGTCGAGATCATCGACGAGGCGTGCGTCGGCTGCAACCTCTGCTCGCTGGTCTGCCCGGTGGCGGGGTGCATCACCATGGAGCATATCCCGAACGGCGCGCCCGCGGTGAGCTGGAAGGACTTCACCGCCGGCCGCGGGAAACTCGCGCCGAGGCCGGAGCACTTCCATACGGCCAGGTTCGGTTGAAGAAGAGAAGGCGTTCAACGCTTCTTTCTCTTCAACGCCTATTCCGCGCCGCCGGCAGCACCCGCAGCACCAGGCCCTCGAGCCGCGTGCCGCCGCCCGGCCCGCCGATCGTGAAATGGAGCGGCGTCGCCTGCGCGGCCAGCTCCTCCTCGAGGGCGGGCGCCAGCGTCAGGTAGTACTCTCCCGGCTTGATCCCCAGCGAGTAGAAGGTCCCGTCGGTGAAGGTCGTGATCTCGCGGATCGCCCCGGTCGCCACGTGGCGGAGCAGGAGCCGCGCCCCGGTGAGCGGCGTCTCCCGGTCGCCGTACGCCACCCGCCCGCCGATCTCGCCCCCCTGCTGGATGGGCAGCGCGACGAACTGGTAGCTGTTGGGCGTGGGACGCAGGCTGGACACTGCGGTGGTGGGCACCCAGAGCGGATTCTCCAGGGACAGCGTGTCGATCTCGAGCGTGGCGGACTCGAACGGCACGAGGTCCCAGACCGAGAATCGTCCCAGCGAATCGGTCGCGATCGCGTCGGAGCCGACCCGGAGCAGCACGCCGCCGAGGCCGACCTCGTCCGCATCCTGCCGGCCGTTGGCGTTCTGGTCGAGGTACACGATGCCGGTGATGCCGGCGCGGTCCAGGTTCCGTCCGTTGCCCACATCGAGGCGGCCACTCCGTCGGTCCCACCGGACCGAACCCTCCCAGAGCTGAGTGCTGCTCGCCCCGTCGGCGCTGGTGTACACGCTGCGCGCGGACGCGCGCAGCCACGGCGCCACGGTAGAGAGCGCGACATCCACCTCCACCCCGGACTCGCCGCGCGCGTGCGCGACCCCGATGTCCAGGCGGAAGGCGTTCAGCACCTGGCGGCCGAACCCGGCGGAGACCCGCTCCACCGACGGATCGCAGGAGGTGAGCGCGCCGCCGCAATCTCCCGACGCCGCCGCGTGCACCAGCATCCCGCGGAGCCACCGGGGCCCGCGCGTCATCAGCGCGTCGCCGCTGACATCGCCGCCGCTGGTGGTGAACGGCGCCGAACCCGGCGCGCGGTCCCGCTCCTCGCGGGCGGACGCCGAGAGCCGCATCCCGATGAACCGCGCGGTCACGGCGACCCGCGCGACGTTCCGGGTCCGCGCGGTCTCCACCGCCCGTGTCGCACCGGCCTGGAAGAAGATCGCGCCCTGGAGCAGGCCCGGCCGCCAGAACAGGTTGGCATCGGTCTGGTCCTTCACGGTGTTCGTTCCGATGATCGGCACGGCGACCGCCGAGTCGTAGCGGATGTGACCCAGGTCGAAGTGGAGATCCGAGTGGGGATCGTAGTCGAGCCGCGCCCGCGCCGACGCCCGCGACACGCCCTCGACCGTGAAGCTGATCGCGCGCGTCACGGCCAGCGAGGCCAGGGCATAGGGATGCGAGAGGTCGGCCAGCGAATCGCGCCAGAACTGGTCCACGCCGGCCTCCACCGTCAGCCGGTTGGTGACCCCGTAGCGCAGATCGGCGTTGGCCGAGTACGCGCACCCGTCGGCCAGGCACTCGCCCCCGCCCACACTGTACTCGAGCCGTCGCGCGCCCAGGCGCTCGAAAGGCACCTGGAAGGTGCGCCCCTGCCGGATCACCTCGCCGCTCGGTCCGTAGGCCACGTACTCGAGCGGATTGGGGCCGTACACCACCGGCACGTCGATCACGTAGCGCCCTGACGCGTCCACCGGCGCGAACCCCACCAGCTGGTCGGCCCGGTAGAGCTCCACCTCCCAGCCGGCCGGCAACCTGCCCTGGAGCCGCTCACCGGCGAACTCGGCCGGGCGCAGGAACGGGGCGTTGGTGACGAGCAGGCCCCGCACGCCGCGCCCTCGCGGCCCGCCGGTGATAAGCTCGCCGGCGCGGCCCTGCCGGATCCACCGCTTGCCGGGCCACGCGATCGTCCACGACCAGTGCGTCTCGGTACTCGTGCGTCGGCTCGAGTCGGGCCGGAGGACATTGGGAAAGACGTACTCCTGGAGATCGAGTCCCCCGCCCAGGACCTGGGCGCCGAAGCCGAGTTGCACGGCGTTGAGCTCGGCACTGACCGCGCCGCCCGTATCGCGGGTCGAGGAGGTCGCGGACCAGTCGAGCACCATGCCGTCCGCCAGCGCGCGCCTCGTCCCCAGCGTCGCCTCCGTCGCGGCGGGCGCGGGGGGCCGCAGCAGCACCGCGCGGCGGCCCTCCCGCGCCCGCCGCGCCACCACCGGCAGCGCGTCGCTGTTATCGACCCCCAGCAGCAGCTCCGACCGGTCGTAGCGGAACCCGACCCCGAGCATCGCGGCCAGCACCCTGGTGGCGACGTAGAGCTCGTCACCGCGCCACACTGCGAGACTGTCCCCCAGCGGCACGACCTCGTGACGCCAGGTGGCCTGGCCCCGTCGCGTATCGAAAACGAGGGTGATGTTCCCGGGTGAGAGGACCGCTTCGAGCCGCTGTCCCGCCACGACATCGCCAACACCGATCTCGACCAGGGCG
>JBGPHD010000114.1:0-10219 GCA_041484135.1 Gemmatimonadota bacterium
CACGGCGCGTGCGCCTTGCCCTGCTCGAAGAGGTCCCGCACCCGCGAGGCGCCGACGCCCACGAACATCTCCACGAAGTCGGAACCCGACATCGAGAAGAAGGGACGGCCCGCCTCGCCCGCGACGGCCTTCGCGAGCAGCGTCTTGCCGGTCCCCGGCGGCCCGACCAGCAGCGCCCCCTTGGGGAGCCGGCCGCCCAGCCGCGTGAACTTCTGCGGGTCCTTCAGGAACTCGATGATCTCCTGCAGCTCGACCTTGGCCTCGTCGGCGCCGGCCACGTCGGCGAAGGTGACCTTGGGCGTGTCCCCCGTGAGCAGCTTGGCCTTGGACTTGCCGAAGGCGAACGCGCGACCGCTCCCCGCCTGCATCTGGCGGAAGAGGAAGACCCAGAAGCCGATGAGGATGAGCCACGGCAACATCTGCACGAAGAGCGTGAGGAGGCCGGGCCGCGGCCGCCGCGCCTGGATCGGCACACCCTTGTCCTGGAGCGTCTTGGTGAACGCCTCCGAGGCCTGGAAGGGCAGTTGCACCGTGAAGCGGAGCACCGGCCGGTTGTTGATCTGCTCCGGCGACTTGAACTCGCCCCGCACATCGGTGAGCGCGACGATCTCCACCTTGCCGATGTTGCCGCGGTCCAGCGCGCTCAGGAAGTCGGAGTACGAGATCTCCGGCGACTCCCCGTTGCGCTTCGCGGTGAGCTGGAAGAAGACCACCGTGACCAGGATGAGCATCAGCCAGAAGGCCGCCGTCTTGGAGAAACGGGCCCAACTGAATTTCGGTGGCGGCGAACGCTCAGGCATTCAACTCCTCATATCTCTCAGTCGGCCAGACTGGCGACGAACGGCAAGTGTCGGAAATCCTCCGCATGGTCGAGCCCGTAACCGACCAGGAACTCCTGCGGCGCGTCAAAGCCGAGGAACCTCGGCTTCAGCGAGAGCCCGCCGGCGAGGTGCTTGTCGAGCAGCGCGCAGATCTCCAGGCTCTTCGGGCCCCTCGTTCCCAGCACTTCGACCAGGCGGTTCAACGTCCGCCCCGTGTCAATAATATCCTCGACGAGCAGGATATGTTTCCCCGCGAGCCGGGTCTCGGGATCGTAGACCAGCCGGACCTTGCCGCTCGAGACCGTGGCGTCGCCATACGAGCTCGCCACGATGAAGTCCACCTGGAGCGGCCGCTGGATCTCCCGGACCAGGTCTCCGAGGAAGATGAAGCTCCCCTTGAGGAGGCCGAGGACCAGCAGCTCGCCCTCCGCGTAGGTCTTCGTGATCTCGAGACCCAACTCCTTGACCCGCGCCCGGATCGTCTCGGGCTCGTAGACGATGCGGGCCACCTTCCGGCCCCCCATCAGATGCGCGACGCTAGCGGGCGACAACATCGATGCGCATCGCCTCCCGTCCGGGCCCCGGAATACCGTGGGATCCGCGGCAGACACCCGGGATCCATAACACGTCCTCGTCCCTGCCCACGACCGGGTAGGCTCGCCGCTCGCCCCTCGGCACCCGCGCCGCCATCAAGAGGCGCGCTACCTTCGCATGGCCTGTCCCGCCCAGCGGCGCGAGGCGGTCTCCGGGGCTTGGCGGCCTGACGGTCAAGGCCGCCTGAGTCGCCTCCGCATCCACCCAGGTCGTCCACCCGCCGCGGGCGATCTGTTCTGGCGCCGGTTCTCTGCTCCAGCGCAGCGCGTATCGCCCGAAGATCAGCTCGCCGTCATTCCCCGCGAGCCGTTGCGGCGCAGGTGCCGCCGCGTCCACGGACACCACGAGGCGGCTGAACGCGACCTCCGCGCCAAGCGCCTCGCCCAGCATGATCCGCCGCCCGCTGGTGGCGCGCGCCGCGAACCGGACCAGCCGACCCGCCGCCGATGGCGCGAGGCGCACCCCCGCCCGTCTGGCCGCCGCGCGCAAAATGCGTCCGGCCAACACGTTATGATAGCCGGTCAGCACCTCCCGGGCAACTTCGAACCGACCCTCCTCCACCACCAGACCGAGCTCCGGCAGCGCGTCCAGGAGCCGGTCCCAGGCGGCGACTTCGCGGGAAGCGTGGCCGGCAACCGCGAGGAGGGCGTCACGCCCCTCCGCACCGACCCGCTGCTCGATGACGGGCCAGAGCACGGTGCGCACCCAGGCCCGCATGTGCCGCGGGTCGCGATTGCTCGGGTCCACCGTGATCGGCACGCCGAGCGCCGCGGCGTGCGCGGCCAACTCGGCACGCGAGAAGGGCAGCAGCGGGCGCACCAAGCCGCGCGGTCCGCGCGATTGGATGCCAGCGAGCCCCGCCGGTGCGCTGCCCCTGAGGAGACGCAGCAGTACCGTCTCGACCTGGTCGTCGGCGTGATGAGCGGTGACCAGGTAGCGCGCCGCGCGCTCGCGCTGGAGGTGCCTGAGGAAGCGATACCGGGCGGTGCGCGCCCGCGTCTCGCTGGCCCCGGCGCCGAGGCCGAGCGCCTCGACCACCGTCTCGAGGCCGTAACGCTGCTCCGCGATGCGCCGCACCTGCTCGGCGGTGGCGGCGCTCCCCTCGAGGATCCCGTGGTCGGCGTGGGCCACCACGAGCGTGATGGAGAGGCCCGGCGCGAGGGCGGCGAGGAGATCCAGCATCGCGAGCGAGTCGGGGCCACCCGATACCGCGAGCACGGCGAGGCCCGGCTCGGCGAGGAGCGCGGCCTCCGCGAGGTGGTCGCGCAAGCGGTCCAGCAACGGCGCACCGGTCACCCGTCAAAGCTCGCTTTCCCGGGTGCGCGCAGCAACATTGGGGCCCGAGATGCTGATGCGCTCACCCCGGCTCGCCGTTGCACTCCTGCTGCTCCTCGCCGCCTGCGGCGAGCGGCGCGGCGCGCGTCCCGGCGCCGCCCCCGGTGACACGCTCGCGGCGCGCGATACGTCGGTGGATCCGGCCACGGTGCCCGGCCAAGTGGCGCTGGAGCTCTGGTCGCTGAGGGACAGCATCAGCCTGGCCGTATGGAACGCCACCCGGCCGGAACCGGTGACGCGGCGGAGCACCTCCTCGGGCGATGAGGACCTGGGCGGCTGGTGTGCCGAGTCGGAGCGTCGCGTCGAGGTCGCGGGTCACCGGCTCATCCGCCAGGCGTTCTTCTATCCTCCCAAGCCGCCGCCGACCCTCGACCCGCCCGCGACGGAGGCGTCCGAGCGGCTCATCGCACGGGGGTGCACGCTAGGACTCATCCGCGTCCGGGTCCTGGTCCCCGACTCGGCGACGGGTATCGCCCTCGCCGAATCCCTGATCGCACAGCTCACCCGCATCAGCGGCCACGAGATCCCGGGTCCCAACCCCATCGCCGACTCGCTGCTCTGGGACCGGGGGCGGTGGCGCCGCGGGACGGTGACGATCGTGTCCGGTTATCGCCGTCCGGGCCCCGGCGGCGATCCGGCCGCGCCCGCCGGCGTGGTGCTCGCGGTGGCCTGGCTGCCTAACGCCGAGTTCGGGTCCGGCACCGACCGCGCCATCCGGCGCGCGCACGTGCTCGATGCCGTGCTGGCCGATACGCTGCCGCTTGACAGCGCGGTACGGCTGAGCGCCGTGGACACCGCGCTCTGGACGCCGCTCCGGCGCGCGCTGCCGCCGGCGGACCGCACCGGTGATACGGCGTTCAGTGCCGACGGGCGCTCGCGCCTGGCCCAGGCCTTCCGGCGCTGGCTCGCGGCGGCGAATGCGCAGCCCGCGGGCCGGCGGGCGGCCGCCCTGTTCGTCGCCGACCAGGTGCTGGCGCGGACCTGGGACCTGGTGCTGTGCGACAACCCTCTGCTGTGCGGCAGGATGGACACCACGCGCCTCCGGCCCTGGCGGGCGATGGGCGCGAGGTTCACGCACGTCACCGGCCGGAACGACTACTGGACCTACACCGGCGGCTGGCTCGACGAGATCCCTGGCCTGGGGCTGGACGGGCCGGTGAGCAACGCGGTGTTCGTCATGATGATGGCGGGGGGCTTCCCCGCGCCGGGCGGGTGCTCGGCGGGCGCCGAGCCGTTCCGGACGGTGATCACGAAAGGGGAGGCGTGGCTGGCCCGGCATTCGGAGCATCCGAGCCGGCGGGCGGTGCACTTCCTGGTGGGGGACGCGTACCGGGACATCGTCGCCCTCGCGCACGGCGCGGGAGCGCCGGGAGGAGAGGACGCGGACTCCTCCCGCTATCTCGAGCAGGCGCCGGCCGCGCTGGGCAAGGCGCTCGAGCACTATCGCCTCGTCATCACCCCCGGGGACACGTCCCTCGTGGGGCGCGAGGCGTGGCGGCGGGCCTGGTGGCTGATGGCCGGACTTCCGCCGCTCGAGACGAGGTTCGCCTGCGGGACGCCGTGACGCGCTCCGGCGCCTAACGGACCTCCGACACCCCCGGCGTCGTCCCCGTCCCGATCCAGTGCGCGAACCAGGTCCGGATCCGCTCCAGCCGGTCCACCAGCAGCCACGGCGGCCCGTTGCGCGAGAGGCCGTGGGAGCTCCGCGGGTACCGCACGAACTCCACCGGCACGTGCCGCTGGTGGAGCGCCATGTAGAGCTGCTCGCCGTCGGTGATGGGCACCCGGAAGTCCTCCTCGCTGTGCACGATGAGGAGCGGGGTCGTCATGTTGCGGACGTACGTGAAGGGCGACAGCGCGCGATACAGCGAGTCCTGCTCCCACGGCGGTCCGTAGAACTCGTAGCCGGTGAGGTCCTGCGCGTCGGACGAGCCGTACCAGGAGAACCAGTTGGAGATGGACCGGTCGGTCTCCGCCACATGGAAACGATGCGTGTGGCCGACGATCCAGTTGGTCATGAACCCGCCGTACGACCCTCCCAGCACCGCCAGCCGCGCCGTGTCCACCTGCCCGGTGCGGCGGATCGCCTCGTCCACGCCGGTCATCAGGTCCTGGTAGTCCTCCATCCCCCAGCGGCCGCGTGAGGCGTACGTGAAGGCGTGCCCGTAGCCGGTCGAGCCGCGCGGATTGGTGAAGAGCACGTAGTAGCCCTGCCCCGCCAGCATCTGGAACTCGTGGAAGAACACGTTGCCGTACTGCCCGTGCGGCCCGCCATGGATGGTCAGCACCAACGGGTAGCGCGCGCCGGGCACGTAACCGTGCGGCTTCATCAGCCAGGCCTCGACGCGCAGGCCGCCCGGGCCCGCGTACCAGAAGGTGTCGGCGGGGATGGCGTGCACCGTGGCCAGGAAGGCGTCGTTGAACGAGGTGAGACGGCGCTCGCCGGAGCCGTCCCCGGCCGAAACGAAGACCTCGGTGGGATGCGTGATGTCGGTCGAGACGTAGGCCATCGCGCGGCCGTCGGCGCTGGGTGAGAAGCCCCGCGCCTGGCGCAAGCCGCGGGTCACCTGCTGCACCGCGCCGCCGCCCGCCGCCACGCGGAAGAGCTGCACGCTCCCCTCGGTCTCGGCCTCGAAGGAGACCGAGCGGCCGTCGGTGGTCCAGGCCGGCGCGCCGGGATCGAGGTCCCAGCGTTGCGTGATGTTACGCGGCTGGCCGCCGTCCACGCCGATGATGCAGACATCGGTGGGCTGCCCGCGGCCCGCCGAGCAGGTGTAGGCGATCGAGCGACCGTCAGGAGCGAAGGCCGGCGCGCGATCGTAGCCGGGACTCGTCGTGAGCCGGCGGACGGCGCCGCTCGCGACGTCGAGGAGATAGAGATCGGGGTGCGCGTCGTCGCGCCAGTCGTCGCCGTCGGTCGAGTCCTGCACGAAGACGATGCTCCGTCCGTCAGGCGACCAGTCGGGATCGGATTGCGAGAGCGCGCCGCTGGTGAGCTGCCGGGGCTCCCCACCCGCCGCGGGCACCACGTAGAGATGGCGCGGCGGCACCGTGTTGGGGTCCGGGAGGAAGCCGCGGCCGTCACCCTTGTAGCGCTCCGCCGTGATGACGCGGCCGTCGAAGCGGCGGGGATCGGCCCCGCGGGTGATCGCGTTAGGCGCGACCCAGCCCCAGCGGCGGTTGGTGCGCACGCTGTCGGGAACGCGTCCGCCCCAGAGGTAGGCGATCCAGCGGCTGTCGGCCGACCAGAAGGGCGCCGCGTTGACGCCCGGGATCTGGAACGCCTCGCCGCCCATCTGGCCGGTGCGGAGGAACCAGACCTGCTCGTCGCCGCCCGCTGCCGCGACCGAATCCCGGCGGCTCGTGAACGCGAGGAGGGCCCCGTCCGGCGACCACCGCGGGTCCTGTGCCTCGGTCGTGGGACTGGTCACGCGGTACGGCGCACCGGTGTCGGTGGGTACGAGCCACACTTCGCTGTGGCGACGGTCCTTGTCCTCGACGGCCGTCGTGACCGTGAAGGCCGCGTGCCGTCCTGACGGCGCCATCGCGGCCCCGCCGACCGAGATGAGCCGGTAGTAGTCGGTGGACGACATGGCCCGTTGCTGGGCCGCGAGCGGCGAGGCCGCCGCGAGCGCGGCGAGCACCGTGAGCGTGACGCGCATGATGATGGTCTCCTCGAGTGGACCGGCTCTACCGTCGGACCGTCCTGCGGCCTTATTCTACGCCCATTCTCCCCGAAAGTTGAGAGGCCCGTGTCCCAATCCGTCGTGGTCGTGGATGCCTTCACCGAGAAGCCCTTCGCCGGGAACCCTGCGGCCGTCTGCGTCCTCACCGAGGAGAAGCCGGAATCCTGGATGCAGCAGATCGCCCGGGAGATGAACCTCGCCGAGACCGCGTTCCTGATGGGGCGCCCCGACGGGTGGGCGCTTCGCTGGTTCACCCCCACGGTCGAGGTCGCGCTTTGCGGCCACGCCACCCTGGCGAGCGCGCACGTCATGTGGGAGACCGGCATCCTCTCCCCCGAGGAGACGGCGCGCTTCCGGACCAAGAGCGGCATCCTCACCGCCGCGCGGCGGGGCGACTGGATCGAGCTGGACTTCCCGGCGCGGCCCGCCAAGCCCGGCGACGCGCACCCCGACCTCGCCGAGGCCCTGGGCGTCCGCCCCGTGCGCGTCGGCACCAGCGCGTACGACCTCCTGGCGGAGCTCGACTCGGAGGCCGCCGTGCGCGACCTCAAGCCCAATCTCTCCATGCTCGAGCGCATCCCCGTGCGCGGCGTCATCGTGACGGCGCCGGCGACCACCCCCGGCTTCGACTTCGTGTCGCGGTTCTTCGCGCCGCAGTCCGGAGTGCCCGAGGACCCGGTCACGGGCTCCGCCCATTGCTCGCTCGGCCCCTGGTGGCAGGAGCGGCTCGGCAAGGCGGACCTCCTGGCGTACCAGGCGTCGCCCCGCGGCGGCATCGTGCGGGTCGGCGTGCGCGGCGACCGCGTCCGCCTCGGCGGCCAGGCGGTGACGACGCTGCGCGGCACGATCGACGCGTGATCGCCGCCGCGGGGCTCTCCCGCGCGTTCAACGGCCGGCCCGCCGTCGAGGACCTGACCTTCGAGGTCCCCTCGGGTGCGCTCTGCGCGCTGCTGGGGCCTAACGGCGCCGGCAAGACCACCACCGTTCGCCTGCTGATGGGCCTCATCGGCCCCTCCGCCGGCGGGGCCACCGTCGCCGGTCTCCGGATCGGGGCGGACGCCGCGACCAACGCGGCCATCCGCCGCACGTGCGGCCTCCTCACCGAGACGCCGGGCTTCTACGACCGCCTCTCCGCATGGGACAACCTGCGCTTCTTCGGCCGGCTCTATGGCCTCGACGGCGCCGACCTCGACGGGCGCCTGCGGCGCTATCTCGACCTCATGGAGCTGTGGGAGCGCCGCGACGAGATGGTCGCGACCTTCTCGAAGGGGATGAAGCAGCGGCTCGCCATCATCCGCGCCGTCTTCCACGACCCCAAGGTGGTCTTCCTCGACGAGCCGACTTCGGGACTCGACCCCGAGGCGGCGCTCGGCGTGCGCGAGCTGATCCTGCGCCTCAAGGGCGAGGGGCGCACGATCGTGGTCTGCACCCACAATCTCGACGAGGCCGAGCGGCTGGCGGACATCGTCGGCGTGATGAAGCGCCGGCTGCTGCTCTTCGCGCGCCTCGACGACCTCCGGGCGGAGCGACAGGGACCGGGGACGGTCGCGATCGAGGTGCGGGTGCCGGGCGAGGCCTGCGAGCTGGCGCTGCGCGGCCTCCCCTGCGTGACGTCCGTGGCGCTCCACGAGCGTTCCTATCGCATCGGCCTGACGGACCAGCGTGAGATCCCGGCCGCTGTCCGTGCGCTGGCCGATGCCAGCGCGGCCATCCTCCGCGTGGAGCCCGAGGCCTCGACGCTCGAGGCGCTGTACCTGTCCGCCGTGCGCGAGGAGGATTGAGTGCGCCTCGTCACCCTGTTCCTCACCAAGGAGCTGCGCGACATCCATCGCAACCGCAACGTGGTGCCGCTGTACATCATCATGCCGCTCCTGATGGTCGTGTTCACCATCGGCTTCACCTGGATGGTGCCGACGATCCTCGCCATGGCCCGCACGCAGCAGGATCCGGGCATGCTCGCCGCCATCCGCGCGGCCCGCGCGATCCCCGAATTCGCCGGGATGCCCGAGCCGGAAGCTCTGACCCGCTATGTGCTGCGCACGCTCGTGGGCTTCTACCTCCTCCTGCCGACGGTCGGCGCGGGCACGGCCGCCGCCTTCTCGATCGTCGGCGAGAAGACACAACGCACCCTCGAGCCGATCCTCGCGACGCCGATCACCGACCGGCAGCTGCTGCTGGGCAAGATGCTCGGGGCGCTCGTGCCTCCCATCGCCGCCAGCTGGGCCGTGGCGCTGATCGCGACCATCGGGGTGGACCTGATCGGCTGGCACCGGTTCGGGGAGACGCTGATGCCGGACCGCTTCTGGCTGGTGGGGGTGCTGCTGCTGGGCCCGCTCCTGGGGGCCTCCGCCACGCTGCTGACGATGCGGCTCTCGGCCCGTATGACCGACGCGCAGGCGGCCAACCAGGCCACCGCCCTCATCGTGATGCCGATCTTCCTGGTAGTCCTGGGCGTCTTCGGCCGGATCATGGTGGCGAGCTTCACCGCGGCGCTGGTGAGCTGCGCGGTAGCGCTGGCGGCCGCGCTCTACCTCCTGCAGGTCAACCTGGCGCGCTTCCGGCGCGAGGAGATCCTCACGCGCTGGAAGTGAATCGGCCGGCCGGGCTCGGCGGCGAGCCCGTTAGGCGCATCGGCCCCCCGACAGGCTCAGCTCCGCGGCAGCGGCTCCAGGCGCGCGAGCCGGTGCAGGTTCCCGGCGAGCCGGACCACCAGCAGGCCGAGTAGCACGGCCGCCACTCCCGCGGCGATGAGATTGGTCACGAGGGCGACGCGCTCGGGCGCGGTGCCGGCCGCCAGCGCCAGCGCGGTGTTGCCGAGGATGAGGACGATGCGCACCTCGGTGGGACCGAGCCGCCCATAGGCGAGGCGGAAGACCCCGAAGACCGCCGACTCGAGGTACACGTTGATCGAGAGCGCGAGGTAGGCGACCACCAGCAGCAGCGCCACCTCGAGGTCCACCCAGGGCGAAAGGCCGATCCCGACACCGATCGCCGCGCAGGCCACCGCGTCCACGATGTGGTCGAGGTAGTAGCCGTACCGCGGCCGTTCGATGCCCCGCACCCGGGCCAGCGTCCCATCGAGGCTGTCGCCGAACCAGTTCACCGCGATCATCAGGCTCGCCACCCAGAGCCAGGCCACGTGCCGCCCCGAGAGCGCGTACGCCGCGCCGGCGCCCGCCGCGCCCGCCACCCCGAGGGCGGTGAGCGCGTCCGAGGTGACCCGCGCCGGAAGCGCCGTCGCGATGCGCCGGAGGAGCCGCCGCTCGGGTTCAGCGAGCAGGAAGGTGAGTTCGCGTCGCGCGTCGTTCATGGGAGTCTCCCGCCCGTCACCGGGCATCGCGCCGGCCGGGGCGGAACGCCACGGCGAGGCCGAGGATGAGGGTCGTGACGGCGCCCGCCGCCAGCAGCGCGCCGCCACCCAGGGGGATGACGGCGCCCAGCGCCGCGTACGCGAGGAACAGCGGGAACCGGCCCAGGGCGGCCGCGGCCAGGAAGCGGCGGACGGGGTACCCGTCGAGCACGCCCACCACCCGGGCCACCCAGAATGGCACCGGCGCGAGCGCGCACAGGAACACCGTGAAGAACGGCTGCCGGTCGAACCAGCGGACCAGGAGACGGATCAGCGCCGCCCGGCGCATCTCGCCGAGGAGCCGGGAGTGGAGCGCGGCGTCGTAGATCCGGTAGTTCACGTACTCGACGGAGACCACGGCCGTCGTGGCGACGGTGGCCACCAGCAGCGCCGGGTAGAGCCGCCCGAAGACCATCAGCACCGGCTCGAACCCC
>JBGPHD010000115.1:0-10201 GCA_041484135.1 Gemmatimonadota bacterium
ACGTACTCCTTCACGTAGTCGGGTGCGAGCGGGTCGGCGGGCCGGGTCATCCGCGCCAGCTTCACCGCCGTCTCCACCACGATCTTCGGCGCCGGTACCCGCCGCACCAGACCCTGGAGTCGGATCAGCTCGTCCGCCGTGAGGACGGGCGTGAGGTCCGAGCCCACTTCGCCGGTGGTCCACTCGACGATGCGTTCTTCCTCTTCCCGCGTAGGGTAGCCGACGTGCAACTCGAACATGAACCGGTCGAGCTGCGCCTCGGGGAGCGGATACGTGCCCTCCTGCTCGTTGGGGTTCTGCGTCGCCAGCACGAAGAACGGCTCGGCCAGGGTGTACGTGTCGCCGCCCACCGTGACCTCGTGCTCCTGCATCGCCTGGAGGAGCGCGGCCTGCGTCTTGGGCGGCGTGCGGTTGATCTCGTCGGCGAGGATGATGTTCCCGAAGATGGGCCCCGGCACGAACCGGAAGGCGCGCCGGCCCGTCGTCAGGTCTTCCTCGATGATCTCGGTGCCGGTGATGTCGCTCGGCATGAGGTCGGGCGTGAACTGGATGCGCGAGAACTTGAGCGCCAGCGCGTCGGCCACCGACTGCACCATCATCGTCTTCGCCAGGCCCGGCACGCCGACCAGCAGCGCGTGGCCTCGTGAGAGCACCGCCATCACGATGCCGTCGAGGACGTCGGTCTGGCCCACGATGCGGCGGCCGACCTGCTCGAGGAGGCGCCGGCGGGAGTCGGCGAGCCGGGCGAGCAGCGCCACGTCATCGGACGGCGTTTCGAGATGGAGCGGGTTCAGGGCCATGGACCCGTAGGTTACCCCGCGGAGCGGCAATGGGTCAATGCGATCGAATGGTACGCTGCGCCGAAAGAGGATGATGGACGGGAGCGGCGTCGTGTTAGCGTGGACGCGTGCCGGTGGCGACTCTGGGTCGCGGGGGAACGGGTATGATCGAGCACGATGAGCGCATCTTGACGGGTTTCCCTACGGCGAATATGTTTTTCCATATGAAGACGACACTCATGATCCCGGATCATGTCTTTCGCGAGCTGAAGCGGCGCGCGGCCCGGCAGGGCGAGACGCTGTCGGCGGTCGTGGCCGAGGCGCTGCGCCGCGGACTCGCCGAGCCGGAGGGGGTCGTCGAACTGGCTCCGATGCCGGTGGTGCGCATGGGGAAGCCCAAGGTGGATCTGGCGGACCGGGATGCGCTGCACCGTGCCATGGATGGGGTCTGACGGATGTTCGTCGTCGATACCAACCTGCTGCTGTACGCGGTCAACCCCGACGCCGCGGAGCACGACCGGGCCCTGGCGCTGATCGAGACGTGGCGCCGCGGAGAGCGCTCCTGGTTCGTGACCTGGAGCATCGTGTACGAGTTCCTGCGGGTGAGCACCCACCCGAGCGTCTTCCCCGATCCGCTTGACCTCGAGGCGGCCCAGCGGTGGATCGCCGCGCTCCTTTCAGGGAAGCGTTCGGGGATCCTGGTGGAGACGGACCGCCACGCCGCGGTGCTGGACGAGGTCGTCTCGCAGCACCCGCGTTTGCGCGGCAATCTTGTGCACGACCTCCACATCGCGGCCCTGATGAAGGAGCATGGCGTTCTGGAGATCCGCACGGCCGACGCCGACTTCCACCAGTTCGATTTCCTGCGCGTCGTGGATCCGCTCCGAGGTTCCTGAGGCCCGGCGCCCATCGGCCAACGGCTGCCTTACGAGCGTGGGGCTGTGGCGCCGGAAACGCACGACCGGCTCCGCGCCCTCGCGGGAGCGGAGCCGGCCAGTACTTGCCTTCCTCTTAGTGCGCCGAGGCGGCCGCCGGGTTCGGACGCGGCAGGGTGGCCCGCACAGCCCGCACCTGGTCCGGCGTCACGACCACCGCCGAGTTCCCCCACTGGCTGAAGACGTAGGTGAGGACGTTCGCGACGTTGTCGTCGGTGAGCGCCTGCGCCGGCATCACGCTGTTGAAGGTGGCGCCGTTGACCGTGATGGGACCGGTCTTCCCGCCCAGCACGATGCCGATGGCGCGCCGGAAGTCGGCGTTCAGGAAGTCCGAGTGCGCGAGCGGCGGGAAGGCGCCGGGGATGCCGCGCCCGTCGGGCTGGTGACACGGCGAGCAGTTCTGCTCGAAGATGCGCCGCCCGAAGGCGGCCTGCTCGGTGGGCGAGTGGGCGCGCGGCTCCTCGACGACGGGCATCGGCACGCTCTGCACGGCGCCGCCTTCCGGATGGTAGATGCCTTCGGCGATGCGGCCCGAGTAGATGCTCGAGTCCTGGGGCCCGGACACCTTCAGCTGGCCGAGCGCGCCCTTGTTGAAGGCGCGGAAGATGGAGTGGTCCACCAGGAGGAAGGTGCCGGGGACCTGGAGCTTGATCTCCACGATGGCCGCGCCGCCCGCCGGGATGAGCGTGGTCTGGATGTTCTGGTTCGGCACCGAGCCGGCTTCCTGGTAGACGCGGTCTAGGATCTCGCCGATGATGTGGAACGAGGAGATCAGGTTCGGCCCGCCGTTGCCCACGAAGAACCGCACGGTCTCGCCCACGTTGGCGGTGAGGGCGTGATCGCCGGTGAGGGACCCGACCGCGCCGTTGAACACCACGTAGGCCGGATGCTCCGCGATGGCCTGGCGCATGTCGAACGGCTGGAGACCGGTGACGCCGTACCCGTCGCGCGTGTACACCTCGCCCTGCATGACGTAGTACTCGCGGTCCACGTGCGGGAGCCCCGCCCTGGGCTCGACGAGGATCAGGCCATACATCCCGTTGGCGAGGTGCATGCCGACGGGCGCGGTGGCGCAGTGGTAGACGTAGAGGCCGGGGTTCAACGCGCGGAACGCGAAGGTCGCGGTCTGGCCGGGCGCCACGAACGACGACGACGCGCCGCCGCCGGGGCCCGTGACCGCGTGGAGGTCGATGTTGTGCGGGTTGTGGCTCCCGGGGTGGTTGGCGATGTGGATCTCGACCAGGTCACCCTCGCGCACGCGGATGAAGTTCCCGGGGACGGCGCCGCCGAAGGTCCAGTAGGTGTACTCCACGCCGTCCGCGAGGCGGCCCGTGACCTCCCGCGTCTCGAGGTGCACGATCACCTTGGTGGGATGGCGCCGGGTGATGGGCGGCGGGACGTTGGGTGCCTGCGTCAGGACGGCGTTCTCCTCGCCCTGGATGCGGCTGGAATCGCAGGCGCCGGCGGCGGCGACGAGACCAAGCAGGGCGGCACGGCCGGCCCAGCGAAGCGCGATCGATGCGTTCCTCACACTACCTCCACAGGAGTTGCGGTTTTTGGGTGCCCGAAGTTCGCCGGCGCAAGATGAAGGAACCGTGAAGACGGCCTGAAGTTGGGGTCACGCGGGTGCCGGCGCGAGCCCGCCGCGCCGGGCTCGCCCCGCCGCGCTGGCGCCCCCCCCGTGCCTGAGCCATCTTTGCCCACCCCATGACCGATGCAGTACGCCTCTCCACGGCCCTCGAAGGCCGCTACACCATCGAGCGCGAGCTGGGCGCGGGCGGGATGGCGACGGTCTATCTCGCCCAGGACATCAAGCACGACCGCCGGGTCGCGCTGAAGGTGCTCCGCCCCGAGCTGGCCTCGATCCTCGGCGCCGACCGGTTCCTCTCCGAGATCAAGACCACCGCCAATCTCCAGCACGCGCACATCCTCTCCCTGTTCGATTCGGGCGAGGCGGACGGCCTGGTCTTCTACGTGATGCCCTACGTCGAGGGCGAATCGCTGCGGGACCGGCTGAACCGCGAGAAGCAGCTCCCGGTGGAGGACGCGGTGCGCATCGCGCGGGAGGTGGCGAGCGCGCTCGACTACGCCCACCGGCGCGGGGTGGTCCACCGCGACATCAAGCCGGAGAACATCCTGCTGCACGAGGGCCAGGCGCAGGTGGCCGACTTCGGCATCGCGCTGGCGGCGAGCCGCTCGGGCGGCGGGACGCGGATGACCGAGACGGGGATGTCGTTAGGCACGCCGCACTACATGAGCCCCGAGCAGGCGATGGGGGAGCGCGAGATCACGGCCAAGAGCGACGTGTACGCGCTGGGGTGCGTGCTGTACGAGATGCTCACGGGAGAGCCGCCCTTCACCGGCCCCACGGCGCAGGCGATCGTGGCGCGGGTGATGACGGAGGCGCCGCGATCCCTCACCATCCAGCGGCACACCATCCCGGGGCACGTGGACGCGGCGGTGCACAAGGCGCTGGAGAAGCTGCCGGCCGATCGGTTCGCCTCCGCCGCGCAGTTCGCGGAGGCCCTGGCCAATCCGGCGTTCACGGCCTCGCCGGGGACCGCCGCGCGTGCGGGCACGACCGCGCCGGCCGCGCCGGCGACCGCCGGTCGCCCGAGGTTCGCTGCGCTCGCCGGGCGGGTGGCGCCATGGGTCGTGGCGGCGGCGGCGCTGAGCTTCGGCGTGTGGGCCAAGTGGAGCGGCGGGACGGCCGACGCGCCGCCGGTGGTCACGCGGTACGCGATCACGCTGCCGGACAGCGCCGCGTACTTCGAGCAGATCAGCAACAGCATCGCCTACGCCCGGGACGGGTCGGCGTTCGCATACACCGGCGCGGGCGGCCGGGCCGGGATCTTCATCCGTTATGCGGATCGGGTGGACCCGGTCGCGGTCGCGGGCGAGCGCAGCGGCGTGCTGCCGTTCTTCTCACCGGACGGCCGCTGGCTCGGCTACCGGGAGGGCCGCCGGCTCATGAAGATCCCGCTGGCGGGGGGCGTCCCGGTGGTGCTGTGCGATTCGTGCGAGGGATTCGCACTCGAGTGGGGCACCGACGACACCATCCGCTACAACCAGGCGATCTCGGCGGGTTCACCGCTCCGGCAGCTGGTGGCGATCAGCGCCCAGGGCGGCCCGCCGCGGGTGCTGGCCACGCCCGAGAGTTCCACGGCCGAGACGTTCCGGTTCCCGACGCTGCTGCCCGATCGCCGGACGGTGTTGTTCACGATCCGCACCCGGGACACGGACCGACTCGCGGCGCTCGACCTCCGGTCCGGGCGGATCACGCGGTTCGAGCAGCTGGGGAGCGACCCGCAATACGTCGAGTCCGGCCACGTGGTGCTCGGCAATCGCGACGGCTCGGTGGTGGCGGTGCCGTTCGACCTCGCGCGGCGGCGTCCGTCGGGCCAGCCGGTGACCATCATCAGCGACGCGATCGTGGATCCCGTGGGGACGCTCCTGGCCGGCGTCTCGGCGGACGGAAGCATCGTCTATGCCCAGCGCGGGGCGGTGAGCGACCGCCACCTGACCATGGTCGGCCGCGATGGGCGGTCCACGGACCTTCCGGGCGCGCCGAGGGGCTTCGCGGGGCCGCGGTTCTCGCCCGACGGCCGCCGGCTGGCGGTCGGGGTGGGCGAGGCGGGCGGTGGGACCGACGTCTGGACGCTCGACCTCGTGCAGCAGGCGTGGACCCGGCTCACGACCAACCGGATCAGCGAGCGTCCCGCCTGGACCGCCGACGGGCGGCGCGTCGTGTACTCCAGCAACGCCGACCTCTGGTGGATCGCGTCCGACGGCAGCGGCACGCCCGAATCCCTCCTGGTGGCGACCGGGAGCCGTTATGCGGCGTCCGTCACGCCGGAGCGGACGGTCGTGTTCTTCGAGGCCGGATCGCAGAACAGCGGCATCCGGGCCATGCGGATCGACTCGGCGCCGGCGGCGCGGGTGGTGATCGCGGACGCGTTCCAGGAATCGGCGCCGGCCCTGTCGCCGGACGGCCGCTGGCTGGCGTACCAGTCGTCCGAGCCGGGCCGCGCGGAGGTCTACGTGCGCCCCTTCCCGGGCCCCGGAGCGCGCGTGCCGGTGTCGCTGAACGGCGGCACCGAGCCGGCCTGGTCGCGGGACGGCCGCGAGCTCTACTACCGCGAGGCTGACGCCGTGATGGCCGCGTCGGTGCGGGCGCAGCCGGGGTTCGAGGTGACCGCGCGCCGCCGGCTCTTCTCGGGGACGTTCCTCCCCGGCGGCTCGTTCCGCGAGTACGACGTGTCGCCCGACGGTCGGCAGTTCGTCATGGTGCGGGGGGGCGTCAGCACGGCCAGCCTCATTGTGGTGCAGGGTCTCCTCGATCGACTGCGCTACGACGAGCACCACCGCCGGTGAGCGTCCTCGACAACCTCCTGAACCGGAACCCGACCCGGGAGTGGCGCGCGCAGCCCGGTCTCGAAGTCGTGCTCGATCTCGATGACGAGTCCTTCTGCGGCATCCGGTTAGGCGAGCGCGTGGACCGTCTCCAGAAGCTCGGTCCGGCCGAAGACGCCGCCCAGGCGCGCGCCGGCAGCTACCGGTACACGTCGCGCGGGTTCTACTGTCAGGAGGAATTGGGGCGGTTCGTCGAGGTCGTGCTGTGGTACGCCGCGAGCCTGGAAGGGCAGGCCTTCGGAGGCCCGGTACGCCGCAACGGCGCCATCGCTGTCTTCGCGCCCGGGACGACCGAGGCGGAGCTGGCGGCCCACCTCGGCAAGCCCGACGAGCGGGAGTCATCGGAGGCCGAGGAGGGCGTGTCCTCCGGGTCCACGCTGACGTGGCACCTCAACCGCACCGACTGCGTGGCGGAGTTCGTCGGCGAGCATCTCGACGAACTCTGGCTGGGGACCAAGACCTGAGGCGATGAGGAGAGACTCTTGACGGACCCCGTGCAACGCCTCTCGGCCGCCCTGGCGGACCGCTACGCCATCGAGCGGGAGATCGGCGCGGGCGGCATGGCCACGGTGTACCTCGCGCGCGACCTGAAGCACGACCGCCTGGTGGCGCTCAAGGTGCTGCGGCCGGAGCTGGCGGCCACGCTGGGCCCCGACCGCTTCCCGCGCGAGATCCGGATCGTCGCCAAGCTGCAGCACCCGCACGTCCTCCCGCTCCACGACTCGGGCGAGTCCGCCGGGTTCCTCTACTACGTGATGCCGTACGTGGACGGCGAGTCCCTGCGCCAGAAGCTGGACCGCGACGGGCCGATGCCGGTGCACGACGCGGTGCGCGTCCTGCGCGAGGTGGTGGACGCGCTGGCGTACGCGCACGGGCACGGCGTGCTGCATCGCGACATCAAGCCGGACAACGTGATGCTGTCGGGCCGCCACGCGCTGGTGACCGACTTCGGCGTGGCGAAGGCGGTGAGCGATGCCGGCGGCGAGAAACTCACCACGGTGGGCGTCGCGGTGGGCACGCCGACCTACATGTCGCCCGAGCAGGCCACCGGCGACACGCACATCGACCACCGCTCCGACATCTACGCGGTGGGCATCCTGGGCTACGAGATCCTCACGGGAAAGCCGCCGTTCGTCGCCCCCACCGCGCAGGCGGTCCTCTCGGCCCAGGTACTGGAGCGCCCGAAGCCGGTCACGGAACGGCGGGCGGCGGTGCCGGAGGCGCTCTCGGACCTGCTGCTGCGCTGCCTGGAGAAGAACCCCGCGGACCGCTGGCAGTCGGCCGAGGAGATCCTGCACGCGCTCGAGATCATGGCCACGCCGAGCGGCGGCATCACGCCGACCAACACGCGGCCCGTGAAGACCACCGATGCGCGGCGACCGGCGGCGCGACGCCGCTGGGTGATGGGCGTGGTGGCGGGCGTCGTCGTGGTGGCCGCGGCGGCGGGGGTCGCCCTGGTGGCGAAGGGGGAGGGCGCGATCGGCCCGAACCACATCGCCGTGCTCCCCATCCAGGACATCTCCGGCGCCGACGCCCAGTTCGTGGACGCGATGCACGACCAGCTCATCATCGCGCTCGGCCAGGCCGGCGGCCTCACGGTCGCCCCGCGCTCGGCGATGCTGATCTACAAGTCCCAGCCCAAGCCGATGGCCGAGGTCGCGCGCGACCTCAAGGTGGGCGCCATCCTCGAGGGCACGGTGTTCCGCACCGGGGACCGGATGCGCATCAACGTGCAGCTGACCGAGCCGCGCAGCATCCAGCAGCTTTGGAGTCACAGTTACGAGATCAACGTCCGCGACGTGCTCGGCGCGCAGGATTCGGTGGTGCGCCAGATCGCCGCGGGGATCCGCCAGTCCGTCACCACGCCAGCCTCCACGCCGTCGCCATGAGGGACCACCGCATGTTCCGGAAGTCGCATCTGTGCCTGTGCCTGCTCGCCTTCGCGGCCTGCTCGAAGAAGACGAACGGCCCTGACGTGGACGTCGCCGAGCTGGGCGTCACGTCGCCGCAGATCGGCGGCGGCGTTCTCTCACCCGACGGCACCCGCCTGGCGTATGCGAAAGCGCTCGAGGGAGTGTCGGCCATTTTCGTGGCGAACGCCGACGGGTCGAACCCGGTGCGGCTGACCCACGGCATCTGGGAGACGTCCCCGGTCTGGTCGCCCGACGGCCGCTCGATCGCCTACTACTCCGACCACAATGCCGACGTGTGGGTGGTGCCGAGCGCTGGAGGCGAGAGCCGGCAGCTCACCTCCGGTCCGGCGTTCGACGGCCCGTTGGGATGGCTCCCCGACGGCAGCGGGATGATCATCATCCGGCAGGGCGTCGGCGATGACCAGACGCTGGTCGCCCCGCTCGACGGCGGCGCCGTGCGGCCGCTGTTCACCGCGCCGGCCGGCAACGTGTACGCCTATCCCTCTCCCGACGGCTCGAAGGTGGCCTTCTTCGTGAATCGCGGCGGCCGCGGCACGCTCTGGGTGCAGGCCATGGCCGGTGGCGCGCCGCGTCAGCTGACCACCGACGGACTCGAAGGGGCGCGGCTCGAGCGGATGTGGGCGCCGGACGGACGATCCGTGCTCTTCACCTCGCGCCGAACGGGGACCCAGGACATCTGGGTCGCGAACGTCGAGACGGGCGCGCTGCGCCAGCTCACCGACGACGTCCGGAACGACTGGGACGCGGCTTGGTCGCCCGACGGGCACTGGGTGGCGTTCAACTCCGACCGGGGCGGACAGCAGGACCTCTGGGTGGTAGCGGCCGAGGGGGGGCCCGCGCGACGCGTCACATCGGACCTGGCGGCCGAGGGAGCCGCCAGCTGGTCACCCGATGGACGGACGGTCGTGTACCCGCGGACGGACACGAGGAACTCGGTTGACGCCTTGCCGGTGGACGGCGGGACGGCGCGGACGCTCGTCGGGCTGGACGGATACAGCGCCTTTTCCATTGCCGTGTCGCCGGACGGCCGGACGGCGCTGTATGTCTCGAACCGCGCCGGCAACCCGGATATCTGGTCGGTGCCGCTGGCCGGAGGCGAACCGACATCCTTCGCCGCCAGCCCGGTGTTCGACGGCGATCCCCAGTATTCCCCTGACGGCAGCCAGGTCTTGTTCACGTCGGCCCGCAGCGGCGGAACGTCAGACCTCTGGGTGATGCCGGCCGGCGGCGGCGAGCCGCGACGACTGACCGACTGGCCGTCCAATGAAGGTGACGCGCGCTGGTCACCCGACGGCACGACCATCGCGTTCACCTCGACGCGTGAGGCGACGCAGGCCGAGGTGTGGACCATACCTGCGACCGGCGGAGAAGCCCGGCGCATCACCCGCACCAATGCGAGCGCCCGGGAAGTGCGCTGGGCCCCGGACGGCCGCACGTTGTTCTATACCGGCACGATCCCCGACGGTTCGCGGCAGATGTTCCGCGTCCCGGCGTCGGGCGGCACCCCGCGCGTACTGACGCACGCCGAGGGGGGCGCGAACATCGGATCCATCGCGGTATCGCCCGACGGCGCGCAGGTGGCGTACTCCTACTTCGTCGCCGGGCTGGGCTACCTCGAAGTCGTTCCCGCCTCGGGCGGAGCATCACGCCGGTTCCACACCGACAGCACCCGCGCCTGGCAGGTCGACGCCCAGTGGTCGCCGGACGGCTCACGGATCTCCGGCGTTGATTGGAACTACGAGACCGATCGCGCCAACCTGATGACGGTGTCGTTCCCGCAGGGCGCGGCCCGCCACCTGACGACGACGACCGACGCCTTCGAGGGCGGCGCGCGCTGGACGCGGGACGGACGGACGCTGGTGTTCAGCAGCGACCGCAGCATCAGCCGCCTGGTATCGGCGAACGTGAGCCGGTTGCTCGCCGCCGTGCAGCCGTAGGGAGGGGCCGCCATCGCGATGACCGACGCCACGGCGCGCCTCACCGCCGCTCTCGTGGGCCGCTACACCATCGAGCGGGAGCTCGGCGCGGGCGGCATGGCCACGGTGTACCTCGCCCACGACGTGCGCCACGACCGCCGGGTCGCGCTCAAGGTCCTGCGCCCCGAGCTCAGCGCCATCCTCGGCGCCGAGCGGTTCCTGCA
>JBGPHD010000116.1:0-10082 GCA_041484135.1 Gemmatimonadota bacterium
GACCGCGCCACGTGGAGGTCCAGGTGCTCGCGGACCGGCACGGGCGCGTCATCCACCTCGGCGAGCGCGAGTGCAGCATCCAGCGCCGCCACCAGAAACTGATCGAGGAAGCCCCCAGCTCGGTGGTGACGCCGGCGATCCGGCGCCAGATGGGCGAGGCGGCGGTGCGCGCCGCGCAGTCCGTGAAGTACGTGAGCGCCGGCACGGTCGAGTTCCTGCTCCTGCCTAACGGCGACTTCTTCTTCCTCGAGATGAACACCCGCCTCCAGGTCGAGCACCCGGTGACGGAGCTGATCTACGGCGTGGACCTGGTGCGGATGCAGCTCAAGATCGCGCAGGGCCACCACATCAGCCTCCCGGAACGCGCCCTCGCGCCGCGCGGCTGGGCCATGGAGTGCCGCATCACCTGCGAGGACCCGTTCGCGGACTTCATGCCGGCGGGGGGACGCGTCACCCACCTGCGCCTGCCCGAGGGCCCGGGCGTCCGGTGGGACGGGTGGATCGAGCCGGGCACCGAGGTGCCGCTGCAGTACGACTCGCTGCTCGGCAAGCTGGTGGTGTGGGCCGAGTCCCGCGATCGGGCCATCAAGCGCATGCGCCGCGCGCTCGACGACCTGGTGATCGTCGGCCTGCCGACCTCGCGCGCGTTCCACCAGCGCGTCATGACGGAGGCGACCTTCTGCGCCGGCGAGATCGACATCGAGTACTGGGAGCGGGTAGGGAAGGGACTGATGGCGCGGGCGCCGGAGGCATCCGTGGTCGAGTCGGCGGCGATCGCCGCGGCGCTCCTCGAGGAGGAGCGGCACGCCGGCGGCCGTCCGCCGGTGGCCACCGACGGCGCGTCCCCGGACGGCCATGACGCCGCTCCCACCAACGAGTGGGTGCACGAGGCGCGGCGCGAAGGTCTGCGCTAGTGACGGAGCCGGGCCCGGCCGGGACGCTTGACCAGGCCGCGCCGGCGGCCGGTGACCCGGAAGTGCTCATCGAACGGCTGGCCGCCGGCGGCGACGGCGTCGGCCACCTCGAGGACGGCATGACGGTGTTCGTGTCCCGGGCCGCGCCGGGGGACCGGGTGGTCCTCGGCGCGGTGCGGCGCCGGAAGCGTCATGCCCACGCCGAGATCGCCTCGGTGGTGAGCGCCGGCCCCGATCGCGTCACACCGCCGTGCCCGCATTTCACCCGCGACCGCTGCGGCGGCTGCCAATGGCAGCATCTCGCGCCGGCGGCGCAGGCCGTCGCCAAGCGGCGGATCGTGGGCGACGCGCTGCGGCGGATCGGCGGACTCGACGTGCCCGACCCCGAGCTGGTGCCGAGCCCGCGCCCGTCAGGCTATCGCACCACGGTCACCCTCACGGTGCGGCGCGCGGGCCGCGACGTGATAGCCGGCTTCCACGACGCCGCCGACAGCGATCGCGTCTTCCCCCTAGACCGTTGTCTCATCGCCCGCGACGAGCTGAACGCGTTGTGGCGTGCCATCGGGCCTGCGACGGGCGCGCTCCCGCGCGGCGACGACGTGAGGCTCAAGCTCCGCATCACCCCGGACGGTGGACTCCACGTCATCGTCAACGGCGGCGACGGCGGGTGGACCACGCCGGAGCCCCTGGCGCGCGCCGCGGCCGCCGCGGGACTCGCCGCGACCGTGTGGTGGCAGCCCACCGGCGGGGCGGTCCGGGTGATGGCCGGCCCCCCCGTCGACAGTGGCGGTGGAGCGGTGGCCTTCGCGCAGGTGAACGCCGAGGTGGCCGCGCTGTTGCGTGAGGCGGTGGTCGCCGCGGCGTCGCCGCCTGACGATGCACCGGCGCCGTGGCGGGTGCTGGACCTCTACGCCGGCGCGGGCGAGACCGCGCTCCCGCTCGCCGAGCGGGGGTGCGATGTGGTTATGGTCGAGATGGACCGGCGCGCGGTCCGGCACGCGGAACAGCGCGCGAAGTCGTCAGGCGTGCGCCTGCGCGCCATCGCGGCCCGCGTCGAGGACCAGCTCGCCGCGCTCTTCCCCGCCGACGCCGTGATCGTGAACCCGCCGCGCACGGGGCTCGCCGAAACGGTCGCGGCACAATTGGCGGCGGCTCGGCCCACGCGCTTGGTGTACGTCTCGTGCGATCCCGCCACACTGGCCCGCGACCTCAAGCGCATCGGCGTTACTCGCGAGGCGATGATCACCCTGCGCGCATTCGACATGTTCCCGCAGACGAGTCACGTGGAGACCCTTCTGGTCGCACATCGCTGAACGGGGTGGCGCTCAGGTGATCTGACGGCGGCGTCGCGTGGGCGGCGGCCGCGCAAAGATGTCCGACGTCGCACCGGCGCGCTGTCACCAGTTGGGACAAGTCGGCGTGCAGCGGGGGGTGCGGCGGCGGCAAGCGGCTTGCAGCGATTATCAGTGCGCGGCTCTCGCTCAGTGTCGGGCGTCGCCGGCGGAGGATCCCGAGCGTGGACATCGGTATTCCGAAAGAGTCCCTGGCCCATGAGCACCGGGTGGCGCTCACGCCCTCGGGCGTGCGGGCGCTGACCGAGCGCGGGCATCGGGTCTACGTGGAGACCGGCGCCGGAGGCGAGGCCGGTCACACCGACGGCGACTACGAGTCGGCGGGGGCCACGGTGGTCTACGCGCGCGACGAGGTGTTCCACCGCGCCGAGCTGCTGCTCGGCGTGCTGGCGCCGCGGCCCGCGGAGTACCCGTTGCTCCGGGCCGGGCAGACGGTCCTGGCCTTCTGGATGCTGCCCGCGGCGCACGGCGAGCACCTCAGGGCGCTGATGGAGCGGCAGGTCACCGCGATCGGCCTCGAGGCCATCGAGGACGACGACGGCCAGGCGCCGGCGCTCATGGCGATGTCGGAGATCGCGGGGGCGCTCGGGGTCATCGTCGGCGCGGGACTCCTCCTCAACCTCTACGGCGGGAAGGGTGTGCTGCTCACCGGCGCGCCCGGCGTCCCGCCGGCCCAATTGGTGATCCTGGGCGCGGGGGTCCTGGGACAGGCGGCGGCGCGCGCGGCGGTGGGCCTCGGCGCGGAGATCCTGCTGCTCGACGTGAGCGCGGCCAAGCTGCGCGAGGCGCTGGACCGGCTGCCGCGGCCGGTGGCGACGATGGTGGCGACGCCGCACAACATCGGACGGGCGCTGGCGTTCGCGGACCTCGTCATCGCGGCGCCGGCGGTGCGGGGCGAGCGCGCACCGGTGATCATCACCCGCGCGATGCTCCGGCGGATGAAGCCGCGCACGGTCATCATGGACTTCGCCATCGACATGGGCGGGTGCCTCGAGACCTCGCGCCCCACCTACTTCCCCCACCCGACGTACGAGGAGGAGGGGATCCTCCACTGCTGCGTGCCGAACCTCCCGTCCATCGTCGCGCGGTCCGCGACCCAGGCGCTGACGAACACCGTCCGGCCCTGGGTCCTCGCGCTGGCCGACCAGGGGGCCGAGCGGGCGCTGGCGGACGACCCCACGCTGCGGCGCGGGGCCTACGTCCACGGCGGCCGGTGCGTGAAGGAGTCGCTGGCGCACCTCTTCGGCCTGCCGTACGGCCCGCCGCCCGGCGGGGAGGGTTAGGCGGATGCGCTGGAACGAGACGTACCGCTCCCGCATCACCTCCGCGGAGGAGGCGGTCCGCTGCATCAAGTCGGGGGACCACGTCTGGATCCACGCCGGCTGCGCCAACCCGGAGGACCTGACCACCGCGATGGCCTGCCGCGCTCCGGAGCTCCGCGGGGTGGAAGTGTCGCACCTGCTGACCTTCGGCCGTGCCGACTACATGGACGCGAAGTACGCGGGCTCCTTCCGGCACCGCTCGCTGTTCACGGGCCCTAACGCCCGCGAGGCGGTCAATGCCGGCCGGGCCGACTACGTCCCGGTCTTCCTCTCCGAGATCCCCAAGCTCGTCAGCACGGGCATCCTGCGCGTCGATGTCGCCTTGATCCACGTTTCGCCTCCCGACGAGCACGGCTTCTGTTCCTACGGAGTGGGGGTCGAGTGCACCAAGGCGGCGGCTGAGCACGCCGGTCGCGTGGTGGCCCTCGTCAACGCGCAGATGCCGCGCTCCCTCGGGGACGCGTTCATCCACGTGTCCAAGCTGACGCACGTGGTCGAGGTGGACCGGCCCGTGGTCGAGCTGGGGCAGGGCGGGGGCATCGGCCCCGTGGCGAAGATGATCGGCGAGCAGGTGGCGTCGCTCGTCAAGGACGGCGACACCCTCCAGATGGGCATCGGCGAGATCCCCGACGCCGTGCTCCTCTTCCTCAAGGACAAGCATCACCTCGGCATCCACACCGAGATGTTCTCGGACGGGGTGGTGGAGCTGTTCGAGAGCGGGGTGATCACCGGCGAGCGCAAGACGCTGCATCCCGGCAAGATCGTCACGTCGTTCGTCCTCGGGTCCAAACGGACCTTCGACTTCCTCGACAACAACCCGTTCGTCGAGTTCCACCCCTCGGACTACGTGAACGACCCGTTCATCATCGCGCGGCACGACAACATGGTCGCGATCAACTCCGCGCTCTCGGTGGACCTCACGGGGCAGGTGAACTCGGATTCCATCGGGCGCGGCATCTACTCGGGGTTCGGCGGGCAGGTGGACTTCATCCGCGGCTCGGCGCGCTCCCAGGGCGGGCGGCCGATCATCGCGCTGCCGTCCACCGCGAAGAACGACACGCTGTCGCGGATCGTGGACACGCTGGCCGAGGGGGCCGGCGTCGTCACTTCACGGGGCGACGTGCACCTCGTGGTCACCGAATACGGGGTGGCGGAGATGTTCGGCCGGAGCCTGCGGGAACGCGCCCAGGCGCTGATCGCGATCGCCCACCCGAAGTTCCAGGGCGAGCTGCTCGCCGCGGCGCGCAAGCGCAAACTCCTCTAGAACGTCGCCGGCGATCTACCTCGCGGCGAAGGCGCCTTCCGACGCCGTCTCGCGCACCGACCGCTGCCCCCACGCGAACGCTTCCTCGTTGAGCGGGATCAGCGCGCACTTGGTCTTGAGCGCCTGGTGGATCGCGGTGATGAAGGTCTCCGGCGGGAAGAGGTTCGTCGCCTCCTGCAGAGCACCTAACGCCACCACGTTCTTGACGACCGCCTTGCCGAGATCCCGCGCGATCTGGGTGAACGGGACGCCGAAGACCTTCACGCCCTCGGCCAACGGCGGCACCTCCGCGATCACCGTGCTGTCGTAGACGATGGTCCCGCCGGGCCGCACCGCCGGCCCGAACTTCGCCAGGCTCGGTGCATTGAAGGCGATCAGGATGTGCGGGTCGGGCGCGGCCGGCGAGAGCACCTCGCCGTCGGCCACGTGCACGTCGGCGTACGACGTGCCGCCGCGGGACTCGGGCCCGTAGCTCGGGATGTGGGTCGAGTCGAAGCCCTCGTTGATGGCCGCGCGGGTGATGAGCAGCGCCGCCGTCTGGGCACCGTCTCCCCCCGCGCCCGCGAGCTTGAGGGCGACATCGTGCGGCGCGAGATGGGACGGGAAGCCCGTGGCGTGCCGCTTCGCCGCCTCCATTGACGGCGCGATGGCCTGGACGAGCCGCTCCGCCGCGAAGGTCGGCGGGGGTGGAACGGTCAGGGGCGTCGCCTCCGTGAGGTCCTTCTTCACGCCAAGCGGGAAGACGGGCACCATCTGGTCCCGCACCCAGGCCTCGGTCTCCTCCGGCTCCAGCCCGAGGTGCGTTGGGCACTCGGCGAGGACCTCGACGAACGCGAAGCCCTTGCCCTGGACCTGGAGTTCCACCGCCTTGCGGATGGCCTTCTTCGCGCGCACCCGCTGCTTGTTGTCATACAACGCCACGCGCTCGACGTAGATGGGGCCGTCGAGGCCGGCGATCAGTTCCGCCATGCGCATCGGCATGCCCATCCACGGCGCGCGGCCCGTGGGCGAGGTCGTGGTCCGCTGGCCCATCAGCGACGTCGGTGCCATCTGGCCGCCGGTCATCCCGTAGATCGCGTTGTTGATGAAGAGCACGGTGATCGGGATCCCCATCTGCGCCGTGCTCACGATCTCGGCGAGGCCGATGGACGCGAGATCGCCGTCGCCCTGGTAGCTGATCACGATCGAGTCGGGGTTGGCGAGCTTGTGGCCGATCGCCACCGCCGGCGCGCGGCCGTGCGCCGCCTGGGTGTTGCCCACGTCGAAGTAGTAGTACAGGAAGACCGCGCACCCCACCGGCGAGACCGCCACCGTGCGGTCCTGGATGCCCAGCTCCTCGATGGCCTCCGCCAGGTACTTGTGCGCCAGCCCGTGCCCGCAGCCGGGGCAGTAGTGCGTGGCGTGGGCCTTGATGCCCTCGGCGTGCGCGTGCCGCTCGAAGCGGCTGTAGAAGACCGTGCTCATGCCGGCACCTCCTCCGCCAGGACGCCCTCGACGATGTCACGCTGTTGCGGGAGCATCCCGCCCGAACGCCGGATGTGCTCGATGTTGAGCGGCCCGAGCACCCGCGCGTGCGACAGCGCCAGCCGCAGCTCGTCCTCGAGCTGGCCGCTGCTCGCTTCCACCACCACGATCCGGTGGACATGGTCGAGGAGCGGGAGCAGGCGGTCGATCGGGAAGGGCCAGAGGGTGATGGGCCGGAAGAGCCCGGCCTTGATACCGCGCTCGCGCAGGTCGCGGACGGCGCCCTTCGCCATCTGCGACGGCGTGGTGCAGGCCACCAGCAGCGTCTCCGCGTCGTCGCACTCGTAGAGGTCGGCGCGCTGCTCTGCCGCCGCCATCCGTGCGTACTTCCGGTCGAGGTGCTGGTTGTGCGCCTCGAGGTCGGGCTCGAAGAGGTAGATGGAGTTGATGAGGTTCCCGCGGTGGGCGGCGTCGCCCCAGACGGCCCACGCCGGAAGTCCCGGCTTCACGAAGGTCGCGGGGAGCCGCACCTTGCCGGTGATCTGGCCGAGATACCCGTCGCCCAGGACCACCACCGGATTGCGGTACTTGAAGGAGAGGTCGAAGGCGAGCATCGTGAGGTCGAGCATCTCCTGCGGCGTGGCGGGCGCGAGCACGATCGCGTGGGTGTTGCCGTGGCCGAGGCCGCGGCACGCCAGTTTGATGTCGCTCTGTTCGGGGGCGATGTTGCCCAGCCCCGGGCCGCCGCGCATGACGTTGACGAACACGCCGGGGAGCTCGGACCCGATCATGTACGAGATGCCCTCGAGCATGAGGCTGAAGCCCGGCGAGCTGGTGAAGGTCATCGAGCGGAGGCCGGCGCCGCCGCACCCGTACATCATGTTCACCGTCGCCACTTCGCTCACCGCCTGGAGGAACACGCCGTCCAGCGCGGGCAGCACCTTGGCCATCATCTCCGCCCCCTCCGTGGAGGGCGTGATCGGGTAGCCGAAGACGTGCCGGCATCCCGCCAGCAGCGCACCGATGGCGGACGCGTAGTTGCCCTTGACCACCAGCGGCTCCACCGGCGCGAGCGGCAGGATCTCGTCCGGGATATCCGCCGGAACGGGCGCGCCCGTCTCGCGCGGTCCGAACATCGCCGCCGGATCCTGGAGCACGAAGTCCGTGCTTTCCTGCGGCCTGAGCCCGAACGGCTCGGGGCAGGCGTCGAAGCAGAGCGCGCAGCCGTTGCAAAGCTCGAGGTCGAGGAGGACCGGCACGAGGCCGGTGGCGGCGTTGATCTCGGTCCCGGCCGTGATGCAGTCCTTCGGGCAGGCGCTGATGCAGCGCCCGCACCCCTTGCAGTACTCGGGCAGAAGGAACGGCTTCGGCTTGGCGGCCTTGACGGGCTTGGCGGTCGTGGCGGAGGCGGTCATGGCCGGCGCTCCTGCTTGAGGAGCCGCCGGCGGAGGATCACGAGGTCCTCGGGGGAGAAGTCCTTGACCGCCTGCGCGCAGGTCTCGCAGTCGCGGCCCAGCTCCGTACACGGCACGCCGTCCGCTTGCGCCTCCGCGCACAGCGCGACGCCGCGCCATGCCCAGACCGATACCGGCTTTGACTGTTCGACCATGGGTCCCTCCGCCCTGCGTGCGCATCCCGGCGGCGCGGCCCGTTGTCCGCGCGAGCGGGACGTCCGACCCCAGATGGTCGCAACCGGCGTGCCGGAAAGGCCTCGGTGGGTAAGTCGTGCGCCGGCCCCTGGCATGGCTCATCGCTGGAGGCCCTAAGCGGCTGGTGGTCAACGTGTTATGGATACGTGACCGCGATGCTCGGCAAGGCGCGGAGTCAGGACCGACGTGGGCTCCGCAGACGATTAGGGACTCAGGGTGTCCCGCTCGTGGCGTGGGAATAAGGCGGTCTTGCCGGTGCAGGCGTGGTCACCGGCGAGGTAACTTCCCGGCATGAGACAGGTTCGGGGTGGTGCGTGAGCGTCTACCTGGTGGATGCCGGCGGGCGGCAGGTCACGGTCGAGGTGGACGGCACGGCGGTGCGGGTGGATGGCCGCATCGTGACGGCGCGGCTCGATCTTCCCGGCGCCTCGCCGGTGCGGAGCCTCGTGCTGGACGAGCGGGCCCGGGAGTTCGTGGCGACCCCAGGGGATGGGCGCGGACATTGGCGGATCCTCATCGGCGCCGACCAGCTCGACGTGGTGGCGCTCGATGAACGGGCCCGCGCGATCCGGGCGCTCGGCGCCCATGCCGGGAAGGCGGCGGTGGCCGGCGCGGTCACCGCGCCGATGCCGGGCCTGGTGGTGCGGGTCCTGGTGAGCGAGGGGGAGCGCGTCGAGGAGGGCACAGGGCTCATCGTGATCGAGGCGATGAAGATGGAGAACGAGCTCAAGGCGCCCGCGTCGGGGGTGGTGCGGTGCGTCCTGGCGGGGCCCGGCTCGAGCGTCGAGAAGGGTGCCGTTCTGATGGAGCTCACGCCCGGTTGACCTTGCCTCGCTGGCTGCGTAGTTTTATAGGCTATAGTCACTTACGCCTTACGGGAGTGGAAAAGCACAGCCGATGCAAACGTTCTCCGTGACGCCGCAGGACATCGAGCATCAGTGGTTCGTGGTGGACGCCGCCGGCGTGCCGCTCGGCCGGCTCGCGTCGAGGGTGGCGCAGGTCATCCGCGGCAAGCACAAGCCAATCTTCAGCCCGCATCTCGACACCGGGGACGGCGTCATCGTCGTCAACGCGGCCAAGGTGCGCCTTACGGGCCGCAAGGGCGAGCAGAAGGGCTATTTCAGCCATTCGGGCTACATGGGCCACGACAAGATCACGCCCATCCGGGCCGTGATGGCCAAGAACCCCGCGCGCGTCATCGAGAAGGCGGTCTTCGGCATGCTGCCCAAGTCGTCGCTCTCGAAGCAGGTGCTGCGCCACAAGCTGCGCGTCTATGCAGGCGCCGAGCATCCGCACGAAGCCCAGCAGCCCGCGCCGCTCGGGGTGTACCCCCCGAGGGCCAAGAGGAAGGCATGATCCCCGACGTCCCGATGCGATTCCACGCCGTGGGCCGGCGCAAGACCAGCGTCGCCCGCGTGTACCTGAAGCCCGGCTCCGGCAAGTGGGAAGTGAACGGCCGCACGCTGGGCGACTTCTTCCCGCGGCCCTCGCTGGTGCAGCTCATCCAGCAGCCGTTCACGGCCACCGACACGCTGGGTGCCTTCGACGTGAAGGCCACCTGCAACGGCGGCGGCGTGACGGGGCAGGCGGGTGCGCTGCGGCTCGGCATCGCCCGCGCGCTGGTCATGGTGGACGAGTTGCACCGGAAGAAGCTCCGGGCGGGTGGCTTGCTCACGCGGGATCCCCGCGCGGTCGAGCGGAAGAAGCCCGGCCAGCCCGGTGCGCGGAAGCGGTTCCAGTTCAGCAAGCGGTAGCACCAGGGCCATCACTCACACCGCTGGATCCCGTCGGGGGTGTCCGCTGAGGCGGATGCGGACGGGAGATGAAGGCGGTGGACGCCCAACCCCAGGGAGACGAAGACGCAGATGGCTTTTCCCCAGATCCAGGAGCTGTTGGAGGCGGGGGTCCATTTCGGGCATCAGACCCGCCGGTGGAACCCGAAGATGCGTCGGTTCATCTTCGCCGAGCGCAACGGCATCTACATCATCGACCTCGAAAAGACGCTCAAGCAGCTCCGCCTCGCGCAGGACCTGATGCGTGAGACGGTGTTGAAGGGCGACGGCATCCTCTTCGTCTGCACCAAGAAGCAGCTCAAGGCGGTCCTCAAGATCGAGGCC
>JBGPHD010000117.1:0-9966 GCA_041484135.1 Gemmatimonadota bacterium
CCCGGCGCCGGCATCGTGCCGCGGCTGCGGCCGGTCCGGCGCGTCCGTCACGGCGAGCGGCGGCTTCGGCGCGCTCGGCAGACCCAGGTCCTCCACGGCCCCGCGCCACGCCCTCATGCACGCGATCGCTTCCTCGGGCGCGGTCCGCTCCGCCAGCTGCACCGACAGGCACGCGGTGTGGCCGTGTTCCACCGGCACGCGGTTGGCCTGCGCGCTCACGCCGAACGGCGCGTCCACCACCACGCCGTCCTCCAGGGCGCCCAGGATCTTGCGGGTCTCGCTCTCGATCTTCTCCTCCTCGCCCGCGATGTACGGGATGACATTGCCGAGGATGTCGAGCGAGGGGACGCCGGGGTAGCCGGCACCCGAGACCGCCTGCATCGTCGTCGCGAAGACCTGCTTGACGCCGAACGCCTCGTGGAGGGGCGCCAATGCCATCGCGATCACGATGGTGGCGCAGTTGGCGTTGGTGACCAGCGCGCCGTCCCAGCCGCGCGCCGCCCGCTGCGCGTCCAGGAGCGCGAGATGGCCGGCGTTGACCTCCGGGATCACGAGCGGGATGTCTGGATCCATGCGGTAACTGCGCGCGTTGCTCAGCACCGCGCGCCCCGCCTTCGCGAAAGCGGCCTCGATCTCGCCGGCGACGCCGGCGTCGAGCGCCGAGAAGATGATGGGGGCGCTCAGCACCGAGGGGTCGCACGCCAGCACCTGCAGCGCTCCGACGCCGCCGGGCATGTCGCCCAGGATCCAGTGCGTGGCGTCGTGGTAGCGACGGCCTGTCGAGCGCTCGGACGCCGCGACCTCGGCCAGCTTGAACCAGGGGTGGTGTTCCAGGAGTCGGACGAAGGTCTGGCCGACCGCGCCCGTCGCGCCGAGCACGGCGACGGGGATCCGCGTGCGCGGCACGTGCGTGACGCGCTCAGCCCGCGAGGAGGATGCCGGCAAGACGCTCATAGGCGTCCACACTCTCCGTGAGGTCGCGCACCGCGATGTACTCCTCGGCGGTGTGAGCGACGTGGATGGAACCGGGTCCGAACAGGAGCGGCGTGCCCCAGCGGTCGAGCAGCGGCACGTCGGTGGCGAAGGCGACCGGCGCCGTGGCGAAGCCCGGCACCACGTGACAACGCGGCGCGGGAGGCGTGTATGACCCGTACGCGATCTCGGCGCGGCCCGCGACGCAGCTCTCGACGACCCGCTGCAGCGCGTCCACCTCGCCCACCAGGCGGAACATCAGCTCCGCCTCGCACGCCTCCGGGACCACGTTCGCCTCGGACCCGCCCGCGATGGTGCCGATGTTGACCGTCGTGGCGCCGAGGACGTCGTCGGTGGGGAGCGCGAGCTTCTGGAGATCCTGGAGGAGCGCCAGCATGGGGATGATCGCCGACCGGCCGAGGTCGGGATAGGCGGAATGGGCCGCGCGACCGCGGGTGCGGAGCGTGACCCGCAGCGAGCCGCGAGCGCCGGTGGCGAGCTTGCCCTCGGTCGGCTCGCCGAAGACGAGGAAGCGGCTGGTGGCGGGCAGGCGGTTGGCCGCGCGCGCGCCGTCCGAGCCGTGCTCCTCGCCCACGACGAAGAGCAGGTCCACACGCTCCTCGCCCCGGGCCGCGAGGCGCTCCGCCGCGACGAGCATCGCCGCCGCGATCCCCTTGGCGTCGCAGGCGCCGCGGCCGTAGAGCCGGCCGCCCTTCAGCTCCGGCCGCACGAACGGCGGTACCGTGTCGAGATGGGTGCTGAAGGTGATGCCGCCGCCCAGGCGGGAGGCCCAGACGTTGCCGCGGCCCTGGGTCACTTCCTGGACGGTGACGTTCCAGCCGTGGGCGATGAGCCAGCGGGCCACGAAGTCCACCGCCGGCCCTTCGGCGCCGGTGGGGGATTCCAGCGAAACGAGCTCTGCGGCCAGGGCCACGACGTCGGTCATGGCCCGGAAGATAGCGGAGCGGCTAGGAGGGCTGCGAGGGCACCCCGGCGCCGGCGCGTGCCAGGACCTCCAGCACGTCCTTCAGCATCGTCTCGCCGTGGTCTTCCGCGTACCACCGCCGCACCTCGGGATAGTAGTCCTGCTTGGTGCGCCCGGCGCGCCGCTGCGCCATCACCAGCTCCTGGAGCTCCGACGGCCGCGGTCCCCACGAGCCCAGCTCTTCCATGGACTCGTTGAGGAGGATCACGATCGGTATCGAACGCGTCCCGTTAGTGAGGTAGCGGTCCATCACCTCCGGATGCTCGTCGCGACGGAGGATGCGCAGCTCGACGTTCTCCGCCAGCTCCGCCCACTTGGCGAGGACCGGCACCGAGTTCGACGCGTCCCCGCACCAGTCCTCGGCGATGACCACCACGCGGATCCGCCCGTTCATCTCGGTGACGCGGTCGATGGCCCAGTCCGGGATGCGGGCGGTGCGGTACACCCCCGTCCAGAGCTGGCACTGTTCCTTCGACTCCTTGACGAACTGCTCATAGGTCAGCGCGCGGTCCCAGAGGTCCGCGAATGGCCAGGACATGATGGCTCCCTTCCCAAGTGGCCCTGCTGAGCGCAAACTAAGCCGGTCGTCAACCGATTGTCTGAGGAAAACGTAACTCTGTGGTGAAGTTTCCTTCACTCCCCTCCTGACCCGAAGGCCGACCTCGTGACACGTGTTTCGCCACGGCTCCGTGCCGCCCTGACCCTGGTCCTCTCCGGGGGGCTGGCGCTCGCCACGCCCTTCCGCGCCGGCGCGCAGGCGCCCGAGCAGGCCCCCATTCGCGGCTTCCCCCTGGACGCGCTCGCCGAGCGCGCGAGGCTCGAGGCGGTGATGCGCGCCACGCCCGACACGGCGCGGCTCCGGGAGTACTTGCGCATCATGAGCGCCGAGCCGCACCACGCCGGCTCGCCGATGTCGCGCACCGTGGCCGAGTACGCGCTGGCCCGCTTCCGCGAGTGGGGGCTCGACGCGCGGCTCGACAGCAACGAAGCGCTGATGCCGTATCCCGTGATGCGCCGGGTCGAGATGGTCTCGCCCACGACCTTCGTGGCGCAGCTCCAGGAGCCGGCGATCCCCGAGGACCACGATTCGGGAGACCGCAACCAGCTCCCCACCTTCAACGCCTACTCCGCCGACGGCGACGTGACGGCGGACCTGGTGTACGTGAACTACGGTACCCCCGACGACTACGACGACCTGGCACGCCTCGGGATCGACGTGCGAGGGAAGATCGTGATCGCGCGGTACGGGCGGAGCTGGCGGGGCATCAAGCCCAAGGTGGCGGCCGAGCACGGCGCCATCGGCTGCATCATCTACTCGGACCCGCGCGACGACGGCTTCTTCGGCGGCGACGTGTATCCCACCGGCCCGATGCGGCCCGAGCAGGGCGTGCAGCGCGGCAGCGTGATGGACATGCCGACCTACCCCGGTGATCCGCTCACGCCCGGATGGGGCGCGCGTCCCGGCGGCCGGCGCCTCGATCGCTCGGAAGCCGTCACGCTCATGCGCATCCCCGTGCTGCCCATCTCCTACGGCGACGCCCTGCCCCTCCTCCGCGCGCTGCGCGGCCCGGTGGTGCCGAACGACGACTGGAAGGGCGCGCTGCCCATCACCTATCACATCGGCCCCGGACCGGCGCGGGTGCATATCGCGCTCCAGTTCGACTGGCAGGTGCGGCCCCTCTACGACGTGGTGGTCCGCATCCCCGGCGTCACGTACCCGGACCAGTGGGTGCTCCACGGCAACCATCACGACGCGTGGGTGAACGGCGCCGAGGACCCGCTCTCGGGGGCGGTGGCGCTCATGGAGACGGCGCGCTCCTTCGCGACGCTGCTCCGCACCGGCTGGCACCCGCAGCGCACCATCATCCTGTCGCTCTGGGACGGCGAGGAATGGGGCCTCCTCGGCTCGACCGAGTGGGCGGAGACCAACGCCGACGCGCTGCGCACCAATGCGGTCGTCTACTTCAACTCGGACACCAACGCCAAGGGCCGGTACGGCGCGTCGGGCTCCCACACGCTGGAGACCTTCATCCGCGAGGTGGCGCGCGATTCCCGGGACCCCGTCTCCGGCGTGAGCGCCCTCCAAGCCATCACCGACTACAACGTGAGCCGCGCGCGCACCGCCGCCGACTCGGCCCGCGCCCGCGAGCGGCCCTTCCGGATCGAGGCGCTGGGATCGGGGTCGGACTACACGGTCTTCATCGACCATCTCGCCATCGCGTCCGCGAACTTCGGCCACGGCGGCGGCACCGACGCCGGCGTCTATCACTCCATCTACGACAGCTTCGACTTCTTCACCCGCTTCTACGACCCCGACTTCGCCTACGGCCGCGCCGAGGCCGGCGAGATGGGGACCGCGGTCCTCCGCATGGCCGACGCGCCGGTGCTCCCCTTCTCCTTCAGCGACGCGGCCCGCACCTACCGGCGCTACGTGGCCGAGCTCGACTCCCTGGCGCGCGCGCGGCTCCCGCAGGACACCGTCGACCTCGGCGCGGTCCGCGCGGCCGTGGACAGTCTCGCGGCGGCGGGCACCCGCTTCGATTCCGCGCTCGCCGCCGTGACGGCGCGCGGCTCGGCCTGGCTGACGCGCAACGCCCGGATGTTGGGCGCCATCGACCGCGACATCTACCTCTCCGAACGGGACCTCGCCGGCGAGCGGGGCCTCCCGCGGCGCCCCTGGTTCCAGCACACCATCTACGCGCCCGGCTTCTACACCGGCTACGGGGTCAAGACGATGCCCGGCATCCGCGAGGCGCTGGAGCAGCGGAACAAGGCGGAGGCCGTCGAGCAGGCGGCCGTCGTCGCCGCCGCCGTCCAGCGGATGGCCACGCGGGCGAGCGGGGCGGCGCGGCAGCTGATGGGGCTGAGATAGAAGGGTCGGACGTCGGACGGCGTGCGTGTTAGTATTGAAGCATGAGTGACATGCCGGTCACGGGCGAGGTCTGCATCGCCAACATCGGCGCGCGCGGCGAGCGCCGGCGGCGGCGGAACGGCCACCTGTGGTTCGTCCTCGGGCTCGCGGGAAGCGCGGCCCTCCTCCTCGTGCGCGCCCGGCCGGCGTTCCAGGCCCTGCTCTTCGCGCCCTTCGTCCTCGCGACGATCGGCTGGTTCCAGGCCCGCGAACACACCTGAATCACCCTCGCCGCGCGCGGTCTGCGCGAGCATGACGCCCCGCCCGGCTGGAGCCTCGACGACGAGATCCAGCGCCAGGTGAAGCGGCAAGCGCGGAAGGTCGTGCTGCTCTCCGTGATCTGGGCCGCCGTCCTCACCGCCGCCGCGATGGCGCTCGCCGCGCTGGTCGCCTAGCGTCCCGGCGCAGGGGCCTCCGGCCTCGGCCCCTTCCCAAATCGCGCGGGCCTGAGGAATCTTCGCGCCTCTTCACCCAAGCGAATCGAGTTCATGACGGCACCGGCGAGCGACGCGTCCGGCCTGTGGGCCGCGCTGCGCGAGGCGATCCGCGGATCGCGGCGGGACTACACGGAGGGGCCCATCGGACGGGCACTCCTGCTCCTCGCCGTGCCGATGATCGTCGAGATGGTGATGGAGTCGGTCTTCGCGGTGGTGGACGTCTTCTGGGTCTCGCGCCTCGGCGCGGACGCGGTCGCCACCGTCGGGCTCACCGAGTCCATGCTCGCCATCATCTACACCATCGCGATGGGGCTCAGCATCGGCGTCTCCGCGATGATCGCCCGGCGCATCGGCGAGAAGGACCCCGAGCAGGCCTCCTTCACCGCCGTCCAGGGCCTCGCGCTCGGCGTCGGCTTCGCCATCCTCCTCGGCATCCTCGGCGTCACCTTCGCGCCGCGCCTCCTCGTCATCATGGGCGCCTCGCCACGCGTGGTCGCCCTGGGCTCCGGCTACACCACCGTCATGCTCGGCGGCAACGCCACCATCCTGCTCCTCTTCCTCGTCAACGCGACCTTCCGCGGCGCCGGCGACGCCGCCATCGCGATGCGCGGGCTCTGGCTCGCCAACTGGATCAACATCATCCTGGGCCCCTGCTTCATCTTCGGCCTCGGCCCCTTCCCAAGGCTCGGTGTCACCGGCGCGGCCGTCGCGACCAACATCGGCCGCGGCACCGGCGTGCTCTTCCAGTTCTACAACCTCTACAAGGGCGGCGCGCATCTCGCCGTCCGCCGGCGCCATCTCAGGCTCGACCCCGACCTCATGGTGCGGCTGCTGCGCCTCTCCGGCACCGGCACCTTCCAGGTGCTCGTGGGCACCGCCAGCTGGATCAGCCTCATCCGCATCCTCGCCACCTTCGGCAGCGACGCGCTCGCCGGCTACACCATCGGCATCCGGCTCATCATCTTCGCGCTGCTCCCCGCGTGGGGGCTCAGCAACGCCGCCGCCACGATGGTCGGCCAGGGCCTCGGGGCCAAGAAGCCCGAGCGCGCCGAGCGCGCGGTGTGGATGGCCGGCTGGTACAACATGCTGGTGCTGAGCTTCGTCGGCGCTGTCTTCGCCGTGTTCGCCCACCAAATCGTGGGCCTCTTCACCCACGACCCGGCCGTGGTGCCCTTCGGCGTGAGCTGCCTCAGGCTGGTGAGCCTCGGCTTCCCGTTCTACGCGTACGGCATGGTCCTCACCCAGTCGTTCAACGGTGCCGGCGACACCTGGACGCCGACCTGGCTCAACTTCCTCGTCTTCTGGCTGTGGGAGATCCCGCTGGCGTACATCCTGTCGCGGACCCTGGGATGGGGGCCGAAGGGCGTCTTCATCGCCCTCACCATCGCCTTCTCGACGCTCGCGGTCGCGAGCGGCGCCCTGTTCCGGCGCGGGAAGTGGAAGTTGCGGAAGGTCTAGCGCCAGGCGATCGCGGCGACGGCCGTCAGACGGCGCCGCGGCCGATCCGGCGGATGTCCTCCACCGTGAGGAGGCGCATCCCCTCCGCCGGCTTCTCCACCGCCTCCACCAGCGCCCCCACCATCTCCTTCAAGGTGACCAGGCCGAGCCGGTAGGCGCCCTCGCGCGTGGGCGGGAACCGCTCCGCCAGCCAGTAGAGGGGACGCAGCACGTTAGGCCAGCGGTGCCCGGGGCCCGTGATGTACCACGGGCGCAGGATGGTCGCGGAGAAATCGGCGGCGCGGATCAGCGCCTCCCCTTCCCGCCTGACGTGGACGTAGGCCCGCATCACCGGCGCCGGATGCGCCACGCTCACGTAGACGAAGCTCCGGACCCGGACCGACGTCGCCACCAGCACCGACGCGCGCACCGACGCGAGGTCCACCGCGCGCAGCGCCTTCCCCTTCCACGGCGCGGGCTTCGGGATGCCGACCAGCTGCACGAAGACGTCGGTGGCGCGCACCAAGTCCCGGAAGGCCCCCGAATCCAGCGCGTCTCCCACTACGGCCTCGCACCCGGCCGGGAGCCGGCCCCGTGATCGCTCTCGCACGAGCGCGCGGACCCGGTGGCCGCGCTCGAGGAGCCGGGGGATCAGCGCACGGCCGAGATACCCCGTCCCCCCGGTCACGAACACGTCACCGGGTGCCGCCGCGCCGGGCTCCGCCATCAGGCCCTCACTTCTTCGTGACCACTTCTTCCTTCAGCACCTTCTTCGAGAACAGGAAGACCAGGAACCCCACGATCAGGAAGTCCACCGCCGCCCCGAAGACGGGACCGAGGAGGAAATGCACCGACCCGACGTCGAGCGTCGCCGTGCGCCAGGAGCCGTCGGGAACGAAGAACGTCACCAGCGGCATCAGTACGCCGTCCACCAGGGAGGTGACCAGCGTGTTGGCCTTGCCGCCGATGATCACCGCGATCGCCAGGCCGATCACGCCGTAGTGCTTGAGGAAGGCCAGGAACTCCTGCATGGGTCGTTCCTTTCTGATAAGGTAGGGTCGATACCGACGCCGCCCGCGGGCCTACGGCAGACGCAGTCCCGGGATCCCGCGGCCCAGGTCCCGCACCCGCTGTTCCAGGTCCGTCTGCACCGCCGCCAGGCGCTGCTGCCCGTCGTTCACGCGGCCCTGCACGCCGGACTCCAGCGACGCGATCTTCGCCCGCGCGTCGCTGATCGGCCGCTGCACCAGCCGGTCCACCTCGGCGCGCGCGCGCGCCTCGACGCGCGCCACCTCGGCGCCGAGCTCGCGTTGCAGGCTGCGCGCCACCTCGTCCCCGACGTTCGAAGAGATGCTGACCCGGGGCGACCTCATCGGTCCCGCGAACCGGGCCTCGACCTCGACGCTCCCCAGCGACGCGACGCTTCGCCAGAGCAGCGCGTCCGCCCAGGCTTTGGTCCCGATCCGCGGCGCCGGCCCCGCCGCGACCGCCGCCGTGTCGCCGAGGCGCGTCCACCCGACGCTGTCGGACCGCACGCGCCAGTGCCCGGCGATGCTGTCCCCCGCCCGGGCGAGCGCCAGGTCGATCGTGCCGGCGAGGAGGTCGAGTCGCGCGCCTAACGCTCCGAGGGACACCGACGGCAACGCGACGCCACCGAGGGTCGCGGCCACCGAGTCCCGGATCACGCCCACGTGGTCGATCGACCCTTCGACGCGGATCTGCCGCGGGCCCGCCGCGGCGCCCGACCGGGCGGCCAGGAACGTTAGCGGGCCGCCGTAGAGCGCGGGCTCCGTCGTGAGCCCAGTGGCACGGGCGCGGTACGCGCCGGTCGCGGCGCTCGCGCCACCGATGGCCAGGTCCGCATCGGCGTACCGCACCAGGAACTGCGGCAGCTCGTGCGCCTTCGGGAACGTCACGGTCGTGCCCGCGCGCCGCATCCGCGTCGGCCCCGCGCTGCGCCGCGGGTCGAGCCCGGGCGGCAGGTACTGCTCGGCGAGGCTCGTCCAGGTGAGGAGCGGCTGGAGCCGGCCCATCGCCATCTCCGTGAACACCGCCGCCGAGACGTCCGGCGCCTGGAGCGACGGCACGTGCACCAGGCTCCGCGCGTACGCGTAGTCCGCGGCGCGCGCCGCGTTCAAGGCCTCGGCCTGCCCCCGCACGGCCGCGACCCCCGTCTGCACGCTCCGCTGCAGGGCGGTGAGCCGGTCCTTCGTCGCGCGCAGCCGGGTGAGCGCGTTGCGCACCGAGGTGGTCGCGTCCCGGACTCCCGCGACGCCCAGGCGGCGGAGGTCCGCGCCGCGCAGCCGGTCGGCCAGGGCCCGCGCCGAGTCGATCGCCGGCGAGGGATCGATCGCGGCGAGCTCGGCCTCGAGGGCATGCTGGAGCGAGTCCGCCGTCGCCGCCACCGCGCGCGCCTCACGCAGCGTGCGCAGGCTGTCGGCGCTCACCCCGTGCCACGCGGCCAGCTCGCCGAGACCCGAAAGGCCGATGGACGGCGTCGGGATCGCGTGCACCCAGTCGAGGACCCGGCGGGTGACGAGCCCCGTCGTGGGCGCGACGTGCGCCAGCGCGCCCGAGGTCCGCCGCGCGGTGCCGAACCGCACCTCGCGCACGGCGAGCGTCTCCACGACCGCCTTCTTCTCGAGCAGCGCGCGGACGTCGAGGTCCACCACGATCTCGCCGGTCTCGAAGAGGTTGGTCATCGGCGCGTCGGGATTCGTGACCGCGAGGTCTTTTAGGACGAGGTCGCCGCGGAACAGGCGCAGGCGCGCGGAGGCGAGATCCACCTTCGCCCCCACCACCTCGCTGCCGGCCGCCTCGACGGCGAGACGGATGAGCCGGTCCACGTAGAACGTCCACAGCAGGGCGACGAGCCCGCCGAAGACCAGCAGCGGGACGATGGCCTTCCACCGGAAGACGGTCATGTCAGCCGGGCCAGAGAAGGCGGTAGTAGCTGAAGAGCTGCGACCCGGCGACCGCCTTGAAGAGCCGGGTCCTCTGCAGCCGCTCGTAGACCGTGGCGCGGTAGCGGGCCACCGCCCACCGGCCGAGGAAGAAGACCGGCAGGATGCTCACCACCCAGCAGACGAAGCTCCCGAGGACCACCGTGTTGTTGAAGCTGGTGAGGGGGACACCGGGCGTGTTGTACAGCGAGGTCCAGAGCGGGATGAGCGACGGCGCGGCGAGGAGCCGCGTCCCGATGGCGTCGAACAGCGGATCGAGCG
>JBGPHD010000118.1:0-9795 GCA_041484135.1 Gemmatimonadota bacterium
CTGCGCAAGCTCGCCGGCGCCATCAACCGTTCCCGCACCTCGGTCGTCTTCATCAACCAGCTGCGCGAGAAGATCGGCGTGATGTTCGGGAACCCGGAGACGACGTCCGGCGGGCGGGCGCTCAAGTTCTACGCCTCGGTGCGGCTCGACGTTCGGCGCATCGGCCCGGTGAAGGAGCGCGACGTGGTGATCGGCAACCGCACCCGCGTGAAGGTCGTCAAGAACAAGGTGGCGCCGCCGTTCCGTCAGGCGGAGTTCGACATCATGTTCGACGAGGGGATCAGCCACGCGGCGCTGCTGGTGGACCTGGCGAGCGAGAGCGGCATCATCGAGAAGTCCGGCGCCTGGTACGCGTACAACGGCCAGAAGGTCGGCCAGGGACGCGAGAACACCAAGCTCTTCCTGCGCGACAACCCGACGCTGATGGCCGAGATCGAGGGGAAGGTCAAGGAGTCGCTGGGGATGAAGGCGGTGCCCGACGTCGAGGAAGAGGTGGTGAGCGAGGAGTAGATGCCGGCCGTCACCGCGCTCGAGGCGGAGCCCGCCGGCCCCGGGATCCGCGTCGCGGTGGACGGCGCGCCGTTCGCCACGGTCTCGGCGGAGGACGTCCGGGCGTTGCGGCTCGCCGTGGGAGAGGCGCTCGATGACGGGCGCCTCTCGCTGCTCGGGGCCCAGGCGGAGGTCTTCTCGGCCCGTACGGTGGCGCTCCGGATGCTGGCGGCCCGCGCCCTCCCGGCCGGCGAGGTGGCGCGCCGCCTCACCCGCAAGGGACACGCGTCGCCCGCGGCCCAGGCGGCGGTGGACGGGCTCGTCGAGGCGGGGCTCATCGACGACGCCGCGTTCGCGCGGCATTACGCGCGGACCCGCGCGCAGCGGGGGCGGCTCGGACCGGCCCGGCTGGTCCTGGACCTCCGGCGCTTCGGCCTCGCCGAGCGTGAGGCCCAGGCGGCGGTCCGCGATGCGCTGGCGGAGGACGGGCTCGATCCGCGCACGCTGCTGCTCGAAGCGGCTCGGAAGAAGGCGCGGACCCTCGCCGGGCTCGACCCGGCGACGCGCCGTCGGCGGCTGAAAGCCTATCTGCGGCGTCGCGGATTCGCCGCGTCCGACGTCATCGAGGTGGTGAAGGAGGCGCTGGCGGGCTAGATTTTCCAGGCTCTATGCTCGCCGCCACGATCCGCCGCCGCTTCCTCGACTTCTTCGCCGCCCGCGGCCATCGCGAGGTCCCCTCCTCCTCGCTGGTGCCGGCGGACGACCCCACGCTGCTGTTCACCAACGCCGGCATGGTGCAGTTCAAGCGCACCTTCCTCGGCCAGGAGCGTCGCGACTACCGGCGTGCCACCACGGCGCAGAAGTGCGTGCGCGCCGGCGGCAAGCATAACGACCTCGAGGAGGTGGGCCACACCGACCGCCACCACACCTTCTTCGAGATGCTCGGCAACTTCTCCTTCGGCGACTACTTCAAGCGCGACGCGATCGCATTCGCCTGGGAGTTCGTGACGGGGAAGGACTACCTCGGGATCGCCCCCGACCGCATCCGCATCAGCGTGCACCACCAGGACGACGAGGCGCGGCAACTCTGGCGCGAGGTCGCCGGCGTGGCCGACGCCCGCATCTACGGCCTCTCCGACAAGGACAACTTCTGGCAGATGGCCGACACGGGGCCGTGCGGCCCGTGCTCCGAGATCCACGTGGACCTCGAGGCGGGGGGCGGCGACCACGTCAGCGACCACGTGCACTCGCTCGACCAGTTCGTGGCGGCCACCGAAGCGGGCCGGTTCCTCGAGATCTGGAACCTGGTCTTCATGCAGTTCGACCGGCAGGCGGACGGGACCCTGGTGCCGCTGCCGGCGCCCTCCGTGGACACGGGCGCCGGGCTCGACCGCATCACCGGCGTGCTCCAGCACGTGCGAGCGGCCTACCACACCGACCTCTTCATCCCGCTCATCGAGCGGGCGGAGCAGGTGGTGGGCCGGCGGTACGGCGGGATGTCGATGAAGGAGGGCCGGATCGTCGAATCGGCGACGCTCACCGCCGAGGACGTGTCCTTCCGCGTCCTGGCGGACCACGCGCGCGCGGTCGCCTTCCTGCTGGCCGACAGCGTGTACCCGTCCAACGAGGGCCGCGGCTACGTGCTGCGGCGCATCCTCCGGCGCGCGGTGCGTCACGCCTATCTCCTCGGCCGGCGCGAGCCGACGCTGGTGCACCTCGTGGACGAGGTCGTGAAGAAGATGGGCGGCGTCTATCCCGAGCTGGTACGGAGCGCGAAGCTCCTGGCCGAATTGACGACGTCGGAGGAGGAGCGCTTCCTCGAGACCATCGAGGGCGGCTTGAAGCGCCTGGAGCAGCTCACCCTGGTGGGCGGCGAGGAGGCGTTCAAGCTGTACGACACCTACGGGTTCCCGATCGACCTCACCGAGATCGTCGCGGCGGAGCGCGGGATCCGGGTGGACATCGCGGGCTTCGAGAAGCTGCTGGACGCCCAGCGGGAGCGCTCGCGGAGCGCGCGCCTGACGCCCGGCGCGGCAGGGACGTCGATCGAGGGCCATGCGCCCTCGGTCCATGTCACGCGGCCCGCGGAGTGGACCACGGTCAAGCCGCGGCTGCGCCAGAAGTTCGTCGGCTACGACACTACGCGCGCCGAGACCGACATCCTGGCGTTCCAGCGTACGCCGGGCGGGATCGGTCTCGTCCTGCACGAGAACCCGTTCTACGCCGAGAGCGGCGGCCAGGTGAGCGACCGCGGCGAGGTGGTGGGCGAGGGGTGGCGGCTCCCGGTGGACGAGGTGCGGAAGATCGAGGGGCGCACCGCGGTCTTCGGCGCGCTCGCGGGCCCGTTCGAGCCGACGCCGGTGGAAGCGGTGGTGGACGAGCGGCTGCGGCGGGACACGGAGCGCAATCACACGGCGACGCACCTCGTTCACGCGGCGCTGCGCAAGATCCTCGGCACGCACGCGGGGCAGGCGGGCTCGGTGGTGGCGCCCGACCGGCTGCGCTTCGACTTCACGCACCATCATCCCATCGCGCCGGCCGACCTCGCCGCGATCGAGCAGGAGGTCAACGCGCACGTCTGGGAGAACCTCGAGGTCACGACCGGCGAGATGAAGTACCCGGACGCGCTGAAGCTGGGGGCGATGGCGTTCTTCAGCGAGAAGTACGGCGACGTGGTGCGGGTGGTGACGGTCCCCGGCGTTTCGATCGAGCTGTGCGGGGGCACGCACGTCAGGACCACCGGCCAGATCGGGTTCCTCAAGCTGGTGAGCGAGAGCGGCGTGGGCGCCGGCGTCCGCCGGGTGGAGGCGTTGACGGGCCCGGGGGCCTTCGCCTGGTTCGCGGAGCAGGAGCGGCGGCTGCGCGAGGCGGCGGAGCGGTTAGGCAGCACGCCGGAGCACGTGGCGCGGCGGGTGGAGGCGCTGGCCGACGAGAAGAAGAAGCTGGAGCGCCGGATCGAGGAGCTGATCAAGGGGGGTGGCGGCCAGGGCGCGGCGCCCGCCGTGGAAGTGAACGGCACCGCGGTCAGCGTGATGCGCTCCTCCTCGGGGGACCGCAACGAGATCGGGGCGATGGTGGACGCGTTCCGGTCGCGGACCAAGAGCGGCGTCCTGGTCGTCGTGGCGTCGGGGGATCGTCCCGGCATCCACGTGGGGGTGACGGACGACCTGGTGGCGCGGGGGATCACGGCGCCGGACCTGGTGAACCGGATCGCGGCGTTGTCGGGCGGGAAGGGCGGGGGGCGGCCCCACTTCGCCTCCGCGGGCGCCGGCGACCCGGCGCGGCTGGACGAGGCGGAGCGGGGCGCGCCGGCGATCGTGCGCGGCGCGCTCACGGGGAGCGCGTGATGCGGGCCCGGGCGGCGGCGTGGCTGGGTGCGCGGGTGCCCGCGGCGCCGTTGCCGCTGGCGGACCGGCTCGCGCGGGTGCTGGCGGCGGCGCCCGAGGAGGTCGTGGCGCGGACGGCGACGATGAGCGAGCTGATGGCGGAGCTGGGCATCGAGACGCTCGGCGCACCGACGGGCGCCGACCCGCGCTCGCCCGATGCGGCGCTCGACCTCCTCGCCGCCGACGCCTTCGTGACGTACGCGTTCGAGGCCGCGGTGGAGGAGGGTGTGGAAGTGGGGCCCCTGGTGGATCGGATCCTCGCCCGGGTGGGGGGATCGTGAACGAGATGCTGGACCGGCTGCGCGCGGCGTCCCCGGGCCTCCTCATCCTGGTGGACCCGGAGCGCACCGACGCGGCGCAGGCGTCGCGGCTCGCCGAGCGCGCGGAGCGCGAGGGAGCGGCGGGGCTCCTCATCGGCACCTCGTTCGACGGCGCGGCGCGCACCGGCGAGGTGGCCGAGGCGATCAAGCGGGCTACCGACCTGCCGCTGCTCCTCTTCCCCGGCTCCGCCAACCAGCTGGTCCCGTCGGTGGACGCGATCCTGCTCCTCTCCCTGGTCTCCGGACGCAACCCGCAGTACCTGATCGAGGAGCACGTGCGCGCGGTGCCGTTCCTGCTCCGGCACTGCATCCCCACCATCTCCACGGCGTACCTGCTGGTGGACGGCGGTCGCGTGACGGCGGTCGAGTCGGTGAGCCAGACGCGTCCGCTGCCGGCGGACAAGCCGGAGCTGGCGGCGGTGCACGCGGTCGCGGCGAGCCTGATCGGCATGGCGGCGGTGTACCTCGACGCCGGGAGCGGCGCCGCCCATCCGGTGGCGCCCGCGGTGGTGCGCGCCGTCCGTCAGGCGGTGCGGCTGCCGATCTTCGTGGGCGGCGGGATGCGGACCCCGGACCAGGTCGCCGCGGCGCGGGCCGCCGGGGCGGACCTCGTGATCGTGGGCAACGCCATCGAGGTGAACGGCCCCGACGGGATCGGCGCGCTGGTAGCGGCGGCCCGGGGCCGGAGCGCCGTGCGGTGATCGATCTGCACACGCACCTCCTGCCGGACGTGGACGACGGCGCGGACAACATCAAGCAGGCGGTCGCGGTGCTCACCCGGTTCGCGGAGATGGGGGTCACGGCGGTCTGCTGCACGCCGCACCTCAAGGCCAGCCACCTGGACGAGGCGCCCTGCGAGGAGATGGACGCGCTGATGGACAACCTGCGCGCGTCGGCGCCGCCCGTGCCGCGCCTCACCCGCGGGTTCGAGATCATGCTCGACGTGCCGAACGCGGTGTTCGCGGACAAGTGCCTCGGCCTGGGCGGGACGCAGTACGTGCTGGTGGAGTTCGGCCGGCTGGTGCCGGCCGACGGGAGCGTCGACGCGCTGGCCCGGGTGGCGGCGCAGGGCGTCGTCCCGGTGCTCGCGCACCCCGAGCGTTATGCGTCGTGCTCGGTGGGGCAGGCCGCGCGCTGGCGCGAGGCGGGCGCCCTCCTCCAGGTGGACGCGACCACGCTCCTCGCCGACACCCGCCGGGCGGGACGCGCGCGGGCCCTGGTCGAGGCGGGCCTCGCCACCATCATCGCGAGCGACAACCACGGGGACCAGCGCAACCTCAAGGCGGCGGTGGAGTGGCTGGAGATGCACGGCGGAAGGACCCAGGCGCAGCTCCTCGCCGTGGAGAACCCCGCGGCCCTCCTGGCCGGCGAGGCGCCGGCGCCGGTCCCGGCGATGCGGCTGCGCCGCTCGTGGTACTCGATGCTGAAGGACTTCGTGGTGGGAGGGAAGGAAGCGTGAGCCTCGCGCACCTGGCGGACCTCGGCGCGCTGTCGGCGCGCTGCGCCACCGAGCTGGCCGGGCCGGTGGAGCGGTACGCGGCGCTGGTGCGGGACACGCTGAAGGCCGGCCGGACGGTGTTCTTCGCCGGGAACGGCGGCAGCGCCGCCCACGCGCAGCACATCGCCACCGAGTACGTGGTGCGCTACGAGGCGGTGAAGCGGCGCGCCGCGGCGGCGCTGGCGCTCTCCACCGACAGCTCGCTGCTCACCGCGGCGGGCAACGACCTGGGCTTCGAGCGGATCTTCGCCCGCCAGATCGAGGCCCACGGCCGCGCCGGGGACCTGCTGGTGCTCATCAGCACGTCGGGGAACTCGCCCGACCTGCTCCGCGCGGCGGAGGCGGCCCGCGCGGCGGGCGTCGCCACCGTCGGGCTGCTCGCGGCGGGGGGCGGGAAGCTCGCGCCGCTGGTGGACCTGGCGATCGTGGTGCCCACGAGCAACGCGGCCCACGCGCAGGAGATCCAGCTCGCGATCGACCATCACGTCTGCTCGCGGGTCGAACCGGGGCTGTGAAGCCATGGTGATCGACCTCAGCGGCAAGCGCGCGGTGATCACCGGCGGACGCCGCGGCATCGGCAAGGCGACCGCCGACATGTTCCGTGCGGCGGGGGCCGAGGTGATCGACGTCTCGCGCTCGACCCACGGCGACCTCTCGGACCCGTGCACGTCGGAGAAGGCGGCGGAGGCGTTCGCGGGGCCGCTGCACGCGCTGGTGCTCAACCACGGCGTGTGGGTGGCCGAGGGAGCAGCGCTCCCGGAGATGCTGCCCAGCCAGTGGCATTCCACCATCGCGCAGAACCTCGACGCGTACTTCTACGTGGTCCGCGCGTTCGCGCCGCGCCTGGTGGACGGCGCGTCCATCGTCTTCGTCGCGTCCACGGCGGCGCAGCGCGGCGAGGCGTTCCACGCGGACTACGCCGCCAGCAAGGGTGCCATCGTCGCGCTCACCAAGAGCCTCGCGGTGGAGATGGCGCCGCGCATCCGCGTCAACTGTGTCGCCCCGGGATGGGTGGACACGGAGATGGCCGCCAAGCCGTACCGGGACGGCGGGCGGGCCCGCATCGCAGCGAACATCCCGCTTGGACGCGTGGCGTCGCCGGAGGACGTCGCGGGCCCCATCCTCTTCCTCTGCTCCGACCTCGCGCGCCACGTCACGGGAGAGATCCTCAACGTGAACGGCGGGAGCGTCCTGTGTGGCTGAGGCCTTCCCGGTAGCCCGGATCCCGTCCGAAGTGCGGGCCATCGCGTCCCGGCTCCGGGACGCCGGCTTCGAGGTCTGGTTCGTCGGCGGCGCGGTGCGCGACGTCCTGCTCGAGACCATGCTCGGCCAGGCGGCGGTGCGCGTCGGCGACTTCGACCTCGCGACCTCGGCGCGGCCCGAGCAGGTGCAGGAGCTGTTCCGGCGCACCGTGCCGGTCGGCATCGAGCACGGCACCGTGGCGGTGCTCGACGGGCAGGGCCTCCCCCACGAGGTGACGACCTTCCGCCGGGACGTCAGGACCGACGGGCGGCACGCGGAAGTGGAGTTCGGCGTGTCGCTCGAGGACGACCTGGCCCGGCGCGACTTCACCATCAACGCCATCGCGGTGCATCCCGACTCCGGCGAGGTCCGCGATCCTTTTGGTGGCCGCGCCGACCTCGCCGCGCGGATCCTCCGGGCGGTGGGCGATCCGGCGACGCGGTTCCGCGAGGACCGCCTGCGGGTGCTGCGCGCGCTCCGCTTCTTGGCCGCCTTCGGGTTCACGCTCGAAGCCGCCACGAAGGAGGCGCTGGCCGCGGCGGTCACGGACCTGGCACACCTCTCGCGCGAGCGGGTGCGGGACGAGTGGATGAAGACGCTCGCCACGAGCGCTCCGTCGGTGGGGGTCCAGGTGTGGCGCCGAGCGGGTGCGCTCAACGAGGTGTGGCCGGAGCTGACGGAGATCGACGGCCGGGTCGAAGGAATGCTCGACACGATCGAACCGCGCGATCCGGTGCTGATCACGGCGGCCCTGCTGTGGTACGGCACCGGCTCCGCCGAGACCGCCGAGGCCGCCATGCGCCGGCTCCGGTTCTCGAACAAGGACACGGAGCGGGTCCGCAGCGTCGTGGCCGGCCTCACCGACCCGCCCCCGGCGCCGGGCTCGAGCCGCGAGGTCAGGCGCTGGCTCTCGCGCCACCGCGCGGTCGCGCTCGACGTCATCGCGGTGTCGGAGCCACGGACCCGCCGCGTCGACCTGCTGGCGGCCGTGGACGGCATCATGGCCTCGCGTGACCCGCTCAACGTCCGCGACCTCGCCGTGACGGGGGACGACCTCGTGGCGTCGGGCTTCCCGCCGGGAAAGGCGATGGGCGAGCTGCTGCGGCGCCTGCTCGACGAGGTGCTCGACGAGCCGTGGCGCAACACGCGCGAGCACCTGATGGCCCGCGCCCGGGAGCTCTTGTGAACGCCGCGCCGGCGCTGGTGCTCGGCGTGGTGGCGGCGCTGGCCAACCTGCTCGGCGCGGTGGCCGTGGCGCGCAGCGCCCGCTTCGGGCTCAAGGTCATCGAGGGCTTCGTGGCGTTCGGCGCCGGCTTCATGCTCGCGCTCGCCATCGTCGCCGCCGTCCCGGAAGCGCTGCGCCGCGATCCCGCGCGCGCGGCGCCGGTGATCCTGCTCGGATATCTCCTGGTGCACCTGTCGCAGCACACGCTCACGCCGCATTTCCATTTCGGCGAAGAGACGCACCACGTGTCGGCGCAGGCGAGCAGCGCGGCGCTGGTGGGGCTCCTGCTGCACACCTTCTTCGACGGCGTCGCCATCGCGTCGGGGTTCCTGGTGAGCCCGGCCCTCGGCGTGCTCTTCTTCGTCGCGATCTTCCTGCACAAGCTGCCGGAGGGGGTCACCGTGTCGAGCCTGGTGATCGCCTCGGGTGGCACGGTGCGGCGCGGGTACTTCGCGGCCGCCTTGCTCGGCGCCGCGACGATCCTCGGCGTGCTGCTCACCGTGACGGCCGCCCCGCTCCAGGAGTACGGCCTGGCGCTGTCGGCGGGCGTGACGATCTACGTCGGCGCGTCGAACCTCGTCCCCGAGTTCCAGGGCAAGAAGGGCTGGCGGCTGCCGGTCGCGTTCTTCGCCGGCGCGGGCGCCTTCCTGCTCTCCGACTCGCTGGTGGGCCGCTACCTCTCGTGAAAGGCCGGGCGGACGCGCCGCCGCGGGGACGACGGGAGCCGAGCCTCTTCGCGCCCCCGCCCGGCGCCGCGCCCCTGGCTGCCCGCATGCGCCCCAAGGGGCTGGACGAGTTCCTGGGGCAGGAGCAATTGCTCGGCCCCGGCAAGGCGTTAGGTGAGCTGATCCGCCGCGGCGAGGTGGGCTCGATGATCTTCTGGGGGCCGCCCGGCTCCGGCAAGACGACCCTCGCCCACCTCATCGCGCAGTACACCGACCGCGAGTTCGTGCCGTTCAGCGCGGTGACCGAGGGCGTGCCGCGGGTCCGCGTCATCATCCAGGAGGCGGAGGACCGCCTCACGCACTACGGCCGCCGCACCATCCTCTTCTGCGACGAGATCCACCGCTTCAACCGCGCGCAGCAGGACGCCTTCCTGCCGCACGTGGAGCGCGGCACCATCGCGCTGATCGGCGCCACCACCGAGAACCCGTCGTTCGAGATCACCGGCGCGCTCCTCTCCCGCACCCGGGTGTTCGTGCTCGAGCCGCTGGGCGAGGCGCATCTGCGCACGGTGGTCGGGCGGGCGCTCGAGGACCGCGAGCGCGGGCTCGGCGCGCTCGGCCTGTCGATCGAGGAGGAGGCGCTGGCTCTCCTGGTGCGTGAGGCGGACGGCGACGCCCGCCGCGCCCTCTCGGCGCTGGAGGCCGCGGCGGAGTTCCTGGTGGGGGCGGGCTCCCCCGCGGCCCTGGCGACACCGGCGCCTGACACCGGCCCCGGCGGCCCGCCGGCCCCGCCCATCACCGCCGCGATCATCGCCGACGCGCTTCAGAAGCGCTTCGCCCACTACGACAAGGGCGGGGAAGAGCACTACAACCTCATCTCGGCGCTGCACAAGGCGATGCGCGGGTCGGACCCGGACGGTGCGCTCTACTGGCTCGCCCGCATGATCGACGGGGGCGAGGACCCGCTCTA
>JBGPHD010000119.1:0-9700 GCA_041484135.1 Gemmatimonadota bacterium
CTACGCGGCGGCGGGACTCGACCGGGTCAACATGTCGGCGGACAGCCTGCGGCACGAGCGGATCGTGCAGATCGCGCGGCGGGACCTGGGGCTCGATCCGGTGGCGGCGCTCGGCGCGGCCGAGCACGCGGGCCTCGTCCCGGTCAAGGTGAACGTGGTGGTGATGCGCGGCATCAACGACGACGAGGTCGAGGACTTCGCGCGCCTCACGCTCGAGCATCCCTGGCACGTGCGGTTCATCGAGCTGATGCCCGTGGGCGACATGGCGGCGCTCACCTGGGAGCACGTGGTGCCGAGCACGGAAGTCCTGGAACGGGCGGAAAAGGCGCTGGGCGGTCTTGCCGCCGCGGAGGACGGGCCCATCGGGAACGGCCCGGCGTCGTACTACCGGGGGCCCGGCGCCCCCGGCTCGATCGGCGTGATTACCCCGATGACGCACACCTACTGCGGGAGCTGCAACCGGGTGCGCCTGACGGCCGACGGCCGGCTGCGCACCTGTCTCTTCGGCACGCACGAGGTCAACTTCCGCGACCAGCTGCGCCGCGGCGAGCCGTTGCTGCCGCTGTTCACTCAGGCGCTCGCAGAGAAGCCGCTTGAGCACCATCTCCTCGCGTCGGACGCCGGCGGCCTCGCCGCGCTTTCGCAGGTGGGCGGGTAGCGCCGGCGCCTCGCCGGCTGTCGTCCGCATCAGCTAGTCCCTCTGGCCTAGTCCGGAATCCCATCCTACGACCGATGTTGGCCGTGCGGTCATTGCGCTTTCTTGTCAGAGCGACGATCAGGTCTCGATAGGGAGCTGCAGCCCTCAAGGCCCGACGCGTCAGTTCTCGTTCGCCAAGAGGGTGACCCCATGGGCTTTTTCAAGGGCCTGATCGACTTCTTCACGCTGGGCTCCGAGCGGCCAATGCGGCGCCTGCTGGCCTACTACGTGGTGCTGGGCGTGGCGACAACCGCCCTCATCTACGCGTTCCCCGTGGTCACCCGGATGTTCACTGGGGAGCGGCTCGCGCAGCTCTCCGGGGCACCCCAGCTGCTGCAGAACGGACTCGCCGGCTCGTCGGTCCCGACCGAGCTTCCGGCCCAGCTCGAGCTCGCGATCAGCACCACGCTCATCTGTTTCGGCACGCTGGCGCTGATGCTGCCCGTCTCCTGGGTCTACATGTCGGCCCGGCGCACGCGCGGGCACAGCCAGTCGGTCGTGCAGGCGCTCATCATCCTGCCGATCATCGTCGCGGGCATCATCCTCATCGTCCGCAACAGCCTCGCGCTGGCGTTCAGCCTTGCGGGTGTCGTGTCGGTCCTGCGCTTCCGCACCACGCTGACGGACGTGCGCGACATCGTGTTCATCTTCCTCGGGATCGCGGTCGGATTCGCCGCCGGCGTGCAGGTGCTCATGGTGGCGGTACTCCTCTCCGTGATCTTCAACTTCGTCCTGCTGCTCACCTGGCATTACGACTTCGGCCGCAGCGTGCTCGAACCGACGGCGGCGTCCAAGTGGGCCGAGCCGCTGAACGAGCTGGCGCAGCGGCGCAACGGCGGCAAGGTGCCCGACCGGGACCTCGTGCTCGCGCTCACCCCGAAGAAGGTCGACATCCTGGCCGAGCGCTTCAAGCGGGTGCGCGATTTCCTCGGGCCCGATACCAAGAAGCCCCGGTACAACGCGATCCTCACGATCACCACCAACGGGCTCACCGACGCCCAGATCCTGGTGGAGCTGGCGCTCGACAAGGTGGCCAGGCGCTGGAAGCTCGACGAGGTCGTGACCAATGAGGGGAAGCCGTCCGAGCTGTACTACTTGGTGAAGGTCCGGAAGTCGACGTCGCGCGATGAAGTGCTGACGGCGATCCGCACCGGGGCGGGGCAGTGGATCCAGGCGGCGAACCTGGAAGTCGGCGATGCGGTGGCGCGGGAGGTCGTGGAGAAGAAGAACGGCGCCAAGGCGGCCGGAGTGGCCGGATGACGCGGCTCGCGGGCACCGCGGCGCTCCTCGCCGGCCTGGTGGCGGGAGCGGGCTGCCGTCCCGGCCGGAGCGAGACCACCGCCCGGGGTGACAGCGCCGAGGTCGCGCGGCGGGGCGCGCATCTGGCGCAGGCCCTCGCCCAGCCGGACTCGGGCGCGAGCCGCGTGGCGCCGGTGGCCCAGTGGGTGCTCGGCGACGACCTCTCCGAGATCTCCGGACTCGCGCTCACCACCGACGGGCGGCTCTTCACCCACGGCGACGAGCAGGGCCGGGTCTTCGAGCTCGACTATCGCCGCGGCGTGCTGCTCAAGCAGTTCACGATCGGGACGCACCTCATCCACGCCGACTTCGAAGGCATCACCGTCGTCGACGATGCGGTGTTCCTGCTCGCGAGCAACGGCAAGCTCTACGAGTTCCAGGAGGCCGCGAACGGAGAGGAGACCGCGTACACGCTCCATGACACGCGGCTCAGCCACGAGTGCGAGTTCGAGGGCGTGGCGTACGATCCCACGATCACCTCGCTCCTCCTCGCCTGCAAGAACGTCCGCACTCCGGGACCGCTGCAGGATTCCCTGGTCATCTATCGCTGGAAACTCCCCGACGGCGGCGGCAGCCGGCCGTCACGCCTGACGGTGCCCCTGTCGCGGCTGGCCGGCCCGAATGGATGGAGGGGTCTGCACCCCTCCGACATCACCATCGACCCCGTCAGCGGCAACTACGTCATCATCGCCGCCGAGGAGCGGGCGATCCTCGAGATCACCCCGGCGGGAGACCTGGTCTTCGCGCGGCACCTTCCTGCCGGCCTGTCCCATGCCGAGGGCGTGGCGATCACGAGGGACAGCATCCTGATCATCAGCACGGAAGCGGGACATCACGCGGCCGCTATCACGCTCTATCGCTGGCCCTGAGGTCCACCGTGTCAGATCCCCGCTCGTATCGCGTCCGTCTCGGCGTCGCCGTGCTGTTCCTCGTGCTCACGCCGTCCCTTGCCAGGTCCCAGGGCGCCCGCGCCCCGGTCGCGACGCGCGACAGCGTGGAGATGGTGGCGGGAGCCCGTTACGAGGCCGGCGGGCTTCACCGGCTCCTCTTCGGTGCCGGCTATCGGGATCTCTGGACGACCCCCCTGCAGGTCGAGGTGCTCGACCTCCGGTCCTTTGCCGGCGGGCTCCGCCCCCTCAGGCTGGCCGGCGGGCTGCAGACCAAGTCGCTGCGCTTCGTCGCGCCTGACGGCGTCGAGTACGTCTTCCGCTCGGTGGACAAGTCGGGCACGCAGACCCCGCGGCGGTTCCGGGGGACCGTGGTGGAAGCGGTCTTCCGCGATCAGATCAGCACCAGCGATCCGGCGGCCGCCCTGGTCGCGGCCCGGTTGCTCGACGCCGCGAACGTGCTCCACGTGACGCCCCTCCTCATGGTCATGCCCGACGATCCGGCGCTCGGGGAGTTCCGGGCGGACTTCGCGGGGCGGCTCGGCATGATCGAGGAGTCCCCCGGCACGCCGGGGCACGACGCCGGGTTCGCCGGGGCCATCGCCATCATCGACAGCGACACGCTGCGCTACCTGCTCGACCACGATCCCGAAGAGCGGATCGACGCGCCCGCCATGCTGACCGCGCGCCTGATGGACATGCTGCTCGGCGACTATGACCGCCATCAGGGTCAGTGGCGCTGGGCCCGGATGCGGGCGGATCCCAGGTCGGCGTGGCTCCCCATCCCGCGCGACCGGGACAAGGCCTTCATCTCCTATGGCGGCGTCGTCATCGGGCTGGCCCGGCCGTCGTTCCCCAACCTCGCGGCGTTCCGGGGCTCGTACTCCAGCGTGCGCGGCCTCACGTGGAACAGCCTGGAGTTCGACCGCCGGCTGCTCGGCGGCCTGGAGCGGCCGGTGTGGGACTCGGTGACCGCGGAGCTGGTGGGACGCATCACGGATTCGGTGATCGATGGCGCCGTGCTCGCCCTGCCCGCGGAGTACCTGGCGTCGGCGCCGGAACTGGCCCGAAAGCTCAAGATGCGGCGCGACGCGCTGCCGGGCGCCGCGGACCGGTTCTACCGCCTGATCGCCGCGGTCGCGGACATCCATGCGACGGACGCGGCCGATCGCGCCACCGTGACCCGGGTGGACGACCGCACCGTCGAGGTGCGCTTGGAGTCCGGGAACGGCACGCCGTACTTCCTGCGGCGGTTCGACGCGCGGGAAACCACCGAGATCCGCATCTACCTGCACGGCGGCAACGACACGGCGGCCGTGACCGGCGATGTGGCGACGAGCATCCGCGTCCGGATCATCGGCGGCAACGGCGACAACCAGGTGATCGACTCCTCCGAGGTCGGCGCGTCGCACGGCCGGGCCCGGCTCTATGATGTCGGAACCGTCGCCGGCGTCGGCTACGGGCCGGACACCCTCTTCAACCGCGAGCCCTGGGTCATGCAGGGCGGCAGGCTGGTGCCACCGGGACGCGACCGCGGGGCACAGTCCGGGCCCATCATCGGTCTCCGGCACGACCGCGACCTGGGATTCCTCCCCCGCTTCGGCTTCTACCGGGCCCACTACGGCTTCGGCCGCCGTCCGTACGCGAGCCGGGTGGGGCTCGAGGCCGAGTACTCCATGGCCTTCGGCCGCTCCCGGGTCACGATGACCGCGGACCGGCGGCTGGAAGGCACGCCCGTCCATCTCATCGCGACCGCGCGCATGTCGCAGCTCGAGGTCGTCAGCTACCACGGCCTGGGCAACGCCACACCGGACACCACTACGACCTTCTACGAGGCGGGGCAGCGGCAGTGGATGGTGCGCCCGGCCCTCGCGGTGGCGCTGGGCCCAAGGAGCGATCTCTCCCTGGGGCCGGTGATCCAGTTTTCGGTCACGGACACCACGCTCAACACCTTCCTCGCGACGGCCCAACCCTACGGCTTCGGGCGCTTCGGCCAGGCGGGGCTCCGGATCGTCCTGCATCACGACGCGCGTGACGCGCCCAGGGACCCGCACCGGGGGCTCCTGGTGGACCTCACGGGCAGCTTCTTCCCGGCCGTCTGGGACGTCAAGAGCGCCTTCGGCGAGATCACCGGCGGTGCCTCGGCGTTCCTCAGGCTCCGGGTCCCCGCGCATCCGATCCTGGCCATGAGCGGGGGCGCCAAGAAGGTGTTCGGCACCTTCCCGTTCCACGAAGCGGCGTTCCTTGGCGGCCGGACCACGCTGCGGTCCCTGGACATGCAACGTTATGCGGGGGATGCGGCGGTGTACGGGAGCGTCGAGCTCCGAGTCCCGGTGGCCCGGTTCTCGTTCGTGCTCCCGTTGAACGTGGGGGTCTTCGGCGTGCTGGATGCCGGCCGGGTCTATGTCAACGGGGCCTCGCCCGGCGGATGGCACACGGCGAAGGGCCTCGGGTTCTGGATCGGAGTGCTCGATCCCACCAGCGCCGTCAGAGTCTGCCGGCGGTGGGCCCAGAAGGGGCCGTGCTGATGCGCTGGCGGCTGGTCGCCCTGGCGCTGCTGGTCCTCGGGTGCAAGCCGCCCGTGCAACTCACCCCCCCGCCCGCCGCCGCTCCCGCCGCGGAGGTCGCCCTGAGCGGCGCCTCGGTCCTGATCGGTGCCGGCGACATCGCGGTCTGCGGCTCGCCGGGAGACGAGGCGACCGCGGTCCTCGTCGACAGCGTGCTGCGCGCCGACAGCGTGGCGCACGTCCACGACGAAGTGTTCACGGCGGGTGACAACGCGTACCCGAGCGGCAGCACCCAGGACTTCGCCAACTGCTTCGCGCCATCGTGGGGCGACTCGACCAAGCTCATCATGCGGAACATCCGTCCCGCTGTGGGCAATCACGAGCACCTCTCCGGTCTCGCGTCCCCCTACTACGTGTTCTTCGGGACCCGCGCCGGCGATCCGACCAAGGGTTACTACAGCTACGACATCGGTGCGTGGCACGCCATCGTCTTGAACAGCGAGATCGTCGTGAACGGCGGCGCGTTCACGGCGGCGGAGCGGACGGCCCAGGAGGCCTGGCTGCGTCAGGATCTCAGCAGCCACACCCAGCTCTGCACCGTGGCATACTGGCACCATCCCAGGTTCAGCTCCGGCTGGCATGGCACCGATGCGCGGCTCGGGCCCTTCTGGCGCATCCTGTATGAGGGGGGCGTCGACGTCGTCCTCAACGGCCACGACCACGACTACGAGCGCTTCTATCCGCAGACCCCCGAAGGGACCCTGGATACCACGCGCGGCATCACCGAGATCATCGTGGGCACGGGGGGTGGGGACCTGCGCGGCTTCGCGGGCACGATCGTCACGAATAGCGCTTTTCGCGTCCAGGGGCACTACGGCGTCCTGAAGCTCACCCTGGGCGGCGCGGAATGGCGCTCCGCCTTCCTGGATACGAGCGGCCGGATCTACGATCAGCGCGGAGGGCGTTGCCACTAGCAGGAACGACAGGCCCACGGACGGGCCGCCCGCGCCCGGCGCCGCACGTCTCTCAGCTCTCCCTCAACAACTTGTCCCGCTGTCGCTTGCGTCGTATCGTTTCACCCAACGGTGACGCTCCACATCGCGCTGATCGAGCCGCAGATCCCGCCGAACACGGGGAACATCGCCCGCCTCTGCGCGGCGACGGAGTCGTCGCTGCAGCTGGTGGAGCCGCTGGGCTTCTCGCTCGACGACGCCGAGCTGACGCGCTCGTCGGTGCATTTCTGGGACGAGGTGGACCTCTGGGTCCATCCCACGTGGCGGCATTTCCGCGAGGCGTTCGCGCGCGAGCGCTGCTGGTACTTCTCGGCCCGCGCGGGGCAGTTGCTGTGGGATGCCGACATCCCCGACGGCTCGTGCCTCGTGTTCGGCAACGAGGCCACCGGGATGCCGGACCGGATCCTGGAGAAGCACCCCGAGCGGGTCTACCGGATCCCGATGACGGGACCGGTGCGGAGCCTCAACCTGGCCACCGCGGTGGGCATCGTGCTCTATGATGCGCTGAAGAAGCTGGACTACGGGAAAACAGCGGAATACCCAACCTATCACCGCCCATCGGCGGGAGTGAGACCTTGAACAAGATCACCGTGGTGGGGGCAGGGAACGTCGGCGCCACCACCGCCCAGCGGATCGCGGAGAAGGAACTGGCCCGGACCGTGGTCCTGGTGGACGTGGTGGAGGGGATCCCCCAGGGGAAGGGCCTCGACCAGTGGGAGAGCGCCCCCATCGAGGGGTTCGACTCCCGCGTGGTGGGCACGAACGGGTATGCCGAGGCGGCGGGCTCCGAGCTGTTCATCGTCACGGCGGGGATCGCGCGGAAGCCGGGGATGAGCCGCGAGGACCTGCTCAACACCAACGTCAGCATCGTGAAGTCGGTGGCGCTGGAGATCAAGAAGTGCGCGCCCTCCGCCATCGTCATCGTGGTGAGCAATCCGCTCGATACCATGTGCTACGTGATGAAGGAAGTGCTGGGCGCCCCGCGCGTGCGGGTGATCGGCATGGCGGGGGTGCTGGACACCGCGCGCTACCGGTCGTTCCTAGCCGAGGCGCTCGACGTATCGGTGGAGGACATCCAGGCGATGGTGCTGGGCGGACACGGGGACACGATGGTGCCGCTGGTCTCGTACACGACGGTCTCCGGGATCCCGGTGACGCAGCTCATGAAGCGCGACCAGCTCGACAAGATCGTGGACCGCACCCGGAACGGGGGCGCCGAGATCGTGGCGCATCTCAAGACCGGCTCGGCGTACTACGCGCCCAGCTCGGGCGCGGTGCAGATGGCCGAGTCGATCGTGCGGGACAAGAAGCGCATCCTCCCGTGCGCGGCCTGGCTCCAGGGCGAGTATGGGTACAAGAACATCTTCCTGGGCGTGCCGTGCAAGCTGGGGGCCGCAGGGATCGAGCAGATCCTCGAGGTCGAGCTGACGAGCAACGAGAAGGTGGCGCTCGGCAAGTCGGCCCAGGCGGTCCAGGAGACCATCGCGCAGGTGAAGCTCTAAGGCACGACGCCGGCATCGTCGCGGCAGGAGGAGGCGCCCATGGCCCTCGCCGATCTGCTGACCACGTTCGTAACGCATGACGCGAACGCCAAGCCCCGGGACGATGAACTCGACCTCTTCGGCCTGACCCACGTCGGGAAGGTTCGGCGCGAGAACCAGGACCACTTCCTCCTCGGCACCATCCACCAGCAGGTAGTGATCCACGGCACCAGCCTCCCGGGCGCCGACACCTTGCCGCTGCGCGGCCAGCGGCTCGCCACCATCATGCTCGTGGCCGATGGGGTGGGCGGCGGGAAGGCGGGGCGTGAGGCGAGCCAGCTCGCGGCCGAGACCGTGGCGCGCTACGTGTCCACGACGATGAGCTGCTTCCACACCTCGGGCCGGCAGGCGGAGAAGGAGTTCTTCGAGGCGCTCAAGGCCGCCGCGCACGAGGCGCACGCGGCGGTGAGCGACGAGGCCTCCGGCCGGCCGGAAGTGAAGGGCATGGCGACGACGCTCACGCTGGCGGTCGCGGTCTGGCCCCGGTTGTACGTCCTCCAGGTCGGGGACAGCCGCTGCTACTTCTTCCTGGACGGTGAGCTCACGCAGGTGACGCGGGACCAGACGCTGGCGCAGAGCCTGGCCGACAAGGGGGTCCTGCCGAAGGAGACCCTGGCCGCCTCGCCGCTCTCCCACGTGCTGACGAGCGCCATCGGCGGCAGCGACGGCACAGCCCCCGAGGTGACGCGCCTCGACCTGCGGCGCGGATGCGTGGTGCTGCTGTGCAGTGACGGTCTCACCAAGCATGTCACGGACGACGAGATCGCCGCGCGGATCCGGACCCTGGACACGATGGAGCAGGTGTGCCGGTCGCTGCTCGACCTGGCGCTGGAGCGGGGCGGGAGCGACAACGTCACGGTCCTCGCGGGAACGGCGAGGGGGCGCACGTCGACACCGTCCGGGTAGACAAGTGGCTCTGGGCGGCGCGGTTCTTCAAGACGCGCACGGCGGCGGCGGAGGCGGTCTCGGGCGGCAAGGTGGAAGTGAACGGTGCGAGAGCGAAGCCCGCGAAGACCGTGCAGGCGGGCGACGTCGTCCGGTTGCGTCTGGGTCCCTTCGAACACCTGCTCACCGTCCGCGCCCTGGGGGCGCGGCGCGGGACCGCCGCCGCGGCCGCGGCGCTCTACCTGGAAGACCCCGCCGGCAAGGCCCGTCGCGAACAGCTCGCTGAGCAGCACCGGCTGGCGCAGCAGTCCTTCGCCTTCGGTGAGGGGAAGCCGTCCAAGAAGGAGCGGCGGGAGATCGAACGGCTGAAGCGGGGGACCTGAGGCGCGGCGTGACGCCGTCTCACCCCGCGCCGCCCTCGCCCGCCCGCGCGTCCCGCCGTCCCCGCGTGATCGCCGCCCGGAGATGGTCCGCGTTCATCCGCGCGATGAACGCCACCGGGATGCCCTTGGGGCAGACGGCCTCGCACTCCTCGTGGTTGGTGCAGCTGCCGAACCCTTCCGCATCCATCTGCGCGATCATGCTGAGCGCGCGCTCCATCCGCTCGGGCTGGCCCTGCGGCAGCATGCCGAGATGGGTGATCTTGGCGGCCACGAACAGCGACGCGGAGGCGTTGGGGCAGGCGGCCACGCACGCGCCGCACCCGATGCAGGCGGCAGCGTCCATCGCGAGATCCGCGTTCTCCTTGCGGACCGGCAGGGCGTTGCCGTCGGGCGCGGCCCCGATGGGCGCGGAGATGAAGCCTCCCGCCGCCACGATGCGATCGAACGCGCTGCGGTCCACCACGAGGTCCTTGACGACCGGGAAGGCC
>JBGPHD010000120.1:0-9628 GCA_041484135.1 Gemmatimonadota bacterium
CTCGTCGTCCACGCTGCCCAGCGTCGCCACCACCAGCGCCTGGGTCTGTCCGCGCGTGAAGAGCGCCGAGCCGTGGGCCCGCGGCAGCAAGCCGGTCTCGCACGCGATGGCGCGGACCGTCTCCGTGTCCCGGCCGTCGATCCGCTCGCCGCGTTCGAGCACCTGCGCCCGCATCGAGGTGTACTGCGCCTCCTCGAGCAGGTCGCCGATCAGGCGGCTCTGGTCGGGGAACTCCGCCTCCAGCTGCTGCTTCACCGTCACCGCCAGCGCCGCCAGGGCCTGCGCGCGCTCGGCCTTCTCCGCCAGGTTCATGGCCTCCTTCACCCGCGGCTCGGCGATCTCCTTCACGCGCCGCACCAGGTCGGCCGGCGCCTCGAACTTCTTCCATTCCATCTTGGGCGCGTTGTGCTTCGTCAGCAGCTCGTCCTGGATCTCGACCAGCTCCTGGATGCCCTTCTGCGCCACCTTGAGCGCCTCGACCAGATCGGCCTCGCTGACCTCACCCGCGCCGCCCTCGACCATCATGATGCCGTTGGCCGTGCCGCTGGCCACGACGTCCAGGTCCGAGAACTCCAGCTGCTGGAAGGTGGGATTCAGGATCCACTTGCCCTCGACCCGGCCCACCCGCACCGCCGCGACCGGTCCACCGAACGGGATCTTCGAGCTGGCGAGCGCGAACGACGCCGCCATGAGCCCGAGCACGTCGGCGTCGTTCTCCTGGTCCGCCGAAAGGACGTAGACGAAGACCTGGACCTCGTTCTTGAACCCCTCGGGGAAGAGAGGCCGGATCGAGCGGTCGATGATGCGCGCCGAGAGGATCTCCTCGTCGTGCGGCCGCGCCTCGCGCTTGAGGAAGCCGCCCGGGATCTTGCCCGCCGCGTAGAACTTCTCGCGATACTCGACCAGCAGGGGGAAGAACGGCAGGTTGCTGATGGTGTCCGCGACCGACGCGGCCGCGAGGACCACCGTCTCGCCGAACTGGACCAGCGCGGAACCCGAGGCCTGCTTGGCCAGGCGGCCGCACTCGATGCGGAGCTGGCGGCCCGCGAAGGTCCGCTCGATACGGTGCATCATGGAAGACGTCCTTTGGGTGGAATGCGCATGACAGGAGTCTGGAGGGTTGGAAAGCCGGAGCGTCGAACGGTCAAAGGGCGCGAGCCTCTCGAAGGTTCACGCCCGGCTTTCAACTCCCTAGTGCCTCAGGCCCAGCTCGTCGATGAGCTGGCGGTAACCGGCGAGATCCGTCCGCCTGAGGTAATCCAGCAGACGGCGGCGCTGGTTCACCATCTTGAGCAGACCCTGCCGGCTGTGGTGGTCCTTGGCGTGGGTGCGGAAGTGTCCGGTAAGCGACGTGATGCGGGAGCTGAGCATCGAGATCTGGACCTTTGTGGACCCGAAATCGCGCTCATGCATCTGGTATTTGGCGGCCGCGGCCGCCTTGTCGTAACCCATCGTCCATTCCTCTGTTGCGCCCCGTCGTCAGGTCCGGGGACTATTCTGTAATTGCCCGTAGCATGGTAAGTTAACCGCGCTTCAGCATCCGGTAAAGGGAGCCCTTTTGGCCCAGGAGCCGAACACCCTTCCCGACCAGCGGGTCGGGCCGTACACCACCACCGCGTACATCGGCGGCGGCGGGTTCGCCTGGGTCATGGCCGCCCGGCATGACGACCGCCCCGGCGAGGTCGCCCTCAAGATCCTCAAGCCCAAGTACGTCGGCGACATCCAGTTCACCGCCCGTTTCATCAACGAAGCCGAGACGGCGAGCCAGCTCCGGCACCCCAACATCATCCGGATCCTGGAGATCGGCCGGACCGAGGACGCGGTCTACTTCGCGATGCCCCGCCTCCGCGTGTCCCTGGCGGCCCAGCTGGAAGAGGGCCCCCCCCTCACCGAGGCCGCGGTGGTCCGGACCGCGCGTGACATCGCCCGGGCCCTGGCCTTCGCCCACGACACCGGCATCATCCACCGCGACATCAAGCCCCAGAACATCCTCTTCGCCGATGACGGATCCGCGGTGCTGACCGATTTCGGCATCGCCCGGGCCGTGGCCGGCTACGTGTCCACGACCGGGAAGCAGATGGTCATGGGGACCCCGCATTACATCGCCCCGGAGCAGGCGCGCGGCCAGGCACTGGACGGCCGCGTGGACATCTACGCCCTGGGCGTCACCATGTACCGCGCCGCCACCGGGGAGCTTCCCTTCCGCTCGAGCGACTGGTACGAGCTGGCTCGCCTGCATGTCGAGGAACCGCCGGAGCCGCCGCGCAAGCGCAACCCGGACCTCTCCAAGGCGTTCGAGAAGGTGGTGCTGACCTGTCTCGAGAAGGACCGGGAACACCGCTATCCCAGCGCGGCCGCCCTCGCCGACGAGCTGGACACCATCCTGGCGGCCCGCGGCCGGCGCAGCGGGACGGAGATGGCCATCGACGCCGTCAAAAAGCTGCTGGGGAGAGAATCGAAGGACTGAGCTTACCGCGCCACCAACCGCGCCACGTCGTTGGCCACCGCCAGCAGCATGATCCCCATCAGCACAAAGAACCCGATCTGCGTGAACCGGTAGCGCTGCTCCGGCGACAGCGGCTTGCCGCGCACCGCCTCGAAGCCCAGGAAGAACAGGTGCCCCCCGTCCAGCACCGGGATCGGCAGGAGGTTCAGCACCGCGAGGTTCACCGAGAAGAGCGCCATGAACTTGAGGAACTGCTCCAGGCCGAGCCGCGCCGCCTCGCCGGAGATCTGCGCCACCAGGATCGGCCCGCCGATGTCGCGGGCGGAGAACTGCAGCGTGACCAGGCCCTTGAGGAAGAAGAGGACGAGTCCCGCCGCCGCCCCCGTCTCGCGGAACCCCTGGCCGATGGCGCCCAGCACGCCGTACCGCTGGACCGGGCGCTCGGGTGAGACGCCGATGTAGCCCACCACGCGGCTCACACCGCCCTGGCCGGGGACCCGCTGCTCCCTGGGCGTGACGGTGAGGGAGGTCGCGCCGCCGGCCCGCAGCACCTCCACCTGGAGGGTCTTCCCGGCGCTGGCCTGCAGCACCCGCACGAAGGTCTCCCAGGCGGGGATGGTGTCGGACCCGACGCGCAGAACACGGTCGCCGGACCGGAACCCGGCGCGGGTCGCCGGTTCGTCGCCCACCACCTCGCCGATCACGGGTTCGTGCCAGGGCGTCAGCGCCTGGACGATCGCGAGTCGTGACTGCTGCTCCCTGAGAGGCACGTCCACCAGCACCGGCTCGCTCCGGCCCGCGACCTCGATGCGGAGCGGCTGCTCGCCGCTGGTGAGGAGCGCCTGCTCGATGTCGTCCCAGCCGGTCATGCTGTCGCCGCTCACGCGCACGATCCGGTCGCCCGGATGCAGGGAGGCGAGCGGCGCCGCCCCCATGGGAAGCGTGGCGGCGTCCACCGCGCCCACGGTGATCGTGCGGTCCACCGCGACGCCGTAGCGGCCCGCGAGAAAGGCGTACACGACCACGGCGAAGAGCGCGTTCATCGTCACGCCGGCGCTGATGACGAGCACCCGGGCCCAGAGGGGCTTGTGGTCGTAGGTGCGCTCGGGCGGCACCGGCGTCGGCGTCTTGCCGCCCTCCAGCTCGCCCGCCGGCCCCTCGTCCTCGAGCCCCGCCATCTTCACGTAGCCGCCGAACGGGATCCAGGAGAGACAGTAGTGTGTCTCGCCGATGTGGAAGCCGAGCCGGGTGGGTGGCCCGAGACCGAGGGAGAACCGGTGCACCGCGATCCCCACCGCCTTCGCGGCGAGGAAATGGCCGAACTCGTGGACGAAGATCAGCGTGCCGAGCACGATGATCGCCGCGCCGATCATGATGAGGACGTTGTTGAGGCCCGTCAGCACGTGAGTGACGCCTCCGCGTGCCGGCGCGCCCACACGTCCGCGCCATGCACCGCCTCCAGGCTCGAAGCCTCCGTCACGACCTGCGCGTCGAGCACGACCTCGATCACCTCCGCGATCCGTCCGAACGGGATGCGCCCGTCGAGGAAGGCGGCCACCGCGACCTCATTGGCGGCGTTGAACGCCGCGGGCGCGGTACCGCCGCTCATCCCGGCCCGCACGCCGAGGGCGAACGCGGGGAAGACCTCGGTGCGGACCGGCTCGAAAGTGAGCGCGCCGCCGGCCACCGGGTCGAAGCGGATCACGCCGTCGTCCGCCAGCCGCTCGGGGTGCGTCAGCGCATACAGGATAGGCAGTTCCATGTTCGGGAAGCCGAGCTGGGCCAGCACCGACCCGTCGACGAACTCCGCGAACGAGTGGATGATGGACTGCGGGTGGACCACCACCTCGATGCGGTCGAACGGCAGGTCGAAGAGGAAATGCGCCTCGATGACCTCGAGCGCCTTGTTGGCGAGCGTGGCACTGTCCACCGTGATCTTCTTCCCCATACGCCAGGTGGGGTGATTCAGTGCCTCGGCCACGGTGGCGACGCGGACCCGCTCGGCATCCCAGGCGTGGAACGGGCCGCCGGAGGCGGTGAGGATGATGCGCCGGAGCGCCTCCCTCTGTCCCGTCACGCACTGGAGGATGGCGGAGTGCTCGGAGTCCACCGGCACCAGCTCGCCGCCCCCTTCGCGCGCCGCGCAGCGGACCAGCTCTCCGGCCATCACCAGCGTTTCCTTGTTGGCGAGCGCTACGCGCTTGCCGGCGCGCAGCGCGGCGAGGGTCGCCTCGAGGCCCGCGGCGCCCACGATGCCGTTCAGCACCACGGTGACGTCGGGGTGGGTCGCGGCCTCGATGAGGCATCCCCGCCCCGCCGACCAGCCGTTCGACTCGTCGCCGTTGACCAGGCCGACGAACGCCGGCTTGAACGCCGCCTGCTGCGCCTCGAGCTGCTCCTTCTGCCCGAACGCCGTCAGCGCCACCACCCGGAACCGGTCGCGATGGCGGCCCAGCACCTTGAGCGCGCTGGTGCCGATCGAGCCGGTGGAGCCGAGCACGGCGACCCCGGTCGTCATGCCGAGAGCCCGAAGAAGATGCTGTAGAGCGCGGCCGTCACCGGGAGCACGAAGTAGAGCGAGTCGAGCCGGTCGAGGACGCCCCCGTGGCCGGGGATCAGCCGGGAGCTGTCCTTCACGCCGATCTCCCGCTTGAAGGCCGACTCGGCGACGTCGCCGACCTGGCCGGCGACGCTGATGAAGAAGCCCGCCACCACGACGTCGAGCAGCGGCAGCCCATGTCCCACGCGCTGGAGCACCAAGGAAGAATAAACCCAGGCCGCCGCCAGCGTGCCCGCGAGGCCGCACGCCGCGCCCGACCACGTCTTGTTGGGGGAGAGCACCGGGGCCATCTTCGGCCCACCAAAAGTCCGCCCCCCGGCGAAGGCCGCCGTGTCCCCCACCCAGGTCAGGACCAGCGGGAAGAAGAGGAGGGCCGTCCCCGCCCACGCCTCATCGCTCACGCCGAAGCCCAGCCAGTGACGGAGCGCGATGGCGAAGGCCGGCAAGCCCCCCGCGTAGAGCGCGCCGAAGACGGTCACCGCCGCCGTGGCGAGGGGCCGGCCGCCGGGACCGCGGCGCCAGGCCGCGAAGGCCACCACCACGATGAGCCAGAGGGCGCCGGTGTAGAGCATGGACTGGGGCCAGCCGTAGGCGTAGGGCGCGCGCACCCAGGCCGCGGCGCCTAACGGGATGGCGGCGGCGCCGAGCATCCCGGTCCGGCGCAACGGATCGATCCCCTGCGCCGCGGCGAAGTCGAACAGCTCCCGCGCGCCCAGCACCGCGACGACCGCGATGAGCCCCGCGAAGACCCAGCCGCCGAGATACGCGAGGACCGCCGTCGCGGGGATGGCGACGACGGAAAAGGCGATACGCCTGGTGAGATTGCCGGCCGGCATCGGTCTCAGGCGCCGACGCGACCGAACCGGCGCTCGCGACCCTGGTAGTCGATGACCGCTTCGAAGAGGTTCCCGCGGGTGAAATCGGGCCAGAGGACCGGGGTGATGTACAGCTCCGTGTAGGCGAGCTGCCAGAGCAGGAAGTTCGAGATGCGCTGCTCCCCCGAGGTGCGGATGAGGAGATCGGGATCGGGGAGGCCGGCGGTGTAGAGGCGCAGGCTCAGCGCCTCCTCGTCCACATCCTCGAGCGCCAGCCGGCCCTGGAGCACGTCCTCCGCCAGGCGGCGCGCCGCCCGCGCGATCTCGGCGCGGCTCGAGTAGGAGATGGCGAGGTTCAAGAGGAGCCGCGTCCCGCCGCGGGTGCCGTCGATCAGCCGGTCCACCGCCTCGCGTCCCGCCGCGTTGAGGCGCGCCAGGTCCCCGAGCACGTGGACCTCGACGCCGTTGCCGCGCAGCTCCGCCGTCTCCCGGGCGATGTACTCCTCGAGGAGCCCCATCAGCGCGCCGATCTCCATCGGCGGCCGGTTCCAGTTCTCCTCGGAGAACGCGAACAGCGTGAGCACCTCGACGCCGGCCGCGATCGCGCCCTCGACCGTCTCGCGCACCGCCTGCATCCCCTCGCGATGGCCCAGGGTCCGGGGCAGGCGGCGCTCCTTCGCCCAGCGGCCGTTGCCGTCCATGATGATGGCCACGTGCCGCGGGACCGCCCCGCCCTCTTTCAGGCGCGCCAGCAGGTCGGCGGGGGCACTCACACCTCCATGATCTCCGCTTCCTTGTGCTTCACCATCTCGTCGATCGTCTCGATGTGGTCGTCGGTGACCTTCTGGAGGTCCTTGTCGGTGTGGCGCACCTCGTCCTCGGAGACGTGCTCGATCTTCTTCAGCGCCTCCTTGGCCTCGTGCCGGCCATGCCGCACCGCGACCTTCCCCTCCTCGGCGAGCTTGTGCACCACCTTCACCAGCTCGCGGCGGCGCTCCTCGGTGAGGGCCGGGATGGGGATGCGGATGAGGCCCCCCTGCGAGACGGGATTGAGACCCAGATCGGCCTCGCGGATGGCCTTCTCGATGGCGGAGGTGAGCGACTTGTCCCACGGCGTCACCGTGAGGAGCCGCGCCTCGGGCGCCGACACGGAGCCCACCTGGTTCAGGGGCATCTCGTTGCCGTAGGCCGGGACGCGCACCAGGTCGAGGAGCGTGGTGGTGGCCTTGCCGGTCCGGACGGTCGCGAACTCGCGCCGCGTGTTCTCCATCGCCTTGTCCATCGCGGCCTTGGCGCGCTTCACGATCTCGGGGAGCGATTGAGCGGTCATCGGACGATCGTGCCGACGCGCTCGCCGCGGAGGACGCGGGCGATGGCGCCGGGCTGGTTGATGTTGAACACCTGGATCGGGAGCTTGTTGTCCTTGCAGAGGCCGAAGGCGTTGGCGTCCATCACGCCGAGGCCGCGGACCATCGCGTCGTGGAACGAGATCTCCGGGATGAACTCCGCGTTCTTGTCCTTCTTGGGGTCCGCCGAATAGACGCCGTCCACGTTGGTCGCCTTGAGGAGGATCGTCGCCTCGATCTCGAGCGCGCGCAGCACCGCCGCCGTGTCGGTCGAGAAATAGGGGTTCCCGGTCCCGCCCGCGAAGATCACGACTCGGCCCTTCTCGAGATGGCGCACCGCGCGCCGCCGGATGTACGGCTCGGCCAGGGCCTCCATGCGGATCGCCGTCATCACCCGCGTGTCCACGCCCTTGCGCTCCAGGATGTCCTGGATGGCGAGGGCGTTGATGATGGTGGCCAGCATCCCCATGTAGTCGGCCGAGACGCGGTCCATCCCCTGCCGGCTCGCGGTGCTGCCCCGGATGATGTTGCCGCCGCCGATCACCAACCCGAGATCCGCGCCCAGCTCGCGCACGGCCTTGATCTCGTCGGCGAGGCGCTCGATGACACCGAAATCGAGATTGGTGCCCTTGTCGCCGGCGAGCGCCTCGCCCGAGAGCTTGAGGAGCGCGCGACGGTACGCGAGGGTCACACCGCCTCGCCGAGCTGGAAGCGCACGAACCGGCGGATGACGACGTTCTCGCCGGTCTTGCCGGAGACCGCCTTCACCAGCTGGCCCACCGTCTGCTTGTCGTCCTTCACGAACGGCTGCTCGAGGAGCACCGACTCGGCATAGAAGCGACGCAGCTTGCCCTCGACGATCTTCTCGCGGATCGCCTCCGGTTTGCCTTCCGCCGCCACCTGCTCGACGTAGATGCGGCGCTCGCGCTCGACCACCTCGGCGGGCAGGTCCTCGACCGCGACGCAGAGCGGCGCCGTGGACGCGATGTGCATCGCGAGGTCCTTGCAGAGGGTCTTGAAGTCCTCGGTCCGCGCCACGAAGTCGGTCTCGCAGTTCACCTCGACCATCACGGCGAGCTGGCCGTTATGGTGGTGGTAGAGCCCGATGAGGCCTTCCTTCACTTCGCGGTCCGCGCGCTTCTCGGCCTTGAGGATGCCGCGGGCACGGAGCCACTCATTGGCCTTCTCCATGTCGCCGACGTTCTCCTCCAACGCCTTCTTGCAATCCATCATGCCGGCGCCCGTGCGCTTGCGGAGCTCGGCGACGTCTTTGGCTGGGATAGTCACGGTATCTGCCATCGTCAGGGTCCTTGAGAAAAGGCGGCAATAGGCAATAGGCAATTGGGTCCTGGCAGAGGGCCTATTGCCCATTTGCCCATTGCCCGTCTCTTGACAAACCGCCGCCCGCCCGACCGGGCCGAGGCGGCGGCGCGCTTCCCTGTCCGCGGCGACCCGCCTAGGGCGCGACGTCGTCCGCGGTGGCCGCCGCTTCCGGCGCCGGCGCCGCTTCGACGGCCGCCTCGACCGCCGGCGTCGCCTCGTCGGTCTTCATCCGCGCGACGATCGCCTCGGGCTTGGGCCGCCGCTTGCGGCGGGTGCGGCGGCGGCGCTTCTCGGCGTCGCTGTCCGCGCCCTCGACCGACGCGCCGTCCGTGGAGTACGTCGCGTAGTCCGTCTCCTCGGCCTCTTCCCGTGCGGGCCGGGACGCGCGCGCCTCGTTGATCGCGTCCGCGAGCGCGTTGGAGATGAGCGACACCGAGCGGATGGCGTCGTCGTTCCCGGCGATCGGCACGCTGATCACGTCCGGGTCCGCGTTGGTGTCCACGATCGCCACGATCGGGATGCCGAGCTTGTTGGCCTCGGCCACCGCGATGCGCTCCTTCTTCGCGTCCACCACGAACAGCACGCCCGGCAGCCGGCTCATGTTCTTGAGGCCCGACAGGTTGCGCTCCAGCTTGACGCGCTCGCGCTCCAACAGCAGCCGCTCCTTCTTGGTGAAGAACTCGAAGGTGCCTTCCTCCTGCCCCTGCTCGAGCTCCTTCAGCCGGCGGATCTGCTTCTTGATCGTCTGGAAGTTGGTGAGCGTGCCGCCCAGCCAGCGCTCCGTCACGTAGAACGCGCTGCAGCGCTCGGCCTCGATCTTCAGGATGGCCTTGAGCTGCTTCTTGGTGCAGACGAAGAGGACCCCATCGCCCTTCAACACGGTCTCGCGCATCAGGTCCTGCGCGAGGCGGAGCTGCTTGAGGGTCTTCTCGAGGTCGATGATGTAGATGCCGTTGCGCTCGGCGAAGATGAACCGGCGCATCTTCGGGTTCCATCGCCGGGTCTGATGCCCGAAATGGACGCCCGCTTCCAACAGCTCCTGGATCTGAGGAAAAGCCATCTGCGTCTTCGTCTCCCTGGGGTTGTGCGTCCACCGCCTTCATCTCCCGTCCGCATCCGCCTCAGCGGACACCCCCGA
>JBGPHD010000121.1:0-9594 GCA_041484135.1 Gemmatimonadota bacterium
AGCACCGCGCCCGCGCCGATGGAGCACCCCCGCTTGAGGAGCGTGTGTGCCAGCTCCTTCTTGAAGCCGCTGCGCGGGAAGGTCTCGTTCGTGAACACGACGTACGGCCCCACGAACACCCCATCCTCGATGGTCACGCCCTCCCACACCGCCACGCCGTTCTTGATGATCACGTCATCGCCGATCACCGCGTCGCGCTCGATGTAGCAATGCTCGCCGACGTTGCAGCGGGCCCCGACGACCGCGCCCTCGCACACGTGCGCGAACGCCCAGACCCGCGTGCCGGTGCCGACGCGGTCGCTCTCGACCAGCGCCTGGGCGTGCTTGAAGAACGCCGCCTCAGCCATGCCCCTGCTCCCTCACGAGTGCCCTGCCCGCGCTCAGAAGCCGCCCCTCCCCACGAAGACCACGGGGATGGTCCTGACGAGTATCACCACGTCAAGCCACAATGAGAAGTTCTCGATGTAGTAAAGGTCCATCGCCACCATCTGATTGAACGACACGCGGGCGCGGCCGCCCACCTGCCACAGGCCCGTCATTCCCGGACGCACCGCGAAGCGGCCGAAGTGCCAGGGCCGGTAGTTCTCCAGCTCGTAGACCGCGCTGGGCCTCGGACCCACGAGACTCATCTCGCCGCGGAGGACGTTGAACAGCTGGGGCAGCTCGTCGAGGCTGTAGCGCCGGAGGAACTGTCCCACCCGGGTGATGCGGGGATCGTCCCTGAGCTTGCCGTGCTTGCCGTCGGCGTCCGTGACGACCTTGGCGATCAGCTCGCGGTGCGACTGGTCCGGCGCGCCGTGCGTCATGGTGCGGAACTTGAAGAAGCGGAACTGGCGCCTCTGGTACCCCACCGGTTCGCTGACATACAGGGCCGGCCCCGGCGATGTCAGGACGACGGCGAGGGCGATGCCGAGGAGCAGGGGCGAGAGGGCGAGCAGCAACGCGAGCGACCCCGCCACATCGACGAGCCGCTTGACGGCCAGCTGCAGCCCGCGGACCGAGGTCCCGTGAATGGACGCCACGTCGGCCTGGTCGTACTCGCGCTGCCAGGGCTCGGCGGCGACCGCGTCGAACGGCGGTCCCACGATGTGGACGTCGAGCCCCGCCGTCCGGCACCGCTGCACCAGCGCGAACAGCTCGTCGTTCGCGGTCCCCTCCCAGCACACGAACGCATCCGACACGCCGGTGGCGACCAACGTGTCCAGATCGTCCAGGGAGCCGATGTGCGCCAGGCCGTTGCCCGGCACTCCGGATTCCGCGGCCGCGGAGATCACCCCCGCGAAGACGACACCGAGGAGCGGCTCCAGGGTGACCCTTCGGGCGAACTCCGCGACGGCGTTCGGCCTGCCGAGGAGGACCGCGCGGCGCTGCAACACGGGCAGGTCGCGCGCGAGGGCCACGAGCACGGAGACGGCGGCGAGCCGCGCCACGGCCGCGGCCGGGAGCGCCACGGCGGCGCGGAACGCGGTGGGACCGCTCAGGGCCAGCGACTGCTTGGCGGCGACGTGCACCGCGGCGTAGGCGATGAGGAGCAGCACGCTCCCGGTGATCAGCCGCCACAGGTGCGGAGCAGGCCGGAGCCAGACCCGCGACTTGTAGAGGTCCATGAGGCGGAAGACGGGCACCAGCAGGAACGCCACCGCGACCAGTCCGGCCCGCGTCCCGCCGGCCGCCAGCTCCGACCGGTCCAGGAGCACGAGGGCGAGGACGCCCACCATGCCCAGATCGACCGTTGCGGCGGCGAGCTTGGAGAGGCCGTACCGGCGGAACGGCCAGAACCGCCTTACCGCCTGTAGAACGAGCGGATCGTCTCGGCGACGTATTGTTGGGATCCCTCCGTCAACTCCGGGTAGATCGGCAGCGACAGGATCTCCGCGCAACACCGTTCCGCGACGGGAAAGTCGCCACGGGCGTGCCCGAGATACGCATACGCCTGCTGGAGGTGCAGCGGGATCGGGTAATGCAGACCGAATTGGATGCCGGCCTGCTTGAGGTGCGCCATCAGGTCGTCGCGGCGGGCGGCGCGCACGACGAACAGGTGATACACGTGCCGGCCCTCCGGCTCGTCCGACGGCGTGGTGAGCCCGGGGATGCCCGCGAGGAGCGCGCGGTACCGGTCGGCGGCGCGACGCCGCGCCTCGGTCCACGCCTCCAGGTGCTGCAGCTTCACCCACAGGACGCCGCCCTGCAGCTCTTCCATCCGGTAGTTGTGGCCTTCCATCTCGTGGACGTACTTGACCGCCGAGCCGTGGTCGCGCAGCCGGAGGACGCGCTCGTGGAGGGCCTGGTCGTTCGTCACGACCGCTCCCGCTTCGCCGTACGCGCCGAGGTTCTTCCCCGGATAGAACGAGAAGGCCCCGATCGCGCCGAACGTCCCGACCCGCTTCCCGCGCCACTCGGCGAGATGGGCCTGCGCGCAATCCTCCACGACCAGCAGCCCGTGCTTCGCGGCGACCGCGAGGATCGCGTCCATGGCGACGGGGCGTCCGTAGAGGTGGACGGGGATGATCGCCTTCGTCCGCGGCGTGATGGCCGCCTCCAGGCGGGCCGGGTCCATGTTGAAGGTGTGCTCGTCCTGGTCGACGAAGACCACCTTCGCCCCGGTCAGCGTCACGCAGGCGGCCGTGGCGATGAACGTGTTCACCGGCACGATGACCTCGTCGCCGTGTCCCACCCCCAGCGCCCAGAGGGCGACGTGCAGCGCATCGGTCCCCGAGCTCAGGCCGGCGCAATGCGCCGCGCCCTGCGCCTTCGCGAAGGCCTCCTCGAAGCGCCGCACCTTCGGCCCCGAGATGTAGGCCGCCCGGTCGAGCACATCGTGGACTTCCCGAAGAATGTCCTCGCGGATCGTCCGGTACTGGGCCGCCAGCTCCATGAAGGGCACCCGCGTTTCGGTCGCCTGGCTCACGGCTTCTCCCCCGCCGAAGATCCCATCGACTCCCACTTGGCCGCGTGCTGCGTGACCGCCGGATGCGACACCAGGAGGTGCCAGACCACCGCCTGGAACGCCTCGGTGTGCGGCGTCACGAGCGCGGGGTCCACCGTCGGCACGATCACGACGGCGTCGCCGTGGCGCGCCGTGTACCCGCCGTCGCGCCCCACCACGCCGAGCACCTTCGCTCCGCGCTCACGCGCCAGCTCGACCGCGCGAACGAGGACGACGCTGACGCCCCGCTCCAGGGATCCGCCGCCCACGGAGAAGACGAACACGCCGTCCCGGTCCGAGAGCCGGCTCCCCTTGAGCCAGTCGGCGAAGCACGTCTCCCATCCGTCATCGTTGATGCGCGCCGTGAGCTCGGAGACGTTGTCGGTCGGGGCGTAACACTCGATCGCCCCCAGCTTGCGGAAGTCGTTCACGGCGTGCGACGCGTGCCCCGCCCCGCCGCCGACGCCGAGGAAGAACAGGCGCCCCTGCCGCGAGCGCACCTCCGCCACGGCCTGGGCCAGACGCTCCACGGCGCTGACGTCGATCAGGGCCGCGATGGCGCCCACCTGCTCGAGGAACCTACGCGCGAATTCCGTCGGCATTCCGCCATCCCGCTCTCATGGAGTCCCCGATCACGCCGGCCGCATCCATCAGCCCGCTCACCACGAAGTCCGCGTCCCCGCCCGCCACCGCTTCGCCGCCGACCCGGATGGTGCGGCAGGAGGCCCGCCGGCCGGCCTCGACGTCCCGCCACGTGTCGCCCACCATGAACGACCGGGCGAGGTCGAGCCCGTGCCGGTCCGCCAGGTCGAGCAGCATGCCGGGCCTGGGCTTCCGGCACGCGCATCCATCGGCGTCGTCGTGCGGGCAGACCACGACCTCTTCGACGGCCAGCGCCGCCCGGAGCTGCCTGGTCATCTCGGCCAGCACCAGCGGGTCGAGGTGCCCGCGGGCGATGTCCGGCTGGTTGGACACCACGAAGACCGGAAGGCCCAACGCGCCCAGGCGCTTCACGAACGCCGGCGCGTCCTCCCGGAGCCGGAACTCCTCTGAGAGCCGCGGCGAACCCCAGTGTCCGTCGCGAAGGACCAGCTCGTTCAGGATGCCGTCCCGGTCCGAGAACACCGCGGGCCGGCGGCCGGCCCTCTCTCCGTCGTCACTTGGCATCGAACGGCTCACGCGGCCCGCCTGGAAACGGCGAGGAGCGAGTAGCCCCAGATCATCCGGCCACCGGTCCCCACTTCGAGCGCCCGCCCGGCCCACTGTACCGCCCGTTTCGCCGTGCGCATGGCCAGACTCGCCGAGATGATGACCGGCGCCTGCGTCAGGCTCACGGGGACGAGGCCGGCCTTCTCCATCGCCGTCCGCAGATGGGGCGCGTCGAACGAGCACATGTGGATGGGCGGGTCGAAGCCCTGCTGCGAGAAGCGCTGCGACTCGAGCATGTAGACGTCCTTGAAGCCCAGGAGCCGCCGCATCCCGCCCAGCGTCAACGTGAAGGCGACGTTCGGGACGACGACCAGGAGCACGCCGCCCGGCTTGAGCAGCGTCGCGATGCGCTCCAGGACCGGCAGGGGCCGCGGGACGTGCTCCAGGACGTTCAGCATCGTCACGCACTCCAACCCGGCGCCCGCACCCGCGACGTAGGTCTCGAGGTCGCCCTCGACCAAGCGGACATCGTACCGCGACAGGGCGGCCCGGCAATTCTCCGCGCCGGCTTCCACGCCGATCGCCGCGATGCCGTGATCGAGCGCCGCCCGGACGAACCGTCCCTGCCCCGCGCCGAGGTCCACGAGCGACCGGACCCCGAGCCCCTGGAGGCGCTCGATCACCGCGCGGTTGAGACCGTCCTCGCCCCCGTGCCACGTCTCCTGGTGCCGGGCCGAGTAGGCGTCGTCGTAGTACCGCGAGAGGCTCTCGGCGTCCGGGACCGGATTGACGAAGTGGAAGGCGCAGTCGGCACAGCGCACGCACCGGAACGTGGTGGCTCCGAGCACCTTGGAGCAGACGGTGACTTCGCGTCCCGATCCGCACAGCGGGCACGGCTGCTCGCTGGACCCCACGTTCACGCGCCCGGCCTAGTCACCATAGCGGGCGGTCCCGGCTGCCGGCGCGTCGTCGTTCTGCTGCGGCGTGGCGCGGTTGCCGCCGAGCGCCGAGGTCGCGGTGGGGTGGAGGATCATGGCCTGCGTGCTCGCCACGTTGGCGACGACCTTCGCGCCCTCGCGCTCGAGGTAGTAGTAGAGTCGCGGCATGCCGCGGCTCATCATGAAGTCCTCCAGCCGGCGGCCGTCCTGCGGGCAGTACAGCATGAGGAACCCGCCGCCGCCCGCGCCGATGATCTTCCCGCCCAGCACGCCGAACCGCTCCCGCACCTCATCGTAGATCTGGTCCCACACCGTGGCGCTGATCTTCTCGGACATCCGCTTCTTGTGCTCCCAATGCTGGTGCAGCAGGCATCCCCAGGTGTCAAAGTTCTCCGATTCGATCGCCTCGAGGATGCGGTACCCGAGCTCCTTGATGCCGTTCAGCGAATCCTCGATGGGGCCGCGCTCCGCCGCGCTGCCGTTCATGGCGGCATGCTGGCGCGCGAGCACCTCCGGCGCGTTGCGGTTCAAGCCGGTGTAGTAGATGTGGGTGTGGCTCACCAGGTCGGTGATGGCGCTCTCGCGCAGGCTGGCCTGCCGCACCTCGACATCGCCGTTATGCATGATCTCGAGCACCGTCAGGCCACCATAGGCCGCCATGTACTGGTCCTGCTTGCCGATCGGCTTCTTGAGGACGTTCAGCTCGATGAAGCACGCCTCCTTGGCCAGGACGTCCATCGACACGTAGTCCCGGCGGTACTGGTGCAGCGCCAGCAACAACCCCACCAGGTACGCGCCCGAGGAGCCGACGCCGGTCCCGGCCGGCAGGTCGGCCATGGACGCGATCTCCATCCGGTCGTTGATGCCCTGGATGCGCAGTGCCTCGCGCACCAGATCGTGCTCGACCTGCGAGAGATGATCGACGATCTGGCTCTTGGCCGAGTAGTGCACGCGGATCTTGCGGTCGACGCCCGGCGGATTCGTCATCACGTACATGTACTTGTCGATGCCCATCGCGAAGATGAACCCGCCGTGCTTGCCGTAATACGACGGCAGGTCCGTCCCACCACCACCGAGGGTTACGCGGAACGGGGTCCTGGTGATGATCATGCGCCCCTCACCGGCCGGCCGCGGTCAGCGGCGCCTCGGTCACCACGTGCTCCTTGATGAACGCGATCGCGCGGGAGAGGCCGGCGTCGAGGTCCACCCTGGGCGACCAGCCAAGGCTCGTCGCCTTGCCGATGTGCGCCAGCGTCTCCTCCGCCTCGCCGGGCAGATCGGGCCGGTGCTCGGGCTCCACGGAGACCCCGAGCAGGGCCGCGACCCGGTCGTAGATCTCCCGCACCGAGTAGCTCCGACCCGACCCGACGTTGAAGATCCCGCCGTCGGTGCGCGGGTCGGTGGCAGAGAGCATGTGGAAGTCGTTCACATCGTCCACGTACACGAAGTCCCGGCGCTTCCGGCCGGTGCCGTAGATGGTCGGGCGCTCGCCCTTGAGCAGCTTGATGATGAACGCGCTCATCACGGGAGGGATGGTCCGCCGGTAGTCCTGGCGCGGACCGTAGACGCAGAAGTACCGGAGCCCCGTCGCACGAACACCGAAGTAGCGCGCGTAGGCCTCCACGAAGGCATGGCCGGCCGCCTTGCTGACCGCGTAGACGCTGAGCGGCGCCAGCTCCGACTCGGGGGTCGGCAGCACCGTCGAGCCCTCGTAGACGGCCGAGGACTCGGCGTAGACCACCTTGCCCGCCCGGGCCTGCCGCGCGGCCTCGAAGACCCGGACGGTCCCCGTGACGTTGATGTCCGCGGTCTCGACCGGATCGGCCTGGCAGTCGGCGATGCAGTTCTTGGCGGCGAGGTGGAAGACGACGTCGGCGCCGGCGAACAGCGGCGCGAGATCGGCGGTGCGGATGTCGGCCCGGTGGAACTGGACGCCCGAAGGGACCTGCTCGATCACCCCGTACGCGAGGTTGTCCACGCCGATGACCGTGAATCCCTCGGCCAACAGCCGGTCCGCGAGGTTGCTGCCGATGAACCCGGCAACGCCGGTGACGACGGCCCGCCTCGAAACGCCCACGGCTCCTACAGCGTGTAGTTCGCGCGCAGCGCGTCGCGGAAGAACATCTCCACCGTCTCCCGCGACAGCTCCCGCAAGTCCTTGCCGCAGAGCGGCAGCTTGTCCAACAGCGCCTTGGTCGCGGTCACGATGTGGCACCCGCACGCCTCGGCCTGATAGACGTTCAAGACCTCCCGCGGACTGGCCCACAGCACCTTGGCCAGCGGCAACCGCCGGGCGATCTGCACCGCCTGCGTCATGATCGGCATCGGATCGCGCCCCGTGTCGGCGATGCGCCCGGCGAACACCGACACGATCGCCGGTGTTTCCGCGTCGAGCATGCCGACCACGTCGCGGACCTGCTCGACCGTCAGCAGGGCGGTGACGTTCAGCTTCACGCCGTCACGGGCGAGCCGCTCGACCACGACCCGCGACGACTCACCCTTGGTGTTCGTCACCGGGACCTTCACGAACACATTCTCGGCCCACGAGGAGATGAGCCGGGCCTGCCGCTCCATCTCCTGGAAATCGTCCGCGAAGACCTCGAACGAGATCGGAACGTCCTGGATCTCCTCGAGCACCGACTTGGCGAAGCCGATGTAGTCCAGGATGCCCTGCTTGCGCATGAGCGTGGGGTTCGTCGTGAAGCCCTGCACGGCCTGGCGGCGATGCAGGTCCTTCATCTCATCGAGCTTGGCACCGTCGCCATACACCGCGATCCGCCGTTTGGTGGAAGGGGCATCAGAAGCGACGTATGTGGCAACGGGCTTGTGGCCCGAGTGTGTCGTGGACTCAGCAGTGTGCATTAGTTTTCCAGACTTAGGTTTACGGAAGACGGCGTCTGTGCCGCATCCCCATTACCCGGCTCCGACCATCCCAGGCCGAGCCAAGGTCCGCCGCCCAACGCCCTCCCGAGCGATGTCGAAATGAACACCCCGCAAGACTCGCGGCAAGCCCGCGCTCTGGGAAGTTAACCGCTGGCAGTGACGCGGCGACCTCCAAAGCGGCGTATCTACAATAATAACTGAGCATTAGCCGCATTGGTAGTGCGCCGCATCACCTCCGTAGGAGCCTTCCGTTCGCCCACTGCTGCGCACGCTCCATGCGCTCAGGCGTGCCGAAGTCGATCAGCGTGGCGTCCGACGCATAGGCGCATAGACGGCAACCGCTTGCGAGCATCGCCGGGAAGACATCCGATCCGAAGTCCAGCGGGACCCTGGGTTCGATGAAGTCGAGCACCCTCGGACCGCAGAGATATATACCTCCATTCGCCCACGGCGAGAACACGTCCTTCGCTGACGGCTTCTCCACGAACCGCGTGATACGGTGATCCCCGTCGAAGGCGATCAGACCCGACGCCGTCGGGTCGTCCGGATGATGCAGAGCGATCGTCACGTCCGCCGCCGCGCTGCGATGCAGATCCAGCATCGGGCCGATGACGAGGTCGGTGAGCACGTCCCCATAGAGCACGAGGAACTCCGCCTCGCCCGCGAAGAAGTCCCGCAACGGGCCGAGCGCTCCCGCGGTCCCCAGCGCCCGCGCCTCGAAGGAGTACCGGACCTTCACCCCGAAACGCGACCCATCTCCCACGAACGCGGTCAGGACCTCCGGCTTGTGGTTGAGGTTCACGGCCACGTCCGTCACACCCTGCGATGCGAGCCAGCGCAGGGCGTGGCTCGCGGCCGGCTCCCCGCCGATCTCCACCATCACCTTCGGACGGTCGTCGGTCAGGGGACGCAGGCGCGACCCTTCTCCCGCCGCGAGGAGCAGTGCCCTCATCGTTGTGTCGCATCCCCCGGGTCCTTCACGATCTCCTCGAGCAGCTCTTTCAGGCCGCGGCCCTTGAGCGCGCTGACGCCGACGCTCCGCCACCCGCGCGCCGTCGCCTCCACCCGGCGACGGTCGATGTCCGCATCCTCCAGCCGGTCCGTCTTGTTCAACGCCACGACGATCCGTTTTTCTGACGAACCGAGCCCCGCCTCCGCCAGGACCTCGCCCACCACCTCCGCCTGCTCTTCCCAGGCCGGGTGCGACACGTCCACGACGTGCAGCACCACGTCGGCGGCGAGCGCCTCCTCGAGCGTGGCCCGGAAACTCGCCACCAGATCGTGCGGCAGTTTGCGGATGAAGCCCACCGTATCGACGAACCGCACCGCCCGGCCGTTCAGCCGCGTCTCGCGGCTGGCCGTGTCCAGCGTCGCGAAGAGACGATCCTCCACGTGCGCTTCGGCCCGCGTGAGTGCGCGCAGCAGGCTCGACTTCCCGGCGTTGGTGTACCCGACGAGCGCCACGCGCAGCACGCCGCGGCCGGCCGTGCGTTCGCTGAGCCGCGCCCGATGTTCCGCCACGTGATCGAGCTTCTCCTTGAGCAGGCCGATCTTCTTCCTGATCATCCGGCGATCGGTCTCCAGCTGCGTCTCGCCCGGGCCCCGGAGCCCGATGCCGCCACGAATACGCGAGAGGTGCACCCACATCCGCGTCAGCCTGGGCAGCGTGTACCCCAGTTGCGCCAGCTCGACCTGCAT
>JBGPHD010000122.1:0-9439 GCA_041484135.1 Gemmatimonadota bacterium
ATCCGGTCCATGCTGTACCGGCCCTCCTGCACGGGGATGAGCAGGTCGCCGGCCTCGACGGCGCCGGCCTCGCGCGAGTCGATGAACACGCGGCTCCTGAGGACGGCGTCGGTGTCCACCTCGCGCCGCCGGGGGCTCGACGAGCCGACGACGCAGAGATGCATCCCCGGCTCGAGCCACGCGCCCTCGAGCACCGGTTCGATCGCCGAGCAGACGGTGGCGACAATGGTCGCCCCGCGCACCGCGTCTTGCACCGACGCCATCGGCTTTACGGGGCAGGGCACGTGGGCGCCCGCTTCCTCGGCGAAGCGGCGCGCGGTCGCTTCCTTGCGCGACCAGACCCGGACCTCCTCGAGGGGCCGGACCAGCGCGATGGCCTCGAGGTGGCTCCGGGCCTGCACGCCCGCGCCGATCAAGGCGAGGCGCGCCGGTCCTTCGCGCGCGAGCAGCTGCACCGAGACCGCGGAGACCGCCGCGGTGCGCATCTCGGTGATGAGGCGGCCGTCGACGATCGCCTCGAGCGCCCCGGTGTCGGGATCGAGGAGCAGGATCGTGGCGAGGTGGGTCGGCAGTCCGCGCTCGTCGTTCTTGGGGTAGAAGCTGACCGACTTGAGGCCGAGTGCGCCTCGCCGGCCCTCCATCGGCGGCACGTGGGCGGGCATCACGCCGTAGAAACCGCCCCCGGGGTGCACCGTAAGGGAGTGACGTACCGGCTGCCGCGCATCACCGCGTGAGAAGCGCATCAGCGTCTCGCGCATCAATGGGATCAGGCCCGCCATGTCGAGCGCGCGGGCGACGTCCGCTTCATCGAGGAGTAACGGCATGGATCGAGTATGCGGCCACGGCGGGCCGTACCGCCAGCCCATCGCGTGCCCGCGGGCGCTCCCGCATCCGGCGCGCGGCCTCGTGGCGCGTGCGGGTGCTCTGTGGCTCGCGCTCCTCGCGGCCGTCTTCGCCGCGGCGCCTGCGCGCGCCCAGAGCGTCGAGGCCTCGGCGGCGCCGCCGGCCCCCGCTTCCAAGCAGGCCTTGGCGGTGCGGCTCACGGGCGCGCCGCCCCGGGTGGATGGACGCCTGGACGAGGAGGTCTGGCGGCAGGGAAGGCCGATCACCGATTTCATCCAGAAGGAGCCGGTCGAGGGCGCGGTGCCGCGCGAGCGGACCGAGGTCGTCATCCTCTACGACGACACGTACCTCTACGTCGGCCTGCGGATGTTCGCCGACGATCCCGCGGCCATCCAGCGCAACGTGAGCCGCCGGGACGTGGCGGGCGGCCAGTCGGAGCACATCTGGGTCTCCTTCGACACCTATCACGACCGGCGGACGGCGTACTCGTTCGGGGTGACGGCCGCGGGCGGCCGGATCGACTGGTATCACCCGCGGGACGACGAGACGGACATCGACCAGTCCTACGACCCGGTCTGGGAGGCGCACGCGGTGGTGGATTCGCTGGGCTGGACGGCGGAGATGCGTATCCCGTTCTCCCAGCTGCGCTTCAACGCGGGCGACGAGCAGGTGTGGGGCCTCAACATCGACCGGTGGATCCCGTCGCGGAACGAGGACGACTTCTGGATCCCGGTGCCGCGCAACGTTTCGGCGTGGTCCTCGCGCATGGGCGAACTCCGCGGGATTCGTGGCATCCGCCCCTCGAGCCGGGTCGAGCTGCTCCCGTACGCGGCGAGCAACGCGACGGTGACGAGCGGCGCGGACCCCAACAACCCGTTCAACCCGGACGGGCGGACCGGCGAGATCCGCGCCGGTGGCGACCTCAAGATGGGGCTCGGGCCGAGCATGACGCTCCAGGCCACGGTCAACCCGGACTTCGGCCAAGTGGAGGGCGATCCGGCGGTCGTGAACCTGTCGGCGTTCGAGGTCTTCTTCGACGAGCGCCGTCCCTTCTTCACCGAGGGGAGCCAGCTGCTGCGCGGGAGCGGGCCGGCCTACTTCTACTCGCGGCGCATCGGCGCCTCGCCCCGCGGCGACGCCTCCGGTGACTACGTGGACCGGCCCGGTTTCTCGACCATCCTTGGCGCGGCGAAACTCACGGGCCGCACCCGGTCGGGGCTCTCGATCGGCGGGCTCACGGCGATCACGGCGCGCGAGACGGCCCGGACCTACGACACCGCGTCGGCCGGGTTCGGCCGGACGGAGGTCGCGCCGGTCACGGGGTTCGGCGTGTTCCGCGCGCAGCAGGAGTTCGGGCCGTCGCAGTCGGTGGTGGGTGCGATGATCACTGCGGTGCGCCGCGATGTGGACGCAGGGAGCGCGCTCGCGGGGGAGATGCCGCGGCAGGCGGTCACCGGGGGCGCCGACTGGAACCTCCGCTGGGACCACGGCACCTACGAGGTGGGAGGCTACCTCGGGTTCAGCCACGTGACGGGTGACGCGCCCGCGATCGCGGTGCTGCAGCAGCGGTCGGCCCGCTACTTCCAGCGCCCCGACCAGACCTACGCGACCTACGACACCACGCGTACCGCGCTGGACGGTTGGACGGCCGGCCTCTCCGCCGGCAAGAACAACGGCCGGCACTGGCTCTGGGGCGCGTTCGTCGGGGCGGAATCCCCGGGGCTCGAGCTCAACGACATCGGGCGGATCTCGACGGCCGACGGGGTGATCGGCGAGGGGAGCCTGCGCTATCGCGAGACGCGGCCGGGCCGCGTCTTCCGGAACTATGGCGTCTCGCTGAACAGCGTGGGCGAGTGGAACTTCGGCGGGGAGCGGCAGCTCGGCGAGGTCGAGCTCGACGCGAACGCCACCTGGAAGAACCAGTGGTCGACGACGGCCACCTTCTGGGTGGACGTCCGGTCCCAGGACGAGCGCCTGACGCGCGGCGGGCCCACGATGGGGACGGCGCGCTCCTGGGTGACGATCTGGTCGCTCAACAGCAACTTCGCGGCCAAGACGCAGTGGCGGGCGCGGGTGTACTACGGCCGGGACGAGCTCGCGGGCCTGACGTACCGGCTCTCGGGTTCGCTCTCGGTCCGTCCCGGCCCGCGCTGGTCGCTGTCGCTCGCGCCGAACTACCTCAGGGCCATCGATCCCCGCCAGTACGTGATGACGGTGCCGGATCCCCTCGCGACGGCGACCTTCGGCAACCGCTACGTCTTCGCGTTCCTGGACGAGAGCAACTGGAGCATGCCGATCCGGTTCAACTACGCCTTCACGCCCGACCTCACGCTGGAGCTCTATGGCGAGCCGTTCCTGGCGAGCGGCCGGTTCACCGACCACGGCCAGCTGGCCGCGCCGGGCGGGACGGACCTGGTGGCCTATGCGGGCGGCACGCCGATCCCGGACCTCGACTTCAACCTGGCATCGTTCCGGAGCAACGCGGTGCTGCGGTGGGAGTGGCGGCCGGGGAGCACGCTGTTCCTGGTGTTCCAGCAGCGCCGGGCACGGGAGACGTCGCTCGGGCGGCTGGTGCGCATCGGCGACCTGTTCAACGGCCTGACCGCGGACGGCGACACCTTCCTGGCGATCAAGGTGAACTACTGGCTCTCCGCACGTTAGGCGCCGGCCGCCAGCGCTAGAGCCGGCCCCGCCGCTTGAGCTCCAGGTACTTCCCGACCGCGGCGGCCCCCGCGCGCGCGGGCGGCACGTCGAGCACCACCACCCCCGACCGGCGCATCACGGCGAGCGCGTCCTCGCGCTGCGCGAGGAGCTCCTCGGCGGCGGCCTTCCGATAGGCGTCGGCGACGGTGGCGGGGCGGCCGCTGGCGACCGCGTCGAGCTCCGGGTCCCGCAGCGTCACCGCGAGCGGGAGGTGCCGGGGTCGGAGTGACGCGACCCCCGCCACGAGCGCCTCCGACGCCCAGCGGTCGATGATGTCGCCGAGGAAGACGGTCAGGGCGCGCTTGCGGTTGCGGATGGCCAGGTACCGGAAGGCGCCAGGGTAATCGGACTCGACCAGGCGGGGCTCGGCCACCGCCAGCACGTCGAGCACCGCGCGCAGGCCGCGCCGCCCGCGCTGGGGCGCGACGTAGTGGAGGACCTGGTCCGCGAAGACCATGACGCCGACGTTGTCGTCGTGGTGGTGCGCGGCGAAGGCGAGGTCGAGGGCCGCGCGCACGATGTGCTCCATCCGCGAGATCCCCGCGACCTCCGCCGTGAGGAGGCGGCCGGCGTCGAGCACCAGCAGCACCTGCTGCCGTCGTTCCTCCTCATACTGGCGCGCGATGACCTTCCCGCGCCGTGCCGTCGCCTTCCAGTCGATGGTGCGCGTGTCGTCGCCGGGGACCCACTCCCTGAGGCTCTCGAAGAGGCGGCCCTCGCCCAGCCGGCGGGCCGGGCGGAGGCCCGCGTCCTTGCGCCGCGTGGCCTCGGCGACGGCGGCGCGGAGCCGCGCGCCGGGCATCGACGGGTAGACCGTGACGCTCCACGGCAGCGGGAGCCGGATCTGGCGCTGGCCGAGGCCGAGCGGGCCGACGCTGCGGACGGCGAGCCATCCTTCCGTCTCCTTGCCGCGCCGCGCGGGCACGCAGACCAGGTCCTCGCGGACGGCGCCGCGGCGCGGCACCGCCACCGCGCGCGCCGGCACGGCGCCGCCGAGGATCGCGGGCCGGATCTCGCGGACCAGGAGGCGGGCCGCGCGCCCGGTGGGGTTCCGCCACTCGTAGCCCACCTCCGCCTCACGCCCGACGGAGAAGCTCAGCGCGGCGATGCGCCGCACGTCGAGCGCCCCGGGCTCGGGCGCGAGGCGGCTGTCGAGGAGGACCAGCGCGAAGAGGAGCGCGTCGAGGAGGAGCAGCGCGTCGAGGGCGGCGGGGCTCGCGTAGCCCAGGAGCCCCAGCGGCGCGAGCGCCGCCAGGGCGACCACGGCGCGGCGCGTGGGGAGCGTCACGTGGTGGGCGTCTCGGTCCGGTCGAGGATGGCGGCGAGCGCGGCGTCGGGGGTGACCCCCTCGAGCTCGAGCTCGGGAGCGACGGAGACCCGATGGCGGAGCACGGCGGGCGCGATGGCCTTGACGTCGTCGGGGATCACGAAGTCGCGCCCTTCGAGGAACGCGGCGGCCCGGGACGCCTTGAGGAGCGCCACCCCGGCGCGCGGGCTGGCGCCTAACGTCAGGGTCGCGCCGGCCCGCGTGGCGCGCACGATGGCGGTGATGTACGCGGTGATGCGCGGCTCGGCGCGCACCGCGTCGGCGGCGCGGCGCAGCCGGCCGAGCCCCTCGCCGTCGACCACCGGCTCCACCCCGTAGGTCTCCGGGAGGTCGGCCTCGAAGCCCTCGAGGTAGCGCTGGAGGATGCCCTGCTCGACCTCGGCGCTCGGGTACCCGAACGCGATCTTCATGATGAACCGGTCGAGCTCCGCCTCGGGGAGCGGGTACGTCCCCTCGAACTCGATGGGGTTCTGCGTCGCGAAGACCGTGAAGACGCCGGGGAGCGGGTGGGAGGTCCCGTCCACGGTCACCGTCCGCTCCTGCATGGCCTCGAGGAGGGCGGCCTGGGTCTTGGCGGGCGCGCGGTTGATCTCGTCGGCGAGGACGAGGTCGGCGAAAAGGGGGCCGGGCCGGAAGACGAACTCCTGCGCGCCGCTCAGCATGGATACGCCGGTGATGTCGGCCGGCATGAGGTCCGGCGTGAACTGGATGCGGGCGTAGCGCACGCGGAGCGCGCGGGCGAGCGTGCGCACCAGGAGCGTCTTGGCGGTCCCCGGCACGCCCTCGAGCAGGACGTGGCCGCGGGCCAGCAGGGCGATCAGCACCTGCCGGGTGGCCGCGTCCTGGCCGAGCACGACCGACCGGAGCGCGGTCAGGACCGCTTGGGCGGCGCCGGAATCCTCAGGGTGTCCCACACGTCCTCCACGGCACGGGCGGCCATGAGCACCCGCTCATCGCCGCCGCCAGGTTCGAGCGCTTCCGTCAGGCGGGCGGTCGCCCGCTGGGCGGCCTCACCGCGCGCGGCGAGCCGGAGCGAGGCGAGCCACGGCTCCAGCGGTCCACGGGTCCTGCCGGCGTCGGTGCGGGAGAGCCGCCGGCGCAATCCTCCGAGCAACAGGTGCCGGGCGGTGTCCTGGCCGCGTCCGCGGCCCAGGCCGGCCGCCAACGCCTCCAGGTGCTCCAGCGGCGAGCGGCGCCGGCGTTCCACCGCGCCTAGCGCCGGGCCGAAGCGGACCGCGGCCAGTGCGAGGCCGAGGAGCGCCGCGGCGGCGAGCTGCAGGAGCGCCCACCCCGCCGGCGCGCGGAGCGCCCAGGCCCAGGCGGCCGCCTGGAGCGAGCCCGCCCGCTGGAACCCATGATGGTACTCGTCGAACACCATCGCGCGGGGCCGGGGCGCGAGGAACCACCCGAGGACCCGCGGCCCGGCATCGGTCTCCTTCAGGGCGCGGTTTCCCAGGATCGCCGCGTCGGCCACGAGGATCACGACGCCGCCCGACGGGAACCGCAACTGGTAGGCGACGGCGGACTCGTACCAGAGGAGCTGCTCGGCGTGGGACGGGAAGAGGGGCCGGCACGGCGCGTCGCGGCGCCGCCCGGCCGCGGAGGTGTCCCGCCCCGGGCGGACATCACGCAGGACCGCGTGGGTGACGGGGAAGGTCTGCCGCGGATGCTTGGAGGTCTCGCGGGTCGCACCGTCGGCCACGCCGAAGCGGCGCTCGAGCCGGTACCCGAAGCAGCCCTCCGCCCCAGTGCGGCCGGCGAGCAGCAGCCGTCCCCCCTGCGCCACGTAGTCGCGCAGCGCCGAGACCTCGTCGTCGCCGAGCGGGAGATCGGGTGCGAGCACCGCCACGACCACGTCGGCAGGCGGCGTTCCCGCCGCGAGGCCGAAGAGCGGTTCCTCGCGCCCGGTGACCGTCACGCCGAGCCGGTGCAGCGTCTCGGCGAACCCGCTCGCGCCGTGCGGCCCGGCGAGCCGGGTCGAGACGCGCGGATCGTCGTTGGTGCCGGCGGGCGCGGACCGGCGGCCGAGCAGCGCGGCCAGGGCCAGCGCGCCCACCAGGGCGGCGAGGAGGCCGAGCTCAGCGCGCCGCGCCATGGGCCGGGATCAGGGAGGCGGCGTGGTCGAACGCGGCCCACTCCTCGGGGCCGCACGGGGTCCCGCCGAAGAGGTGCGCGTAGAGCGTGGAGACGAGGGCCTCGAGTCCCTGGCGCCCGCCGGCGTCGAGGCGGGCCTCGCGCGCGTACTCGGCCGGGGTCTTGGCGGGGTGGAGGGTGACGGCGTGGCGGCGGTCGAGCTCGAGCACCAGGGCGACGAACCGGTGGGCCAGCGCGTCCGCATAACGGCCCAGGCCGCCCAGGCGCCGGGCCTCGGCGAGGTGCCAGTCGGCGTCGCGCACCGGCGCCGACGGACCGCCCGCCCCGGGCGCCTCGCGTTCGCCGGAGCGCAGCGCCCGCCAGATGATCGAGCCCAGGTGGACGAAGAGGCCGAGCGCGACGGCGGTCAGGGCGCCTAACAGCACGAGGTGGACGACCGGGTGCGCCGCGCGCAGCGCTTCGAGCCACGCGACCCAGCGCTTCGCGAGGTCCGCGAGCCACCCGAGCAGGCTGGGACGGTGGCTCCACTCGTACTTGGGGACGGCGAAGACCTGGCGCAGGACGGCGGCGAGCGAGTCGTCCGGCAGCGGCTGCTGCGGCGGGATCACGCCGAGGCGGTCGCCAGGCCGAGCTGTGAGCTCAGGATCTCGAGGTCGAACGCCTCCTTCCGGACCCGCAGATCATAGTAGAGCAGCGTGAACACGCAGGCGACGAGGGGCGTGAGGACCAGCTGGAACGCCGCGGCGAGCACCTGGGTGGTGAGGAGCAGCGCGGGGATGCCGGCGCCGAGCGCGGCGAAGAACCAGACCGGCACCGCGACGATGGCGAAGACCGCCAGGCCGAGCCCGAAGATCCGTCCGCGGAAGCCGCGGGTGAGCTCCCACGAGCGCCCGAGCGCGTCCATGGGCCGCTTCAGCTCTTCCAGCACCACCACCTGCGACACGACCGCGTAGCCGCACGCCACGATGACCCCGGGCACGATGAGGAGCATGAACGCGAGGCCGATGAGGATCCACTTCGCCATGCCGGCATTGAGGAGCGGGCGCATCTTGCTCACCGCGAAGCCCAGCGCCTGGCCGAGCGCGGTCTCGTGCTCGAGGTAGCCGTCGGAGACGATGCGCAGCGTCGCGGCCGCGCCGAGGAGGCCGCCCACCAGACTGACCAGGAACGAGGCCAGGGAGATGAGGGGATGCACCAGCGGTCCGCCGCTGAAGGTCACGTAGAGGTTGATCACCTGGAACGGGCCCTGGCAGACGACGGCCACGCCGACGAGCGTCGCGAAGTGCCGGCGGTACAGCGCAAAGGCCCCGTCGAGGATCTCGCCGCCGGAGAGCGGCTCGAGCGCGCGCATGGCTGGGTTCCCTCCCGGGCCCTATTATGCACCTCCCATGGCCACCGCGCGAGAGACCCCGCCGCTCCAGTTGTCGCGGCACGTGGCGGTCGAGACGCCCGAGCACGTCATCATCGAGCTCGAGCTGGCCGGCCTGGGCTCGCGGTTCACCGCCGCGGCCTACGACCTGGTCATCGTCGTGCTGCTCGAGGCGCTCCTCTTCCTGGTGATGGCCGGCACGACGGCGTTAGGGAGCCCGGGCGCAACGGCCTGGGTGGTCGCCGTCGCGACGCTCGCGGCCTTCGCCGTGTTCTGGGGCTACTTCGTGCTCTGCGAGGGCCTGTTCCGCGGCCAGACCCCCGGCAAGCGGCGGCTCGGCATCCGGGTGATCATGGACACGGGCCACCCGGTCACGCTGGCCGCGGCGGCGGTGCGCAACCTGCTCCGGATCGCCGACGCGCAGCCGCTGTTCTCGTACATCCTCGGCGGGCTCTTCGTCTTCCTCAACGGACAGCACAAGCGGCTCGGCGACCTGGTGGCCGGGACCATCGTGGTCCGGGACCGTCCGCACGAGACGCGTCTGGCGCTCACGACGGCCGCGGAACCCGAGCCCGGCGTGCCCGACGAAGCGGGCGCCCCCGAGTTGGCCGACGACGAGTATCGCCTCCTCGAGCAGTTCCTCCAGCGCCGCGCCGCGCTCGAGCCGCTGCGCCGGCTCCGGCTCGCCACGGACCTGGCGGCCCGGTTCGCGGAGCGGTATCCGCGACGCCCGCGCGATCACGAGCGCTTCCTCCTGGAGCTGCACGAAGCGGAGCGGAAGCGGCGGGCCGGAAGGCTGGCGCTGGCGCGCGGCGCGGGGGGCGGCGCCCGCGGCGCGACCTCGTCCGCGGCGGGGCGGTTCGTGGCGCGCAAGCAGGGCGCGTGGGAGGCGTACCGGCACGAGGCGATCCAGGCCGAGGGGAGGGGCCTGCGGCGGCTCGACGGCGCGGCGCTGACGCGGTTCGCGGCGCAGTACCGGGAGGTGGCGGCGGACCTGGCGCGCGCCCGCACCTACGGCGTCGACCCGCGGGTGATCGCGTACCTCGAGCGAGTGGTGAGCGCGGGGCATAACGCTCTCTACGGCCTGCGCGGGGTACGGCGGG
>JBGPHD010000123.1:0-9398 GCA_041484135.1 Gemmatimonadota bacterium
CCGGGACGTGCCGGGGATCGGGGAGTCCGAAGTGCTGGGCGTGAAGCAGCTGTTAGGCGCGAAGTCCTTCTGTTCCGTCACGCCGCAGTCGGCGGAGCGCCTGACCGTGCGGTTCGTCGTCGCGCTGGCCTGACTCAGACCGCTCGCAGGATCTCCAGCGGATCGGCCCGCACCGCGCGCCGCGCCGGCGTTAGCGCCGCGAGCAGGCCCACGGCGACCAGCACCGCCTCGCACGCGACCAGGCTCACCACGTCGCTGGGGAGGATCGTCGTGAGGACGGCGTCCAGCAGCCTGCCGGTGGCGAATGCCGCGAACGCGCCCAGGCCTATCCCCGCCAGCAGCATCACCATCCCGTCGTGCAGCACCATCCGGAACACCTGCCGCGGCGCGGCGCCCAGCGCGATGCGCACGGCGAATTCCCGCATCCGCTGGTTCACCGCGTAGGCCAGCACCCCGTAGAGGCCCAGCGCGGCGAGCGCCAGCGCCACCCCGCCCATCGAGACGAACACCTGGGCGAGGAACCCGCGCGAGGCCAGCTCCGCGTTCCGGTAGAATGCGTAGGGCTCGACCGAAGACCACGACATGCCGGGCAGCGCACGCAGCTTGCGCCGCACCTCGACGGCAGCGCGCGGATTCTCCGACGTGGTGCGGATGAGCAGCGACCCGAAGGTGACCGGCCGGTCGCCGCCGACCACCCACACCATCGCTCCGACCGTGTCCGCCTCTTCGCCGCGAATGGCCATGGGACTGCGGGCCACGCCGATGATCCGGATCCAGGGCGCGCTGGCCGCGGGCGCGCCGAGCTTGATCATCCTGCCCACGGCGCCCTGTCGCGGGTAGAGGCGTGCCGCCGCAACCGGATTGAGGATGGCCACCCCATCGCCGTCGCCGTCGCCCGGCTCGAAGTCGCGCCCGCTCACGATCGGCAGACCGTGCACCCTCAGGTACTGCCATGACACCACCGACACGCTCTGCGCGGTCAGCGTCCGGGTGGGATCGCCCCCGACCATCTCGGCGGTCATGGCCCCGCCCACCGCGCGGCGCCACTCCGCGAACGCAGCGTCCCTGACGCCGGGCGCGCTCCGCACCGCGGCGATGACCTGGTCCCGGCGCATGAGCCTGGTGGTGTCCGCATCCCGCCGGAGTCCCACCATCGCCCGGAGCAGCGTACGGTCGTCAAAGGTGAACTGCACGCCGCGCAGCTGCTGTACCGTGCGCAGCAACAGCCCGCCGCCCATCATCAGCACCAGCGCGAGCGCCACCTCGGCGACGACCAGCGGACTGTAGCGTTGTCGCGAGCGCCCGGTCGTGCCCGCGCCGTCCTTGAGCGCCTCGTCCAGGCTCACGGCCAGTGCTACCCTGATAGCCGGCAGTAGACCGAACAGCACGGCCGACGCCGCGGCCGCCAGTGCCGAGACCGCGAACACCCGCCAGCTGAGCTGCGGCTGGACCAGGCCGATCCAGCTCACCGACGGCGGCATGCGGTTGGTGAGCACGTCCGCGCCCCACACTGCGCCCAACGCGCCCAGCACCGCGCCACCGGTGGTGACAACAGCGCACTCGGCGAACATCTGCCTCACCACGACCACCCGGCTCGCCCCCAGGGCCATGCGCACCGCCAGCTCCCGCCGTTTCGCCAAGCCGCGCGCCAGCATGAGGTGCGCCAGGTTCACACAGGCGATGATGAGCACGCCGAGCGCCGCGCCGACCATGGCGCGGTGGATGTCCTTCAGCTCCTCGCGGCGCTCCCGCACCGGCGCGAGCTCGAACGAGACCGGGTTAGCCCGTGAGGTGAATTGCGCGGTCATGGTGGCGCCGAGGATCTTGAGCTCCGCATCCGCCTGCGCCCTCGTCACCCCCGGCCGCAGGCGCACCATGGGCATCGCACCAGCACCGATCGTCGGGTCCGCGGACGCGTGCATCGGCAGCCAGGCGGACGCTCCCTCCGGCGCGATCGCGCCGCGCGGCATGACCCCGACGACCGCATAGGTGCGGTCGCCCAGGGTTACCGTCGCGCCGGCCAGCGAGGCGCGCCGCGGAAAGAGACGACGCCAGAGCTCGTTGCCCAGCACCGCGACATCCTCGCCGTCGCCCGCGACGAAGGCCCGTCCCAGGCGCGGCCGGACCCCTGTCATCTCGAAGAATCGCGGCGTGACACGCGCGACGTAGACATCCCGGCTGTCGTCGCGCGTCTCGAGCACCAGGCGCGCGCCCGCTACCGGCACGACCGTGAACGAGCGCGTGTGATCCCGGATAGCCCGGTACATGTCGCCCATCTGGATGGTCGTGCGCGTCCGGCTGTACCACCAGCGCACCCGGAAGAGCGTGTCGGGATCGCGGTAGGGCATGAACGGGTTCACCACCGCGTCGAGCACCGCGAACATCGTGGTGGAGAGGCCGAGCCCGACACCTAACGCGAGGACGGCGACGACGACGAAGCCCGGGCTCCGGGCGAGCGAGCGGAACGCGAAACGGAGGTCGGCGAGCACGAAGCGCGGGCCCGGGTGGTGCTAGGCGGCTTGCCGGCGCCGCAGTCCGAGCATGGCGCCCAGCGCAGAGAGCGCCAGGATCGCCGCGGTCTTGGGCACCGCGCCCTCGGGCAACTGCGGGCCCGACGGCGGCAGCACGAGGCGCGGCCGCAGCCACGCCGCGGCCAGCTGGTCGAACGACGCACCGAACGCCGCGAGCGACGCCTCGTTCAGCGTCCCGTCGTGCCGCCAGAACCGGGCGAACGACCGCCCCTGGTCCTTGTTGATCAGCCACCAGATGAAGGCGCTGCGCCGGCCGCCGTTCTCCCCGGCTCCCTGCGCGTCGAGCAGATAGGCGCACGAGGCGCCATCGCCGCCGGCGCAGTGCCCGAAGGTGCCCTGCAGGTAGTCGAACTGATAGCTGTCCCACGACACGCGGACCTGGTCCGCGGCGTACGCCGGGGGCACCCACTCCGTGTCGAGCAACGCCCTGGGCCGGAACCGGAACGGGTTCCGGATGCGAGCTGCCCAGCTCCGGACCGCCGTGCCCGGACGGCCGTACGCCAACGACAGGGAGCACTGGCCGATGATGCCCTTGGCGCGGCTCTCCGTAACTTCGGGCGTGCCGCGGAGCGAGATATTGTCCACACGCAGCACGCACGGCTCTCCGAGCGGCACCGGGAAAGCGTGCTCGGAGTACCACGACAGCGCCCGGCGGCCGCCGCCGCTCTGGCGCGCCGCGAGCACCAGCGTCACCGCCCCGTCCGGGTGCACGCCGGCGCCGGGGAACAGTGCGGCGTCCCGCGTGACCGCTAGAACCCAGGCATCCCGGACCCGCGCGGATACCTGGTCACTCGACGCGACCAGCAGCGGGCCACGGCGCACCACCGCCAGGCCGCGCAACTTCTCCGGGAGCGCGTCAGGCGCCCACGCGAGGCGCTCGGCCTGCTCCTGCACCCGCGACTCGGCCGCGGTGAAACTGGTGCGGAGCGAGTGGCGGTCACGGACCACGTACCCTTCCCGGTAGCTCGGCGGCAGCGCCGCGACGAGGATCGCCAGCACGAGCAGTGCCGGCGCCCAGATCCTCCAGGACGTCAGGCGCGCCATCGTCCGCTCCTCGTGGCGAAGGCCAGCATGAGACCGATCACCACCATCGTGGGGAGCGCCTCACGCGCGCCGGCCCGCACGGGCTCCCAGTGCGCCTCGGCGAAGAGCCAGGTGCGCCACGCGCTGGCCAGCTGGGCGGGTGGCTTCCCCGTGGCCCGCGTCAGGCGTGCACCGATCGAGCTCGCACCGTCCGCCAGCAGCCTGAGCGTCACGTCCGGGCCGTACGTCGCGGCGACGAAGTGGAACAGGCTGCGGCGCGCATCATCGGACGAGGGGTAGCGGATGATCTGGATCCGGTAGCAGGCCTCGTCGTCCCCCTGCCAGCACGACTCGTAAGGCTCCGACAACGGGCGCCGGGCCTGGCTGAAGAGGTCACGAAGCTGCTGCCGCGCGTCCTCCGGCGTGTAGCGCGCGCGCTCATCGAGTCCCAGCCACATGGCGCAGGCCGCGGCGCCTCCCCTGAGACAATCGGTGCCGCTTGGTGACCCGCCGCGGATGAGTTCCGCGATGATGAGGGCATTCCGCTCCCGCGAGTCCCACAGCAGATCCACCCCGTTGCCGACCCAGGAGCGCATGATGCTGTCGTCCGCGACCATCGCGATGCCAAGGGTCCACGACGCCGCCTGCACACTGCGCGCGACCAGCACGGGCCGGGGCGCGTCGAAGTGGATCGGTCTGCGCCCGGTCGTCCCCTGGAGCGAGGAGACACCCCAGGTGTGCGCGAAGAACACCACCCGCTCCGCCGCCGGCCGCGCCCAGGGGGCCGCGGAGTCGATCGCCGACGCGAGGCCCTCCGCTATCGCCTGCGCCCGCCCCGCCGGATCGTCGCTGCCGATCGCGACCACGACGGCTCCGCTGCGGCCGATTTGCGGCGCCGGTGCCCGCTGGGCGCGCGGACCGAAGCGGGGATCCGCCAGCTTCCAGGCGACGCCGCGCGCGGTGATGCGTGCCATCTGGTCGGCCAGCTCCTCGCGCGCCTGGGCGCGAAGCGGCCCGGCGACCGTCGCCGATAGCGCAACCGCGATCCATGCCGCGGCGCCCGCCAGAACGCGCGGCCTAGACATCGAACAGCGCCCAGCGGCCCGTCAGCACCTCGAACGGCCCCGGCCATGTCGTGAGACCGTTGAGCACGATGGCGACCAGATTGACGCTCGAACCCGCCAGGAGGAACAGCAGCTGGCCGAGCAACAGCGCGCCGATGGCGGCGAACGTGAAATACACCGCGCGCCGCGTGCCGATCGAGATCGCGAAGAAGATCGCGTAGCAGGTGAACGACGCCAGCACGAACCGGCCGAAGAGCGCCAACGGATACGCGTGCACCCCCCCCGGCAGGGATACCGCCGCCGTCGCGATCAACGACCCGGCGAGGAGGGCCACCGCCGGGATCACCAGCAGGATCGCCCCCGAGCCGAAGCGGTAGAGCGCGAACAGCTCGCGCCGGACCGGGAGCGAGAGCGCGTATACGTGCCCGCCCAGGTGATCGTCGGCCCAGGCCATGATGCCGAGGTACACGCCGAGGAAGACCGTCGCGACCGGAAGCAGCTGGCCCATCAGCTCGGCCTGGCGGAGCCAGGCATCCACCGGTGCATCCCCGGACCTGAGGCCGCCACCGCCCGCGAGCATGAAGAGCGGCACCATGAACCCGGCGATCACCACGATCGCGAGGCCCGTCCGCGTCCGCATCCACATCAACCTGAACAGCATCGGGAACATGGGTCCTCCTCCTCAGGCCGCCGGCACGCGCGCGCAGCGCAGCAGCTCCACGAAGCCCTCTTCGAGATCGAGATCCACGATCTCCTTCACCCGCGCGCCGGTCCCCTCGAACCACTGGGTCATCGGCGGCTGCCAACCGCGCACCACCCAGATCTCGTCGTACGGCGTCTGCTCCCTGAGCAGCAGGACGAAGGGCGTATCGCCGATGAGACTCGGCGCGCTCTCCACCCTGAGCCGCTTGATGCCGTTCTTGAAGCTGTGCATCGGCAGCTCGGCCACGAGCCGGCCGCGGTCGAGTACGCCCACCCAGTCGCAGATGCGCTCCAGCTCGTGGACCAGGTGGCTCGAGATGAACACCGTCGCGGCGCCCTGGGAACAGAAGTCGAGCAGCGCCGAGAAGACGTCGCGCCGCACCACCGGGTCCAGGCCGTCCGTCGGCTCGTCCAGGATCAGCAGGCTCGGCCGCTGCGCGAGTACCAGCAGCATGTGGAGCTTGCCCATCTCGCCTTTCGAGAGCCGGGAGAGCTTCCGCAGCTCCGGCAGGTTGAACGTCTCGAGCAGCTCCCGCGCGTACGACACGTCGAACGTCCCGAAGAACGCCGCGTGGCAGCGAATGGCCTGGCCCACCGTCAGGAACGGATACAGGTGGGGGCGCTCGGGCACGTAGCCGGTGTCCGAGAGGATGTGCGTCATGTCCAGCGGCACCTTCTTGCCGAGCACCGAGATCTGGCCGGAGAGCGGGCGCAGCATGCCCATCAGCAGCTTGATGGTCGTGCTCTTCCCCGCTCCGTTAGGCCCGAGGAAGCCGTAGATCGAGCCCGCGCGCACCTTGAGCGACAGGTCGCGCAGCTCGAAGTCCTTGCCGGCGCGGTAACACAGCTCGAACGTCTCGATCGCGTTGGACATCAGGCCCGCTCCTTCGTTTCCTGTTCCCACGCCAGGTCCAGGTCCTCCGGGCTCACGCCCAGGTTCGACGCGTCCTGTAGCAGCTGTCTCACCAATCGCTGCGCCTCGCGCTGCCGCTCCGCGTCGAGCTTGGCCTCCGGCAGCTCCCGTACGAACGTCCCCGCGCCCTGCCGGCTCTCCACCACGCCCGCGAACTCCAGCTCGCGGTACGCCTGCACCACCGTCGCCGGGTTCACGCGGATCACCGTCGCCAGATTCCGGACCGAAGGCAGCGCCGCTCCCGGGCGAAGCTCGCCCGTCGCGACCGCCACCCGGAGCCGGTTGGCGATCTGCACGTACAAGGGGATCGGACTGCGCGGGTCTATTTGTCTGAACACGTCTCCAGCCAACTGTATCGGTGTTCTAGTACAGTAGGACGGTTGATGCGGACTGTCAAGAGGGACGCAGAACGATGACCGTCAGTTCCGCCGGGCAACCCCACCTGAAGGGGACTCCGCTCGCCCCAACTCCCCGTGATACATAGAGTTGGCGCTCGCCTTCCCGGAACAGACCCTTGAGATAGCGAAGCCCGAACTGCGATGGGACGAATGGAGGACCGAGGATCGGGAGGTAGGCCTGCCCGCCATGGGTGTGGCCCGAGATCATGAGGTCGAGGCGGTGCTCGGCCGGCCAGTAGGCGAAGACGTCGGGGTCGTGGGAGAGCACGATCCTCGGCACGTGCGGGGGGACGCTGCCCACCGCCGCCACGAAGTCGATGACCTCGCACTGGAGGTCGCCCACCCCCGCTACGGCGAGCTCCGCGTCCCCGCGCCGGAGGATCTTCGGCACGTTGAGCAGCTCGACGATGCCCGCCGCACGCAGGGCGTCCCGCACGTGCCCGGGGCCGATGTAGTGGTCGTGGTTGCCGAGCACCGCCACGACCCCGTCCGGCGCCGCCAGGGGCGCCAGCAGCTCCGCGAGGCCGGGGGCGTAGCGCACGTCGTCGTGGACGAAATCGCCACCTAACGCGATCAGGTCGGGCCGGACCTCGATCGCGCTCCGCACCGCCCGCTCCAGCCACCACCGCGGCACGATGGCCGACTTGTGCAGGTCGGAGAGATACGCGATGCGGTAGCCGTCGAACGCGGGCGCCAGCCCCGCGATGCCGATCTCGGTGGTGACGACCTCCAGCCGCTGCCGGTGCCAGAAGCCGAACGGCGCCGTGACCAGCTCCACGAACGCGCCGAACACGTTCCGGGCGCGGCGACGACCGTCGATGGGGAGCGGCGTGCTTCTCGGCCCCCGCACCGGGGAGCGGATGAGCGGTCCGATCAACGGCCGGCGAGGCTGCGCAGCACGTCGAAGAGGTAGTGGGTCGCGAACTCGACGTTGGCCAGGCTGATCCGCTCGTTGTTCCCGTGGATCCCGCGCGCCTCGGCCTCCGAGACCACGAACGGCTGGAGGCCGTACGAGGCGATCCCCATCCGCCGGAAGTAGTGCGAGTCGGTGAAGCCCGAGAGCATCGGCGTCGTCACCAGCGCGTTGGGGTAGCGCTGATGGATGACGTCCGACGCCACGCGGAAGAGCTCGGTCTCGGCCGGCGATTCGGTCGCGTCCCACACCGTGCCGAGGGGTTCGATGGCCACCGCGGTGTCGGCCACGACGCGGCGGAGGTCCGCCAGGAACCCCTGCGGGTCCTGGCCCGGGAGCAGCCTCACGTCGATCTCCGCGCGCGCGGTGGGCGGGATCACGTTGACCTTGCCGCTCCCCTGCACCCGCGTCACCGAGATCGTGTTCCGGAGGATCGCGTTGTAGTAGAGATCGCCGGTGAAGTAGCGGCGCCCCGCCGGGTCGCCCACCGCCGCCGCGACGTCCTGGAGCCAGGCGCGGACCTGCGGATCGCTCTCCCGCGTGGCGAGGTCCTTGAAGAACCGGTCCACCGTCGGCGTCACGACCAGCGGGGTCTCCCAGGCCTCGACCCGCGCGAGGGCGCGGACGAGCCGCTCCACCGCGTTGTCGGGGGTGGGACGCGAACCGTGTCCCGCCGTCCCGTGCGTCGTGAGCGAGAGCCAGAAGGGCGCCTTCTCCGTGGTGCCGATGCCGAAATACGAGAGGTTGCCGTTCTCGTCCGTACCGGTGCCGCCGCCCTCGTTGATGAGGAACTCCGCGCCCCGGACCAGCTCGGGGTGCTCGCGGGCGATCCACGCCGCGCCCAGCGTGCTCATGCCGCCCACTTCCTCGTCCGCCGTGGCGAGGAAGATGATGTCGCGCCGGAGCGGGACGCCGCTCCGCTTGAGGAGGATCATCGCCATCAATTGGGCGATCCCCTGCCCCTTCATGTCGAGCGCGCCGCGGCCGTAGAGGTACCCATCACGGACCACCGCACCGAAAGGATCCACGCTCCAGTACTCCCGCGAAGCCTCGACCACGTCCATGTGGCTCAAGAGCACGATCGCCCGGGCTGAGCCATCCCCCTGGAGGCGCGCGTAGATGTTGGCCTTCCCCGGCGCCGGCTCGAAGACCTGCGCGACGATCCCCTCGCGGGCGAGGACCGCCTCGAGGAACCGCGCCGTCTGGATCTCGTTGCCCGGCGGGTTGGTCGTGTTGAGGGCGAGGTAGCGCTCCAGCAGCTCCGTCGCCTCACGCCCGACCTCCGGCCACTCCGCAGGCTGCGGCATGGCGCGCAGCGCGGCACGCCGCGGCAGCTCGAACGGCGAGGAGGAGGGTCCGAAGATCCCGACCTGTACGCCGGGAGGCACCGGCTCCGGCCGCGCCGCGACCGGCCCGGCCCGATGACATGCCGCGAGCGCGATCAGGCTGCAGGCTCCCGTCGCCGCGAGCCCCTTCGACCACTGGACCTTCGTCACATCACACCTCGCATGCAGGAGCACACCTCGTTCATCGCGCCGGGCGGTCGCCGATCGCGTAGAAGTAGCCGTCCCGCGCGCCCACGTAGAGGCGCCCGTTCCACACCGCCGGCGTGGACTCGATGCAGGCGCCGCTCTCGAGCTGGAACTCCCACAGCACCGGCGGATCCACGTCCGGCCGGCGGACGTCCCAGGCGTGGATCATCCCTTCGCAGTCGGCCACGATGAGCACGCTGTCCACGACCACGGGGGAGGACCAGGCGTGGTGCGGCAGCGGCTTCTCCCAGCGGATGACGCCGCGATCGCGATCCACGCCCAGAAGACGGCCCGAGTTCGTCGTGACGAACAGCATGTGACC
>JBGPHD010000124.1:0-9288 GCA_041484135.1 Gemmatimonadota bacterium
CACCCGGAACCTGCGCGACATCCGCTACGTGATGCGAGCCGGCTCGATCACCATCCCGCGACTGCTCGCACCGCACTAAGCCGAAACTCGACACCGACGAGCTTCTTGACGCCGGAGTGGACCATCCCGCTCCGGGGCTGCTCCGCGCTTCCCCCTCGCAAGACCAGTCCTGACAGCAGGTTCGGCCATCCGCCCTCCGGCTCACCGCTGCGGCACGATGGTTGACCTATCCCAAGCCAAGAACGAGTGCCGTTCACCCCCTGTCGGAGCCGAACGATGAGCGCCAACCCTGCCCAGCGCTTCGTGCACGTCGCCCTGCCAACACCCGAAGGCGGTTCCCGAGTCCATCGGATCGAGATGAGCGATGTCGTCACCGGACGCGAGATCCGGGTCGATCTCGAGCCGCGGGTCTGGACCACCAACCAGCCATCCGCCCTGGACCGCGCTGTCCGCTGGATCCGGCAACTCGCCCGGGCTGGGGAGTAGGGCTGCAGGTTGCCAGCCCCCTCCGCGACTTGCTGGGGCCGGACCGGTGTCCCATGCCGGCCTCTTGCTGGGAGCAGCATCCAAGCCGTTGTAGAAGCACACGTTACGGAACCCGGTGGTCAACTCACAAGACTGGCACAGGACTTGATTGGAGTATGGGTATGAGGGTCATTCCCGGGGGCTCCACAGGCACGATCTCCGTCAGTGACGGGTCGCGGTACGGCGCCGGCATCGAGGCCATTCTGGCGCTTTCCGACCCGGCGAGGGTCGCGGTGCGCGCCACCGAGGCCGCTGGCGCGCTCCTCAAGCTCGCGAGCGAGCTACCGCACGTGCGCGACCGCGATCTCGCGGAGCGGCTGGTGGCAGCGGGACGGCGGCTGGCGACGCCCGAAGCGGTGAGCGTCCTGCTGGACGGCGCGAGCGCGCCGGCGACCGATGTCCGGAGGCTCGCCGCGGCGCTGCGGTTCCGCGGTCCCGCAGTCACCGCGACGGTCCTGCAGCGCATGAACGACGCGCCGGCCCTGACCGTCCCGCGGCGGTACTTCAGTGTGGCGACGTCGCTCGGGGAGTACGCGGAGATCCGCCGGCCGCTGATCGCCCAGCTGCACCTCGCGCTCGAGGACGAGCGCTGGTACGTGGTGCGGAACGCGGTGCTGCTGCTCGCCAGCATCGGCGCCTCGTTGCCGCTGGAGCACCTCTGGGGACTGGCTCATGCGCGACACCGGCAGGTCCGCCTGGCGCTGGCGAACGTGATCGCGCACTGGAAGCCGAACCCTGACGGGCTCGATCTGTTGACGGCGCTCCTCGACGACGAGGATCCCGGCGTCCGCTTCGCTTCGGCGACGGCGCTGCGCCCCTACGCGCACCCGCGCGCCAGGCAGGCCCTGGCGCGTCGAGCGGCGCGCGAGGTCGATCCCGAGACCAAAGCGGCCTGCGAAGCAGCGCTGAGCCGCCACGTTGTCGCGCTGCGGAGCGCCTGACCAGCCTCCCCGCGCGGCGTTTTTCCCGCCTCACTTCTCCGCATCAAACACCAAGCCCGCGTCTCACGACGCGGGCTTGTGTCATCCGGGAGTCTCGCGACTCGGCTCAGGGCACGGTCGGCATCACCGTGGTGCCGGTCCCCGAGACGGTGCCGAAGCGGCCGGTCTCTGTGAACAGCGACGAGAAGCAGGTGGACGTCGTGAGCACGTCAGGGGGCACCGAAGCGGTCCCGGCGGCGCACGTCTTCGGCTCGACGTCCGATGTCGTCGTGGAGACGAGGGGCACGGTCACCGCCGCCGAGTACAGCGTGGTGCCGTCGGTGACCGTCACGTTGAACGAGAAGGTGCCGCCCCACGGCAGGAGCGCGCCGAAGGAGCCGGTGCCGTTGTCGGTCCAGGTGGTCTCGTCGAACGACGTCCCGTTCCAGACCTTGCTGAAGCCGGTGGACTGGAACGTGACGGTGCCCGCGCTTCTCAAGTAGGTGAGCGTCGTGAAGCCGAGGCTCTGGGCGCAGATGAAGAAGCTCACGCCCGTCCCCTCCTCGCTCCTGGCCGCGCAGTCGGCGCCGCTGCTGCTGGTCGAGTCGGGTTGCACGTTGTCGTAGTGGGCCGTGTGGAGGAGCTGCCCGCCGCTGGTCTGCGCCAGGTCGATCCGCGTGATGGGGAAGGTCAGCCGCGTCGAGATCGCCCCGTTGAAGAGCGCCGACTGCTCGGTGCCCGACGAGTCCATCGCGCTCGACTGGTCAAGGAAGATCGCCCCGGAAGGGAACGTCCAGGTGGTGGCGAAGGTGTCCGCATGCTCGAAGACCACGTCGCGGATGTCGGCGAAGTAGTTGAAGGCCGGTCCGGGATCCGACGGATTCGGGATGACCACCGCGATGCGTGTGCCGGCCGCGTTGTTGGCCGGGTTGGCGTCCGCCGGCGCGGCGTGGGAGATCCGCACTTCGACCTGCTTGTCGCCGGTGGTGGTGAACGTGGTGGTGAACACGCAGGAGACGACGTCCCCCGCGTCCACCCAGATGCCGTTCGCCCGGTCCACCAGGGCGCCGTTCACGAAGAGCCCGCAATCCGCGCGTGCGCCGTGGTCCCCGTTCAGCTCGGCGATGGTCGCCGAGATGATCACCGGCGTGTTCACGATCGCCGTGGCCGGCGCGGCGATTGCGGTCACCGCGAGGTCGGGCCGGCGTGCGGCGTGGGCGTTCACGGTGACGACGTCGGTGCGACGTCCGTCGATGCCGTATACGTTGGCCTGCACCTCGAACCGGGAGCCCGCAGGCATGCCGTCGTAGCTCGCGTGGAACGTGCCGCCGATGAGCGCGCTGTTGTAGTTCCGCGTGAAGAGCAGCCGGCCCGCCGATGTGAGCGCCTTCACCTGGACCTTGGACATGGCACCCGCGACCGCGGAAGGATCCGTGGCCCGGTGGCTGTTCACCGTCACATCCACGCCGCCGTCATCGTCCCTCAGCGCCTCGACATCGATCGCGGCCGAGCCGGAGCGGCCCGTCCAGGCATGGGCGCCGCGGTCGTGGTAGCGCTCGCTCGCCCGGTGCAAACCGCGCGCTCCGCGCCGCGCGAACGAGGGTGCGACGGACGGGACGCCACTGGTCGGCGCTTCGGTACAGGCCGCCGCGATGCACAGCGCAGCCAGGGAGACGAGCCTCATTGCCTTCGATAAGCCTGTCACAGTTCGACGATCCTCTCGGGTGATGGCATTCCTCCTTCAGTATCGCAGGAACCGCGCCGTAGAACCAACCGGCATCATGCTTCGGATCCCCGGCCCCATGGGGAGCATAACTCACTGATTTGCATGCGGTTGGCACGCCTCCGCCGCGCGTTGTGAGCCGGCTCACACGCGCCCTTCAGGCAGGAGGCGTGCGCCGCCGCAACACCAGATCGGGCGCCGCTGGCGCGAATCGCGCCGTCACGTCAGGAATGGCGCGCCCGCGTATATTCTGGGCCAACGGAGAACGAGCCCGATGCCCGAGCTGAAGCGCAGAGAAACCGTGTCCGTGGATGTCGGCGGGGTCCTGGTGGGAAGCCGCCACCCGATCGTCGTGCAGTCCATGACCAACACCGATACCGCCGACGTCGAGGGCACGGCGCAGCAGGTCGCGGCACTCGCGGCGGCGGGCTCGGAGCTGGTGCGGGTCACGGTCAACAACGACACGGCGGCGGCGGCGGTGCCCCGCATCGCCGAGCGGCTGGACGCGATGGGCGTGCGCGTCCCCATCATCGGCGACTTCCACTACAACGGCCACCTGCTCCTCACGAAGTACCCGGCGTGCGCGAGCACGCTTGCCAAGTACCGGATCAACCCAGGCAACGTGGGCGCCAAGCGCCACGACGACAACTTTCGCGCCATCGTGGAGGTCGCCATCGCGCACGGGAAGCCGGTGCGCATCGGCGTGAACTGGGGCTCCCTCGACCAGGCGTTGCTCACCGAGATGATGGACGCGAACGCGAAGCTGGCAGAGCCGCGCGAGGCGCGCGACGTGACGATGGACGCGATGGTGGAGAGCGCGCTGCGCTCGGCGCGTCTCGCGGAGACGTGCGGGCTCGCCCACGACCGCATCATCATCTCGGCCAAGGTCTCGGGCGTGCAGGACCTGGTGGACGTCTATCGCAAGCTCGCGCCCATGTCCGACTACCCGCTCCATCTCGGCCTCACGGAGGCGGGGATGGGCGCCAAGGGGATCATCGCCTCCAGCGCCGGACTCTCGATCCTGCTCCAGGAAGGCATCGGCGACACGATCCGCGTGTCACTGACGCCCGCCCCGCGCGGCGACCGCACCGAGGAGGTCCTGGTCGCGCAGCAGGTGCTCCAGTCGTTAGGCCTGCGCAGCTTCACGCCCCAGGTGACGGCGTGCCCCGGCTGCGGCCGCACCACCAGCACCTTCTTCCAGGAGATGGCGTCCGACATCCAGGCGTACCTGCGGGAGAAGATGCCGGAGTGGCGGAACCGTTATGCGGGGGTCGAGGAGCTGCGCGTGGCCGTGATGGGCTGCGTGGTGAACGGGCCCGGCGAGTCGAAGCACGCCCATCTCGGGATCTCGCTCCCCGGCACGGCGGAAGAGCCGAGGGCGCCCGTGTACGTGGACGGCCGGCTCTTCACGACCCTCAAGGGCGACGACATCGTGCCGCGGTTCATCCGCATCCTCGACGAGTACGTCGAGTCGCACTACACCGCGGTCGCTCCCGCGGCAGGCGGCGTCGGCGCCTGATCCGGCGTCACTCCCGGCAGCGGCCCGCCGCCCTCGCGAAACCCATCCCCATCTCGATCCACGTACCCGACGGGACGAAGCGCCCGTCGGGATCCGGCGGCCACGCGAACCAGGCAGTGCCGCGGGCAGCCACCGGCAGGACGAGCAGGGACTCCGCCTGGGCCACGATGTGCCGCGACCAGGCATCGTCCTCGTGATGGAACGCCTCGCGGATGTCGGGGATGTCCTCGGCGCTCCCCGTGAGCGACAGGCCGCGCAACGCCACCTCGCGCACGACCCGCCGCGGGAAGTGGAGCATCTCGCGCCAGAAGGGCGCCAGCTCGGGGTACGGGTACGTCGAGAGCGCATGCAGCGAACCCTGCCAGAGGAGCCATGATCCGACCCACGGCGTGGCCATCCTCGTGAGGGCGGGCACGGCGGCGCGGTAGCGCGCGTAGCGGAGGACCGGGAATGCCGCGGCGCGCAGCTCGAGCGCGGTGCCGCCCGCGCTGTCCACGGCGATGCCGTAAGCCCAGCCCACGACCGGCTGGCCGAGGCTCGCGATGAACGCGGACTCGATGTCGGGGCTCAGGCCGCGCTCCGGCGCCCGGCGGAGGTCGCGCAGGGCGGCCACCAGCTCCTCGCGGGTGTGGAGCGCGGGCAGGGCGCAAACTGGAACGCGCTGCGCGATCGCCGCCGCGGGGACGGCCGCGCACACGCTGAGGAGGACAGCCGCGCGGTGCCAGGCGCTACCGACCATGCGCATCGTGAGGTTAATCTACCAGCCTGTGCATCGCATCGCGTTCCGCGTCCACACCTACTCAAGGCCCACGGGATGACCGCCACTCCGGTTCGCATCGCCCTCGCCGCCACGTTCGTCCTCGCCGCCACCGCGGCCGCCCAGCAGGCGCCGCTCGCGGCCACGCGACCGAGCATCCCCGACACGTCGCCGTTCCGCATCCTCGACCTGCCGACCCCGAACGGGTTCCGGAGCGCGTCCGGGATGCCGGGACCGACCTACTGGCAGCAGAAGGCGGACTACGACATCCGGGCGTCGCTCGATGTCGCGACGCACACCATCCATGGCGAGGAGACCGTCCGCTACACCAACAACTCGCCGGACACGCTCCGGTACCTCTGGTTCCAGCTCGACATGAACGGCGGATCGCCCCTCTCGCGGCTCGACGCCATACAGAACCCGCTGCAGCGGACCCAGCCCGGCGTCACCCTCGGCGCGACGATCGAGCGGCTCAATGTGGTGAGCGGGCCGGCGGCCCCCCCCGGGCGCGCTCGGCGGCCGGCAACGGGCGCGACCACGACGAGCCCGCTGCAGTACCGGGTGAACAGCACCATGATGCGGGTGGACCTCGCGCAGCCACTCCCGCCGCGGGGCCAGGTCACGCTCGACCTCGCCTGGCATCACCAGATACCGTCAGGCGGGCAGGGCCGAACCGGGCGCCAGCAGTTCCCCGAGGGCACGCTTTACCAGATCGCGCAGTGGTACCCGCGGCTCGCGGTGTACGACGACGTGCGGGGCTGGAACACCGACCAGTTCGTGGGCAGCGGCGAGTTCTATCTCGAGTACGGCGATTTCGACGTGGCGCTGACCCTGCCGGCCGCCTACACCGTGGGCGCCACCGGCGTGCTGCGGAACGCGGCCGAGGTCCTGCCCGCCGCGATCCGGGCGCGGCTCGCCGCGGCGGTGCGGTCGGACACCATCGTGCGGATCATCCCGCCTAACGAACTCAACACACCCGCCCTGCTGCCGCCGGGGACCGGCGCCACTCGCACCTGGCGCTTCCACGCCGACAACGTGCGCGACTTCTCATGGGCCACGGCGCCCAACTACCTGTGGGACGCTTCCGGCTGGGACGGCATCCTGATGCAGGCGTTCTACCCGCCCACCGAGCTCGCCACGTGGCGCAACGCCGCGGACATCACGCGGCACTCGGTCATGTACCACTCCCGCTGGTTCCACTACCCCTGGCCCACGGCGATCAGCGCCGAGGGACCGGTGGGCGGGATGGAATACCCCATGATCACCTTCGACAACGCGGAGAACGAGAAGGAGCTGTACTACACCATCGCGCACGAGCAGGGGCACGAGTGGTTCCCGATGATCGTGGGGTCGCAGGAGCGGCTCTATCCGTGGATGGACGAGGGATTCAACACCTTCATCGACTGGTTCAGCTTCCGTGACCGCTACCCCACGGACACGACGCGCATCCAGACTCTCGAGTTCGGCTCGATGCGCGCGTACCAGACCTTCCTGCGCGGCTGGCGCGGGCCCGAAACGCCGATCATGGAGATGCAGGACCGGTCGCCTAGCGGCCAGGTGAGCGGCTGGAACGCGTACGGCAAGCCGGCGGTGGGGCTCCACTTCCTTCGTGAAGTGGTTGTGGACTCGGCCGCGTTCGACGCCGCGTTCTCCGAATACGTGCGCCGCTGGGCGTTCCGGCACCCGCAACCGGCGGACTTCTTCCGCTCGATGAACGACGGACTGGGCGAGGATCTTTCCTGGTTCTGGCGCAGCTGGTTCGTCCGCAACGATCATCTCGACCAGGCGGTGGATTCGGTGCTCCAGTCCGAGAACGCCGGCAACACGCTCACCCGCGTCTTCCTGTCCAACCATCGCGAGATGGTGGCGCCGGTGGAGCTCAGGGTGACGGCCGCCGACGGGAGCACCCGGTCGTTCCGGCTGCCGGTGGAGACGTGGCTGCGCGGCTCGCGGGCCATGTTCCCGATCGTGAGCCCGACCAGCGCGAAGCCGGTGCGCGTGGAGATCGACCCGCGCGGCGTCTTCCCCGACGCCGACCGGTCCAACAACTCGTGGTCGGCGCCCGCCGGACCGTAGCGGGCACCACGAGCGACTCGCTGCGCCGGGCGGCGTGGGGGTAGATTGGCTCCCCATGCCGCCCTTCGCATTCGTCTTCATCGCGTCCCTCGGCGGCGGGCCGGCGCACGCCGCCGCGCCTCCCCTTCCCGTGATCCTCGCCAATGACAATCGGGTGTCCGCGGGCGTCATGCACGCCGGGACCCTCACGGTACGCCTCATGGCCACCGAGGGTCGCTGGTTCCCCGACCTCGATCAGAGCCCGCCGGTGGTCGTGCAGGCGTTCGCGGCCCAAGGTCACGCGCCGAGCAACCCCGGCCCGCTGCTCCGCGTGCGCGAGGGGACGCACCTCAGGGTCTGGGTGCGCAACACGCTGCCCCGGCGCCTGGTCCTGCACGGGCTCCACGCCCGTCCGTCGGCGCTCGGCGACACGCTGCAGGTCGCGGCGGGCGCGGTGCGCGAGATCCGCTTCGATGCAGGCGTTCCCGGCACGTACTACTACTGGGGCGCGACGATGGGCGCGGACTCGTTGCCGGACCGCGGCGACCGCGATTCCCAGCTGCACGGCGCCTTCATCGTGGATCCGGCCGGCGCGCCGGTGCCGCCCGATCGCGTCTTCGTCATCAGCGGCATGTACCTCCCGCCCGACTCGGCGGGCGGCATCACCGGCGACGGGCGATTCGAGGCCGTGATCAACGGACGCGCCTGGCCGCACACGGAGCGGCTTGCCTACGCGGTGGGCGACACGGTGCGCTGGCGGATCATCAACGCCAGCTTCGAGCAGCACCCGATGCACCTGCACGGCTTCTTCTTCCGCGTGAACGCGCGTGGTGGCGAAGGCGCCGATACCGTGTATCGCGGGGAAGAGCGGCCCGAGGAGGTCACGCACCCGGTGGAGTCGGGCGCGACCGTGGACATGAGCTGGTCCCCGCACACGCCCGGCCGCTGGCTCTTCCACTGCCACCTCCAGCCCCACGTGTCGACGGAGAACCGGTACCCGTTCCCCGGCGGGCACGCGGCGCTGCACACCACCGGCAATCACGCGCAGGACATGATGTGGGGACTCGTGCTGGGGATCGACGTCCGGGCTCGCCCCGGCGCGGCGCACCCCGTCGCTCCGGCGCCGGCCCGCGCGATCCGCATGGTGGTCGCCATGGCGCGGGGCAGCGGGACCAACAGCTACGGCGTCCGGTTCACGGGCACGGCGTACGATGGCCCGGCGGATGCGCCTCACGCTGCCGCACCGCTGGTACTGGTGCGCGGCGAGTTGGCGCGCATCACGATCGTGAACACGCTCGCGGCTCCAACGGCGATCCACTGGCACGGCATCGAGCTCGAGAGCTACTACGACGGCGTCCCAGGCTGGAGCGGCGTGGGCCCACGGACGGCGCCCCTCATCGCGCCGGGCGACTCGTTCATGGTGGAGATGACGCCGCCGCGCGCCGGCACCTACATCTATCACACCCACATGGAGGAGAACCGCCAGCGCGGCGACGGGCTCTATGGCCCGCTGATCGTCATCGAGCCGGGCCGACCGTTCGACCCCGACCTCGACCGCACGCTGATCCTGGGCGGGCGGGAGCTCAGCGACAGCAGCACGCCGACGGTCAACGGCGATTCGCTCATGCCGCCGATGAACCTCGTCGCCGGCCGCACCTATCGCCTGCGGATCGTCAACATGATGGAGGTCAACGAGCCGACCCTCTCGCTCCTGGATGGCGAGCGGCCGGCGCGCTGGCGCCTAGTGGCGAAGGACGCGGGCGCCGTGCCGCCGTCCCTGCAGGCCCCG
>JBGPHD010000125.1:0-9277 GCA_041484135.1 Gemmatimonadota bacterium
GCCGAGCGGCAGGAGACTGAACAGGGCGGTCGCCACCAGCGAGAGTCCCAGCGCCACGAGCAGCGCCGTCCCATCGACGCTGGCCTCGTCGAGGCGCAGGACGCGAAGCGGTCCCATCCTGGCGGTGAGCGCGACGGCCCACCACGCCAGCAGCGCTCCCACGAGCCCACCCGCTCCCGCCAGGAGCGCCCCCTCGGTCACCAGCTGGCGCGCGATGGCTCGCGTCGAGGCGCCGAGGGCTCGTTGCAGGGCGACTTCGCCTTGCCGGGCCGTGGCGCGGATCAACAGCAGGTTGACGATGTTCGCGAGCGCGATGGCGAGCATCAGCGCGACGGAGCCGAGCATCATGAACAGCGCCCGCCGGTAGCCGCCGACCAGGTACTCCTGCATGGGCGTGAGGCGGACGCCGAGCTTCGACGCGTACGCGGCCGGGTACTGGTCGCGCAGCCCCTTCGTAAGTGCCGACAGCTCGCGCTGCGCGTCGGCGGGAGCGGCCGATCCCGGGAGGCGTCCGAAGAGGCGCAGGAAGTTGGTGGATCCATGCACGTGACGCCGCGGGTCGCTTTCCGGCGCGAGCGGCACGACGACATCGACGTCGCGCAGCGGCAGGGGAAAGTGCCGCGGCAACACCCCGACGATGGTGTAGGAGTCGCCGTTCAGGACCATGGTATTGCCGAGGGCCGCGGTGGCGCCGCGGAACCGGCGGAGCCAGAAGGCGTGGCTCAGCAGGACCACCCGATCGGCGCCGGCGGCATCGTCGGCGGCGTGCAGCAGGCGGCCCGCCGCGGCCGGCGCGCCCAGAATATCGAAGCCGTGCGCCGACATCCGCATGCCCTGGAGGCGCTGGGCGCCCTCCTCCGCCGCGAGCGTGGCGCTCCAGTTGGCGAACGCGCCGATGTCGACGCCATGCGCGCGCTCGCTGAAGTCCATGAATTCAGGGAGCGAGAACGGCGCATCCCAGCGGTCCGGCCGGACGGACGAGATCCACACCAGCCGCTCGGGCGACGCATAGGGAATGCTGCGCAGCAGGACGGCGTTGACGATGGAGAACATGCCGGTGGTCGCGCCGATGCAGATGGCGAGCGTCGCCACGATCGACACCGTCGAGAGCGGCGCCCGCCGGAACTTCCGGAGGCACAGTCGCACGTCCAGGACGAGGTGGTCGATGGCCAGGGAGCGCAGCTCCTCGCGGGCCTCCTCCTGGTGCTTGACGAGGCCACCGAACGCGATCGCCGCGCGGCGCCGTGCCTCCTCGGCCGGCAACCCGTCCTGCAAATGGCGCTCCGTGAGGCGGTCGAGGTGGAAGCGCATCTCTTCCGTCATCCGGGCTTCGTCGGCATCGCGGGTGCGGAGCCCAACGAGCCGGGCGAGCGCCGCACGCACACCGCGGAGCGCGTTCACGGCGCGTCCACCGCGAGGACCAGGTTGACCGCTTTGGAGATCCGGGCCCACAATCGCTGCTCCTCGCCCAGCGCCTTCCTGCCGATCGCGGTGAGGGCGTAGTAGCGCGCACGCCGGTTGTTCTCGGTCGTCTTCCAGCTGGACGTGAGGAGGCCCTGGCGCTCCAGGCGGTACAGGGCGGGGTAGAGGGAGCCCTGGTTGAGTTGGAGCACGCTGGCAGACCACTGCTCCAACCGTTCGGTGATGCCCCAGCCGTGCATCGGCTCCAGGGACAGGGCCTTCAAGACGAGCATGTCCAGGGTGCCCTGCAGGATGTCGTCCTTAGGCTCGGGCTTGGCCATGAGGCTCTCTTTAGATGGTCGAAAGGAACACTAGTGGGTATTCCGGAAAGCGTCAAGCCAGCAGCTGGCGCAGCTCGGTCGCGCTGCTGCGGACCAAGCCCTAACGCGCGTCAGGTCTCGGTCTCCGCCGCCGCGTCCGCCGCCAATCTCGCGCGCGCCTGCCCATTTCTCTAGTTTCCCCGCCGTGCGCCGGCCCCTGTCGCTCTGCCTCCTCGTCCTCGCCGCCTGCGGCCCGTCCGCGCCGCCGGGAACGGTCTTCTACGCCTCCGGCGCCGACCTCCAGTCCATCGATCCGCTGCTCACCGTCCATCCGCTCGCCAAGCAGGTGCAGCGCTACGCGCTCTTCATGACCCTGGCGCGCTACGACAGCGCGCTGGTCGCCCGGCCGTATCTCGCCGAGGGCTGGACCTGGTCGAGCGACCGGCTCGCGCTCGACATCGCCGTGCGGCGCGACGTGTCCTGGCACGACGGCACACCGACCACGAGCGCCGACGTCGTGTTCACGCTCGATGCGGCGCGCGACCCCGCGACCGGGTACCCGCGCAACGGGGACCTTTCGTGCGTGACCGGCGTCGAAGCTCCGGATCCCTTCACCGTGCGCGTCCGCTTCTGTCGTTCGCAGGAGGAGATCCCGGACGTCTTCACCGACCTCGCGATGCTCCCGGCGCACATCCTGGGTACGACGCCGCACGCCGCGCTCCGCACCTCGCCCTTCAATGAGCATCCGGTCGGCAACGGACCGTTCCGGTTCGTCGCGCACGAGCCGGGCCGGCGGTGGGTCTTCGAGGCGAATCCCGGCTTCCCGCGCGAGCTGGGCGGCCGGCCGTCGATCGACCGGCTCGTCATCGTGGTGGTGGACGAGGCGACGACGAAGCTCGCGGGGCTCGTGGCCGGGGAACTCGACTTCGCCGGCATCTTGCCGATGCACGCGGGGATCGTGCGCCGCATCCGCGGCCTGGGCACCCTCGACTACCCGATCCTCCTCACCTACGGCATCGTCTGGAACACGAGCCGGCCTCCCTTCGACGATGCGCGGGTCCGTCGTGCGCTGACCCTCGCGATCGACCGCGAGCAGCTGGTGCGGGCCTATCTCTACGGCTTCGGCGAGGTCGCCGATGGGCCGGTGCCCCCCGCGCATCCGCTCGCCGTGCCGGTGCCCCGGGTGCCGTTCGATCGCCCCGCCGCGGAGGCGTTGCTCGATTCCCTGGGGTGGCGGCGGACGGCGCCGAACGCCGTTCGCGTCCGGGAAGGCCGCCCGCTCGCCCTCACGCTCAGCACTGTGGGCTCGGCCGACAACGTGCTCGAGCAGATGATCCAGGCCGACCTCGCGGCGGTCGGCGCGGACGTCCGCATCCGGCGGCTCGAACTGGGCGCGTTCCTGGCCGCTGCCCAAAGCTCCGGCCGCGATTATGATGCGCTGGTGACCGGCATCACGGGCGATCTCTCCCTCGGCTATCTGGCCGCGCTCTTCGACTCCCGTCGCCTGGCGGGGCCGCTCCAGTACGCCCAGTACCGGAGCGCCGAGGTGGATCGCGCGCTCGACGCCAGGGACTACGGGGCGGTGCAGCGGATCGTGGCGCGGGACCTGCCCATCACCTTCCTCTATCATGCGCGCGGGGTGCAGGGTGTGCAGCGGCGGGTGCTCGGCGTGCGGATGGACCTGCGCGGCGAGCTGACGACGCTGGCGCGGTGGCGGGTCGGGACAAGGGCGCCGTGATCGTCCGCGCGCGGGCGCCGATGCGCATCGACCTCGCCGGCGGGTGGACCGATGTGCCGCCCTACGTCGCGCGGTCGGGCGGCGCGGTGGTGAACGTCGCCATCAGCCTGTACGCGCACGCGTTCGTGCGGCCGCGGCAGGAGGGCGTCCGGCTTTGCGCGGAGGATCAGGGCGCGGTGGTGACGGCCCGGAGGATCGACGAGCTGCGGCCCGACGGCGAGCTGGCGCTCCTCAAGGCCGCGGCCCGACGGTACGCGCCGGCCGGCGGGTTCGAGCTGGTGACGCGGAGCGACGCCCCGGCGGGCTCGGGGCTGGGGGGCTCGGGCGCGCGCGGCGTGGCGCGGATGGCGGCGCTCGCCGGCGAGCGCCGCCTCCCGGCCGAGTTGGCGCAGGCGGCGCACCAGGTGGAGGTCGAGGACGCGGGGGTGCGGGGCGGGAAGCAGGACCAGTACATCGCGGCGTTAGGCGGCGTGCAGTTCATGACCTTCGGCGATCCCGAGGTGTCGTCCACCCGCCTCGAGCCGCCGGCCGCGTGTCTCCGGGAGCTGGAGCAGCACCTGGTCCTCTGCTTCTCGGGGGCGCCGCGCTCCTCGGATGCCACCCATCGCACCGTCTGGGAGCGGATCGACCGCGGGGACGCCGACGTGCTGCGCGCCCTGGACGGGATCAAGGCGTGCGCCCTGCACATGCGCGACGCGCTGGGCCGCGGCGACGTGGGCGAGGTGGGCCTGGTCCTCGCCGAGAACTGGCGGCACCAGCAGGCGCTCGTGCCGGGGATGCGGACCGACGCGATGCGGAGACTCGAGGAGGCGGCCACCGCCGCGGGCGCGGACGCGGCCAAGGCGTGCGGCGCGGGCGCGGGCGGGTGCATGGTCATGCTGGCGCGGCCGGGCCACGACTTCGCGGTGGCCGAGGCGCTGCGCGCGGCGGGCGGCACGGTGCTGCGCTTCACGTTCGACATGGCGGGTGTGGTGACCTGGACGGTGGGGGAGCGATGAAGCGTCGGATGGTCACGCCGTGAGCCTGCTGATCTCCGCGGACGCGTTCGAGGCGCGCCGGAGCGCCATCACCGGCGCGGCGGACCTCGCGGCGGTGCGCGAGCGCCTGCGCGCCGGGCTCGCCGGGTTCGTGGGCCGGCCGCTCTACGTGCCGGAGGCGAAGGCGATGCTCTCGCGCTGGGGGAGCCTCTGCAAGGACGACGGCGCGGAGCTGGGGTTCGACCCCGCCTCGCCCCACGCACAGCGCTGCACGCTCTGCGGGCGGCTCTGGTCCACCGAGGCGTCGCATCGCTGGTGGGTCTACTGGTACCAGCTCTGGCTCGCCGAGCGGGTGTGGACCGGCGCGCTGCTCGGCGGGCTGGGCGAGGACGGGGCCGCTGAGGCGCGTGCCCTGGAAGCGCTCGCGGCGCTCACCGCGCGCTACCAGACCTGGCCCAATGCGGACAACGTGCTCGGTCCCTCCCGGCCCTTCTTCTCGACCTACCTCGAGTCCATCTGGGTGCTGCAGCTCGCGGCCGCGGTGTCGCTCCTCGAGGAGCGACAGCGCCTGCCGGCGGACCTCGCCCGCGACCTCAAGACCCGTCTCTTCGCGCCGAGCGCGGCGCTGATCGCCGATTTCGACGAGGCGCGCTCCAACCGCCAGGTCTGGAACGCGGCCGCGCTCTACGCCCTGGGCAGGACGTTAGGCGATGCGGGGATGGCGCGGGACGCGGCGCACGGTCCTTCGGGGATCCTGGCGTCGCTCGAGGGCGGCCTGCTCGAGGATGGACTCTGGTACGAGGGCGAGAACTATCACTGGTTCGCGCTGCGCGGCCTGGTCTGGGGCGCGGAGATGCTGCGCGCCGCCGGCGACCTCGACCTGTGGACTTCGCCGGACCCGCGGGCGGCCCGATTCCGCGCCGCGTTCCGCGCGCCCGTTCTCACGGCCCTGCCGGACTTCACGTTCCCGGCGCGGCGCGACTCGAAGTTCGGCGTGTCGCTCCGGCAGCGACGGATGGCCGAGCTGTGGGAGGTCGCGCTGGCGCGCACGGCGGAGGCGCCGGACGCGGATCCGGCCGGCGCGGAGCGGCTCGCGTCACTGCTCGCCCACGTGTACGATCCCGCGCTCGCGCCGGGCGGGGCGCCGGAGAGTGAGATCACCGAGGTGGAACGCGCGGAGCCGCCCGCCGGTCTCCGCCGGGACCGGCTCGGCTGGAAGGGCCTCCTGTGGATGCTGCCCGATCTGCCTGACGCCGATCCGGATGCGTGGCGACCGGGGAACGTCCACCTCGAGGCGACGGGCCTCGCCATCTTCCGGAACGACGCGTCCACCTACGTGAGCCTCGACTACGGCGAGCCGGGGGGCGGACACGGCCATCCCGACCGGCTGAACCTCACGGTCCACGCGGGGGGCGTCCCGTGGCTGGTGGACTTCGGCACCGGCTCCTACGTCTCGCCGAGCCTGGCGTGGTATCGGACCACCGCGGCGCATAACGCCCCGCTGCTCGACGGCGTGTCGCAGGCGACCGCGCACGGCGTCTGCGTGGCCTGCGACGCGCGCGACGGCTTCGGCTGGGTGTGCGCCCAGCTCCCCGACGGGACCGCCTACGACGCCGCGACGCTCCAGCGCACCGTCGTGGTGACGCCGGACTACACGCTCGACGTGGTCCAGATGGGTAGCGAGGCGGGAGAGCGGACCCTCGCGCTGCCGTGGCACGGGCTCGGCCGGGTGGACGCCGACGCGCACGGGCTGCGTTTCACGCGGCCGGAGGGGATGCTGCGGGTGCTCCTCTCGGGCCGCCAGCCGCTCCAGATCCAGATGGCCAAGGCCCCGGGCCCGCCGGTCGGGATCTCGGCCACCGCGCCGGCCGAATTGGCGTTCCCCATCGTGGTGAGCGGCGGGGACGAGGTCACGCTCGTCGCCTGCGTGGACGCGGGCGGGACCGCCCTGGAGGTGGAGTGCGTCGGGACCGACTACCTCGTCAGGCTCTCGGGTGACGTGGTGCACACCCACCGGCCGACCGACACCGGCTGGCAGATCGACACCGGCCACGGGGACCCGATCGAGCTCGGCGGCCTGCGGGACGTGCCTGAGGGGAACGCGCCGCCGGTTCCGGCGCTCACCAGCTCTTCGATGTTCGGGAGCGCGGTCACGACGCGCGGCGATCCGTCGGGGGGCGACGAAGCGGCGGCGGTCTGCCCCCGCGTGGACGAGCCTCCCGCCCTGGACGGCTCGCTGGACGGGTTCCGGGTCGTGCCGCCCCTCGCGCTGGACCAGCCCGACCAGTTCCGGCGCGCCGAGGACCCGTGGGAGGGCGCCGACGCGTTCTCGGCGCGGGCCTACCTCAATCTCGGCGGCGGGCGTCTCTTCATCGGGGTGGACGTGACCGCGCCCGATCCCTGCTTCCGGCCTAACGACGCGCCGGATCCCGAGCTGGACAACGAGCCCCCCGACCTCGACAGCGATGGGCTGCAGCTCTATCTCGAGACGGCGATGTTCTACGGCTGGCTCATCGTGCCCGACCCGGCGGACCGCGCGCGGCTCCGCGTCTCGGCGGTGCGAGGCACCGACGCGGAGCCGGAGATGGTCGTCGAGGGCGCGTGGGCGCCGACACCGCGCGGCTACCGCGTCACCCTCGCCGTCGAGGTGCCCGAGGAAGACCTCGTCTCGTTCGGCTTCGACCTCGCCGTGAACCGGGCACGCGAGGGCCGCGAACGGCGGGTGGGCCAGCTGGTGTGGTCGGGCGCGAAAGGCACGCGGCTCTACCTGGCCGGCGACCGGCTGGTGCCGGGCCCGTTGCCGCACGTGAGGGTCGAATGAGCCCGGGCCGCGGTGGCCGCGCGGCGGGGGCCGCGGCCGGATGAGTGACTGGTCGCGCCGCGCCGCCGACGCCGTCGCCGGCTTCACGTCCACCCGGTCCAAGGGGCCCGACGCGCTCTTCGGCGGACCGGGCGGCCCCTCGCACATGGTGCGCGCGGAAGGGGCGCGGGTGTGGACCGCCGACGGCCGGGTGCTGATCGACTGGACCATGGCGTTAGGCGCCGTGGGGCTGGGATACGCGCATCCGCTGGTGGTGGCGGCGGTGGAGCGGGCGGCGCGCGATGGGACGGCGGGGCCGCTTCCGCCGGTGCTCGAGGTCGAGGTCGCCGAGCGGCTGGTGGCGGGCTATCCCGGCGCGGAGCAGGCGCGCTTCTTCAAGACCGGCGCGGAAGCGGTGCAGGCGGCGGTGCGCGTCGCGCGGGTCGCCACCGGGCGGAGCCGGGTGGTCCACTGCGGCTACCACGGCTGGCTCGACGGGCCCACGGCCGGCGCGGGCGTTCCGGACGTGGTGAGCGGCCTCTGGACCGCCGTCCCCTTCGACGACGAAGCGGCGCTCACGCGGGCGGCGCGGGAGGGGCCGCCGCCCGCGGCGATCCTCCTCGAGCCGGTGATCGAGCGGGCGCCGTCCCCGGCGTGGCTCGCGGCAGCGCGAGCGCTGGCCACCTCGCTCGGCTGCCCGCTGGTCTTCGACGAGGTGAAGACGGCCTTCCGGATCGCGCGGGGCGGCGCGGCGGAACGGTGGGGCGTCCGGCCCGATCTCGCGGTGGTGGGCAAGGCGCTCGCCAACGGGTTCCCGCTGGCGGCGGTCCTCGGCCGGGCCGATCTCATGGCGCGCTTCCGCGAGACCTGGGTATCCTCGACGCTGGCCACCGAGGCGGTGTCCCTCGCGGCGGCCGGGGCGGTGATGGAGGTGTGGGAGCGGGAGGATGTCGCGGGACACCTCGGGCGGATCGGCGGCCGGATGCTGGATGAGCTGAAGGGAGTGGGCGATGGGGTGTGGGACCTCCTGGGGATGCCGGAGATGTGGATGCTCCGTTTCCGTGACGGCGATCGCGAGCGCCGCTTCCTGCTCGCTTGCGTCGAGCGCGGGGTGCTGGTGAAGCGCGGCGCCTACGACTTCCCGAGCTTGGCCCACGGCGAGGCCGAGGTCGGGGCGACCGTGGCCGCGATGCGGGACGCGCTGGAGGCGAGCGGCCGGTGAGCGCGCCGCGGGCCGAGGGCCGGGGGAAGGGCGCGTCCGAGGTCGCCTCGCCGCTGGTGGATGTGCACGTCCACTTCGGGCACGAGCGCGGCGGTCGCACGGACTGGGAGGCACAGAACGCGCGGAAGCTCGCGTTAGGCGAGCGGATCGGCATCACCACCCACGTGGCGTCGATCCTCGGGACCTGGGGGCACACGTCGCCGACGTACTTCCCGTCGCCGGAGGACGTGGCGTACGGCAACGGCGCGATGCTGGCGCTCATGCGCGCGCACCCGCGGCGGGTGCGGGGCTACGTCACGGTGAACCCGAACTACACCGCGCACGCGCTGGCGCAGATCACCGCGTTCCTGGACCAGGGCATGATCGGCGTCAAGCTGGCGGCGAGCCGGCGCGCCGCCGACCGGCTGCTCGACCCCGTCGCGGAGATGGCCGCGGCGCGCGGCGTCCCGGTCCTCCAGCACGTCTGGCAGCATCGCCGCGGCGAAGTGCCCAACCAGGAGATCTCCGACGCGCTCGATCTCATCGCGCTGGCCGGCCGCCATCCCGCGACGCGGTTCATCCTCGCCCACATCGGCGGGGGAGGGGACTGGGCGCATTCGTTGCGGGCCCTGGTCGGCGTGCCGAACATCTGGGTGGACCTGTCGGGGAGCGGGGTGGACCGCGGCATGCTGGAGCTCTGCGTGGCGAGCGTGGGAACGGAGCGGCTGCTGTGGGGGACCGACCTCACGATCGACACCGGCCTCGCCAAGCTGCGGGCCCTGCGGACGATGGGTCTCTCGACGGAGGCGATGGAGGCGGTGCGGTGGAAGAACGCGGAGC
>JBGPHD010000126.1:0-9214 GCA_041484135.1 Gemmatimonadota bacterium
CCAGGCGCTCCCCGTCGCCGATGGCGTGCCGTGGGGGCGGGCGCACGTCACCGTGTCCGAGCACGCGCTGGGCCGCATCGGCCCGCTCGACCGCCTCCTGGGCCTCAACATCGGTCCGTCGCCGCGCGCCGGATCGCTGTACACGGTGGACGTGGCCGACTTCGGCGCCTTCGCGCCTCCGTTCGAGAACACCCACGCCCCGTCGTTCCGCCAGGTCGTGGATCTCGCGAACGTCGAGGGGGGGCGCATGATCGTGCCGACGGGAGAGTCCGGGAACCCGCTGTCACGCCACTATCGCGACCAACGGGACAAGTGGTGGAACGGCGAGCTGTGGGAGGTCCCGCTCGCCGGTGCCCGGGTGGCCGGCGTCGCCCGACTGCAGCTGACGCCGGCCCCCTAGCTCGCCGCTACGGATTCGGCGCCAGGTCCTCGAAGAACTGCGCGACGCTGAACCCCACCGGATCGATCTCGTAGTACCGGTTCCGGATGAACCGCCCCGTGGTCGGGAAGTACGGCGGCGGCGTCTGGAAGGCGCAGACGTCGTACGCATACCGCTTGATATAGCCGCTGCCGCTGCCGGTACCGACGGCGCCGCGCGTGCCCTGGATGATCCCGCCCGTCAGATAGAGGCAACCCCGCCCCCAGTTGGTGCCCTGGCAGGGCTGCGCCGACGTGGAGCCGCCACTGTAGGCCTCTGCCGTGAAGCTGTTCAACGTCAGGATCACCGCCTGGAGGAAGTCGTCATTCGAATCGTCGTAGTTGCGGTAACCGGTGCCGATGTCCCAGGGCGCGTTGATGGTGTTATCGGCCTCGAGCACGTCCCCCTGCGAAAGGAGCCCCAGCATGTTGGAGGACAGGCACGGCGAGGACCCCGGCGCGATGGCGTACTGGAGGTCATCGGCGATGGTGATGTTGTCCGTGGCGGCGATGGTCACCCGTCCATTCACGATCCCGCTCAGGATGACCTTGCCGTTCACGTAGATGACGCCCTTGGTGTTCACGTTGTAAAGGCGCGAGATGGGCCACAGGTAGTGGGCGAGCGAGTCACGCCCGACCAGCGTGGTGTCCACGGTGTTCGACGCCACGTTCTTGAGGCCGGCGGACCACTCGGCGGGCGGGGCGTTGGTGTAGCGCACCCAGTAGCCGACCGAGTCGCGTTGACTGAAGGTGTTATGCTGGAGCGTCCCCAGGCCCGTCACGTTCAACCGATCGCTGCCCGCGAGGAAGCAACGGTAGGTTCCCGAGTTGAGCGACGCCGTGGCCGTCCCGGTCGATGGCGTGCCGCCATGCCCCCAGACCCCAGTCAAAACGACTCGGTGGTAGTTGGCCGTAAAGAACGTGCTCCCGAAACTCGTGTTGTGGAAGTCGCCGCAATTGAGGGACTGGTTCGCGGTCCCCGGTCGGTCCGCCGCCATCTGGACGCCGTCCACCCGCCCGCTGTCCATGTAGACGCGGAAGAACCCCTCGGTCGGGCCGGTGACGCGCCCGTCGCCGTCCAGGTCGATCGACACGAACTCGATGCGCATGCGTGCCTGCCCCGCAGTCACGGCGCCGGCCGGCGCGGTGAAGGACATCCCGCCCTGCGTGGCATAGGTGTTGAGCTTGACGAGGTCGGCGGGCGTCGGCAGGGGGATCACCGCGCCGCGCTCCAGGTACCCCTGGTCGAAGGTGCCGTAGGGCTTGCCGGTGATGGTGCCGGACACTTCCACCGTGCTCCGGAATCGGGCGGTGCTGCTGTAGATGCACATGTCATCGTTGGTGTGCAGCGGCCCGAAGATCTGGTCGCCGCCGCCGAAGCAGATGCCGGAGCCCTCGTCGTTGGTGTAGTAGGCGAACTTGGCGAAGGACTCCTGCGCCAGCTCGCCGCGCCGCACCACCACGGCGCCGCTGGCGTCCTGGATGACGGAGACCACGCTGCCGAAGATGCCGTACTGGCCGGTGGACGAGCCGGTCGGCCCGAAGTAGATGCTGCGGGTCACGCCGGGGATGGGATTGCCGGTGGCGTCGGTGACCTGCTGGCTGGTGGCCAGCGCCCGGTACCCGGTATCCGGGAAGAGCGCGGGGTTGCCGTTGAGCGCCGACCGTCCGAGCTCGATGCCCGCGTCGGCGGCGTTGCGCATGTCTTCCTCGCGCTCGTGCCCCTTGGAGATGAGGTTCGCGCTGCTGGTGAGGAAGATCGCGCCCGCCGCGAGCGCCGCGACGCCCACGGTGAGGAGCATGACCAGCACGAGGGCCATGCCGCGTTGGTCGGAGTTCCGGATGCGAGCCATGATCGTCAGTCTCCGTTTCAAGGTGCCGACGGGATGTTGACGCGTCCCGAGCTGTTCAGGGTGGATTCCAGCGGCGTACAGTCGAGCGCCGAGACGCCGTATACGTACGAGCTGTCGTTCAGCACGCCCGTATCGTCGAAGGTGTAGCTGGCTTGCCCGCCCGGGATGGACTGCAGCGCGTCCTCGAAGCTGCCGGCGTTGAACCGGCGATAGATGACGTAGCGTTCGACGTCCTTCTCGCCGCCGGTCTCGTCGATGGCCGGGGACCAGGTGACCGTCACCTTCGGCACCGCGGCGGAGCCCGTGAAGCTGGCGGATACGGTCCGGCCGAAGATGGGCGCGTCGCCGCAGGACCGCTGCTTGGTCAGGCCCGCGTTCGGGATACGGATGGTGGTGACCAGCGCGCGCGTCACCTCGCGAGTCCCGGTCTGCCCGTTGGTGGCGTAGAGCCAGACGCGTACGGCGCGGATCGAGTCGATCGTGGCGAACGGAACGGTATCGGCGAGCGAGCCGTGGAGCGCGATGGAATGCGTTTCCGGCAACGCGGCCGCCGCGACCGCCTGGAGATTGCCGGCGGCGTCGGTGCGGAGCCACTCGAAGAACGGCTTGCCGGGGTATGGCAGGAGGTTGCGCGCCACCACGTCCGACGTGAGGCCGTTCACCTGCTTCAGCAGCATGTAGTCGTCGGCCCGCGTCGTGGACGTGTCCAAGGTGAAGTAGTAGACCACGGTCTCGGCGGGACTGAGCTCGCCGCCGGCGGTGCGGTACGTGCTGTCCGGGTACGCGTAGGCGGTCGTCGGGATCGTGAACCGCTCGGCGCGCTGGAGGCCCTCGTCCGACTGCGGGTCCGCATCCGGGTTGTAGTAGACGGCGGTGGGCGAGTTGGGCACGCGGCTCACCAGGTCCACGTTGAGGGCCGCCACGCTCGCGCTGATATAGATGAGCGTCGGCTGGACCTCCACAGTGCCCGCGCCCGCGGACCGGATCTCCCGGTCGAGCGACGAGAGCCCGAACCTGAGGTTCTGCATCGCGTCCATCCGGTCCACCGTGTTGGCCACGGAGGTGTTGACCGCGCGGAAGAACTTGACCGCGCCGGTCATCACGATGGAGAGGAGGACCATGGCGATGAGGAGCTCGACGATGGTGAATCCGCGGATGCGCTTCATGGGGCCGCCACGACGATGGTTTTGGTGATGGGCCTGGTCAAGCCGGGTGCCGAGACGGTGACCGTCACGGTCTTGTAGTCGTTCGTGTACGTGGGCCGAGGACCGCCGGTGCGCACGATGTTGGTGACCCGGGTGTAGCCCGGGAAGCCCGTGAGCGTCGCCTCGGTGCCGTTGTACGCCGCCTCGAGCCCCGAGTAGTTGGGGGTCGCGCGGACGTCGGAGATCCGCTGCTCCGCCAGGTTCACCGCGATGGTGCGCGCGTCCGAGCGCGACACTGTGCGGGTGAAGTTCACCGCGAAGGCGCCCATCCCGAGCAGCACGCCGGTGAGGATCACCATGGCGATGATCACTTCGACGAGGGTCACGCCGCGTCTGTTCATCAGAACTTCCTCTCCCAGGCGGAGCCGGTGTACCGGTACCATTCGGAGCGGCCGGTGGGGCGGACGACCTCGACGGAGCGCGCGTCGCTCTTGCGTCCCGCGGCGGCGGCGTTGGTGGTCGTGATGTAGAAGCCCCCGTTCTCCGAGGCGCTGCCATCGCGGCGGAAGATCAGCTCAGGCAGTCCGTTCTGCCGCCGCGTGAAGCTGATCTGCGTCACATCATAGAGGCGCTTGGGCGCCGTGCCGCGCCCGAAGACGACGCCCTCGCCGATCGGATAGACCCGCACCCGCTCGTTGGCGTCGATCACGTTGTCGTTGTCGTCGTCCTCGTGCACCTTCACTGCGTTCGTGCTGAGGTCGAAGAGGACATTGACGCTCGACTGGTTCGTCACTGCGAGCCGCTGGGCCCGCGCCAGCACTCCGTTCAGCCCGCGGACCGCCCCGTTGACCCGGTATGCCTGGAAGTTCAGCCGGGGGACGGCGATGGCCGCCATCGTCCCGATGATCACGCAGATCGCGATGATCTCGATCAGCGTGAAGCCTGCCGTGCTTCGAGGGCGTCGTCCCGCCACGGGTGCTCCCCTTGACTGTGGGTGGATTCCTGACCGTATGATTGGCAAGGCCAATGCCAATGTACTGGCATTTATCAGCCGGTTATAAACCATTGTCAATACGATTGTTGTGCGCCGTGTGTGAAAAACAGCAAGGAAAATCGCCCCTGCAAGTGCAGCATCTTGCAGGGGCGGTGTGCAGCCGGTTGCCGAAGGGCAGCTAGAGCAGGTTCGCCAGGCGGGCTCGGAGAGCGGCGAAGGGCCCTCGCGCGACGGGCCGGTCCTGCCGGTAGTAGACGTAGTAGTTGTAGTAGCGGTCGCGTTCCTTCTCGACGCCGTTCAGCACCGTGCCCGCGACCCGCGCCTGCACGCGCCGCAGCTGGCCCAGGGCTCGCTGCGCCGCGACCTCCTCCGTTTCCCCGGCCCGGAGCACCAGGATGACGGCGTCCGCGGCCGCGCCGAGGACCGCCGCGTCGGTCACGGCGAGCGTCGGCGGCGAGTCGAAGATCACCGTGTCGAACTGGGTGCGGAGCTGCTCGAGGAGCCGGTGCATCGCGTCCGAGCCGAGGAGCTCGGATGGATTGGGAGGCAACGCGCCCGCCGGCAGGATGTCCAGCTTGGGGATGACGTTGGGACGGATGGCCTCGCGCAACTGCGCGGTGCCGACCAGGACGTCGGTGAGGCCGGGCTCCTGCACCAGGTTGAAGGCCCGGTGCACGAGCGGCCGGCGCAGGTCCGCGTCCACCAGCAGCGTGTGCGTGCCCTGCTGCGCCAGCGTGATGGCCAGGTTGGCGGCGGTCGTGCTCTTGCCTTCGCCGGGCCCGGGGCTCGTGATGCAGATGAGCTGGAGCGCGCGCTGCTCGGCGTTAACGAAGGTGACGTTGGTCCGGAGCGCGCGGTACGCCTCGCTGGTCGGATCGTCCGGGCTCACCAGGGAGACGAGCGGGATGGCCCCGCGCCGGCGCACTTCCTTGCGCTGCCCGTTGGTCGCGCGGGTCTCGAGCGGGATCAGGCCGAGGACGGGGATCTCGAGGGCCCGTTCGACGTCGGCGGAGGTCTTGATGGTCTGATCGAGGTACTCGAGGAAGAACGCGGACAGGATCCCGAGGAAGAGCCCCACCACCAGCCCGATCATCATCTTCTGCCGCGTCCCGATCCCGATCCGGGATGCCACCGTCGCGGTCTCGACGATCTGGATGTACGGCGAGATGGTGGCGGCCGAGATGCGGGCCGCCTCGAGCTGCGAGAGCAGGTACTTGTAGGTGTCGTTCTGGAGCTCGGTCTCGAGCGTGAGCTGGGCGAAGCGCGTCTCCTTGCCGGGATACGTGGCGAGGCGCTGGCGCAGGTTCGCGACGTTCCGGTCGATCGAGGCGATGTTCGACGTGATGCCGCGGATGGTCGCACCGGCGGCTTCGCGCAGGGCGTTGGCGGATTGCTGGATCCGCTGGTCGAACGCCTGCACCTGGGGATTGCTCTCCCGCAGCCCGAGCGAGCCGGCCACCAGCGTGCGCCGGTCATCGTAGAGCTTGAGCAGGTTCTGGATCTGGAAGGTCATCGCGGCGTTGTTCGAGATGCCCGCGACCGACGCCAGCCGGTTGAGCGTCTCGAGATTGACGTCTGCCCCCGGGCCCATGATGTCCCGGAGCGTGGCCAGATCCACCGACAGGCGCTCTTTCTCGTGCTCGAAGTCCTGGATGGAGTTGATGATCGCGACCTCCTCCGCCGAGAGGTCGGTGGTATTCTGTGATTCCTTGTAGGCCTGGAGGCTGCCGAGGGCGGCGAGGTAGCGTTGGCGCGCATCGTCCACTCGCTCGGTGATGTAGCGGATGCGGTGGCTGGCGACCTCGCGGATGCGGTCGGCGCCGTAGTTCTGGAGCGCGGTCAGCGCCTCGTTGAGGACGTCGGGTACCAGCGACGGGTCTACGCCGCTGAAGGTCACGTTGACGACGTTGGTGTTGGGCTGGACGTTGAAGCCCACCCCGCCGCGCACGACGTCGGCGGCCGAGACGCGCGCGACGATGAAGAAGCGCAGCGTGTAGGGCTCGCCGTCGTACTCCCGCACCTTGAAGCTGAATCCGGGGCCGGCGACGGGCGCGTCGAAGCCGCCGGACGCGATCAGCTGGCGTCGCGCGTCGCGCACCTCGTAGCCGCGCGGGCCGAGGATGTGGAGCGAGAAGCTGTCCGGCCTGGCGAGGGAGTCCACCTGGACGTCGTACAACACGTCGTTGCGGCGGACCTCCGGATCGTCCATCTGGAGTCGAAGTCCCACGTTGTCCGCCACCGTGAGGGCCAGCGACTGCGTGGACAGGACCAGCGCCTCGGAGAGGACCGGGTCGGTGCGGAGCTCCATCTCCTCCACGCGGACGTCCTCGAGACCGGACAGCAGCTGCTTCTTGGAGCCGACCTGCACCGTCGCGGAGGACTGATACCGCGGGATCGCCGTCCTGCTGGCGTAGTAGGTCGCGAAGACCACCACCGTGGTCAGGACCGCGACGACTTTCCAGTGGGCGATGAGCACCTGTGCCAGATCGCGCAGGTGGAGTTGCCGTTCCGCGGTGGGGCCGTAGCGCCCCCTGGGGACGAGGCTCAGGGTCTCCTCCGGTCGGTCTGGTCTGGCCGCAGGCGCTCATAGAGTCCGGCCGGGCGGCGGTTGGTCGAGTCGCGCAAACCGAACGGGTTGCGATAGAGCGGCGCGCGCAGCGGATCAGTGGTGCGCGAGCGGGAAGTGCCGGAAAGATAACGGTCGAGCGCTTGCTGGCGGGCCGACGCCGGGCCGCCCAGGGGCGTGCGCGACGGTCCGAACGGACTGGGGGCGGCGCCCGCCGAAGGCGATAGCGGCTGGGACAGCGATGCCGAGGGGGCCCCTCCCGCCACCGTGCAATACGGCGGACCGAGGCACGGCTCGCACTGGCAGTTCAGGATCTGGCTCACGGTGCAGGCCTTGCACTTCCCGGCGTTGCGCTTCGTGCACGGCGGGCACGAGGACTTGGCCTCCAGCACCCGCGCGCCGAGGGTGATCGTCACGACGGTCGGCACCGACCACCGCGCCACGGCCGCCAGCATCTCGCGCCGGCTGACGCCGGTGGACGGGGATCCCCGGTCCGCATTCATGCCGCGAGCTCGCGCTCCAACGCCAACGCCAGCGCGGCGGGGTCATCCCCTCCCGCGCGGTAAGCGGTGGTGCTCGCCAAGCTCTCCAGCAGACGAATCGTCAACGGACCTCTCTCCTCGATAGGGCTCCCTGCACCCACCCCAAGCATGGACTCTGCCACGAGCAGGGCAGCTTCGCCATCGCTCATACGCATGAGCCGGGTGGGTGGCCGGTGCGCCGAGCCCTCGAGGAAGACCACCGTCGCGGGCTGGCCCTCCTCGGCTTCCCAACCGCGGCGAATTGCCGCAGGGCTCACGTAATAGCATCCAGAAGCAAGAAGCGTTCCGACTGTCCTGGTGGAGCACAGGTATGCTACTAACGGTAATTGCTGCAATGACTTATCGTCAAGCTTGAATGAGCGAGGAACGGCTGAGAATACCTCGGCTGCAGGCGCAAAACGCACCAGGTCATCGCCAAGTACGGGATGGCCGCGAACCAGTAGATGGGCCGCGATCGTGGACTTGCCGGCGCCCGAGTTCCCGACCAGGAGCGCGAGCCGTCCGCGGATGCTCACGGCGGCGGCATGGAGGAAGACGACACCGCTCCCGGGCGCGATCGTGTCTTCGGTCGCGCGCCATTCGATGAACGAGAATACCTCGCTCAGCGACGCGGGGCCGAAGGGTGGCCGTGCGGGAGCGTGTCCGACGTAGGTCCCGCCGCCCGCGCGCGTGATCCGGTATCGCAGTGTGGGCGCGCTCTGTGACGGAGGTGCGGCGTGGTAGAGCGAGTGGGTAGCGAGGGCGGCGGCCGGGTCGTCGGCAGCGAACTCCAGCACATGCGGAGCGACGGCGACGCGCCGGGCCGCGACTATTGCAGCAGTCCTTCGTCGGCGAACCGGCGGAGCACCGCCTCGACGTCGTCCTTGATCGGCGCTCCCACGGTGCCAGGGATCTCCCGGCCGATCGCTTCCGCGATGGCGGCAGCGGCGTGCTTGCCGTCGCAGTACGTCCAGACGACCGCGGCCGTGAGGTTGAGGACGTGGGCGCGGTCGTTGGCCGCGTCGAAGAGCACCCACTCATTCCCCACTCGGCGCAGCACGACATCCGGGCGGGCCGACGGGAGCCGATGGACCGTGGTGGCGGGCATCGAACCTAACTTGTGAAAAGCCGTGCAAACACGCAAGTGTCATATTCATATCTGGTTACGCGGGTGCCGGTCGAGCTGGTACGGGAATGGGGTATGGGGGGGGCGCGCGCTTGCCGGTCCCCAACGGCTCGGCTAATATGCGGCGCCTCACCGCGTCCCACTCCGGTTCAGAAGGGCTCATGGCGGACAACGATCGCATGGAGAAGCTGGTGTCGCTGTGCAAGCGGCGCGGCTTCGTGTTCCAATCGTCGGAGCTGTATGGCGGTCTCGGCTCGGTGTGGGACTACGGGCCGCTCGGCGTCGAGCTCAAGCGCAACATCAAGGACCGGTGGTGGCGCGCGATGGTGCACGCGCGTGACGACATCGAGGGACTCGACGCGGGCATCCTGATGCACCCCAAGGTCTGGGAGGCCTCCGGTCACGTCTCCGGGTTCAGCGATCCCCTGGTGGACTGCAAGCAGTGCAAGAACCGGTTCCGCGCGGACGATCCGCGCCTCAAGGGGAAGCCCGGCGAGCCGGACGCGCAGTGCCCGGTGTGCGGGACGCGGGGCATGCTCACGGCGCCGCGGATGTTCAACCTCATGTTCAAGACCTTCATGGGCCCGGTCGA
>JBGPHD010000127.1:0-9099 GCA_041484135.1 Gemmatimonadota bacterium
CGTCGGGCTCATAACCCGAAGGTCGCGGGTTCAAATCCCGCCCCCGCTACTCGTGAAGGCGGCTCCGATGCTGGAGCCGCCTTCCTCGTGATGACCGTGAGGCCCAGGCCACTTTGGCGGGGCCCCGTGATGCGCCAGAGTAGCTCAGCTGGTTAGAGCAGCGGAATCATAATCCGCGTGTCGGGGGTTCGAGTCCCTCCTCTGGCATTCTCCACTCCGCGAGGGCGCCATGTACAGAGAGCAGACGGTCGTCGCGCTGTTCATCTTCGGTCTCACGCTCGCCTCCGCGGTGGGGTTCGGCGTGGCGTGGTTCAACGCCTCACGCCGCGCCCGCCGCCTCGAGAGCCAGCTGCTCGGAGCCGGCGTCACCCCCCAGCCCTCCACGCGCGCCGAGCAGCTCGAGGAGTCCATCGACTCGCTCGCCGCGCAGGTGGACCAGCTCGCCAGCGGCCAGGAGTTCCTGAACCGCATTCTCGCCGACCGGCTCGACAAGCTGTCGCGCGGGCTCCCGGCCCCGGCCCCGGAGCGGGAGCTGACGCCCCACTAGCCGTCCAGCAGGCCAGGCCCGAAGTCCGGAGGCACGCAATGGGCACCAACGTCCTCTCCGCCAACTCCTTCTTCGTGAAGGAGCACGTCGGCTTCTTCAAGGCCGCGAACAACTACGACATCTACGACCCCGCTACCCAGCACATCGTCATGGAGTGCCGCGAGGAGCACCTCGGCTGGTTCACCAAGCTCCTCCGCTTCACCGACTACAAGGTCTTCACGCCGTTCGATATCGAGGTCCGCACCCCGCAAGGCGAACGCGTGGTCCAGGTGACGCGCGGCGTCACCTTCATGCGCTCGCAGGTCAACGTCCTCGGCCCGCGCGGCGAGCCGCTCGGCTACTTCCGGCAGCGGCTCTTCAGCATCGGGGGGAAGTTCGACCTGCACGACACGACCGACCAGGTGGTTTGCACGCTCAAGGGCAAGTGGACTAGCTGGGAGTTCACCTTCGCCGCCGAGGAGGTCGAGCTGGCGAAGGTCACCAAGAAGTGGGCGGGCCTCGGCAAGGAGCTCTTCACCAGCGCCGACAACTACATGCTCACCATCTCCGAGAAGGTCCCCGCGGAGAGCCCGGTGCGGCGGCTCATCCTCGCCGCCGTCATGTGCATCGACATGGTGCTGAAGGAGCGCCGCTGATTCTGCCGTTCGCGGCACCGGTCGTCCTGTTCCTCATCTTCTGGGCTCTCTGCTACCGGCCGCTCGCCGGCCTCGTCGGCGTGGCGAGGGCGGGCGCGAAGCACGCGTCGGCATGGGTGGAACGCAGCCGGGTGGGGAAGTGGGAGATCGGACCCGGCAACGCCATCGGGTCGTACGCGCCGATCCTCCTCGTGGTGGCCGTCGGCGGCATCGCGGCCCTCGTCGCCGGATACCTGTTCGTGGAGCTCGCCGAGCAGGTCGGGCGGTCCACCTCGTCATTGGTTCGCGCCGACCAGACCATCCACGACTGGTTCGGGCACGAGCGCCGGCCCGGTCTGACGGCGCTCCTCCGCACCGCGACGAGCATCGGTGGCACGGGCGGCCTGGCGGCGATCGTGGCGGTGGTCGTGGCGGTGCTGCTCGTCCGGAAGGGGCGGGCGTCCGCCATCTTCGTGGTGGTCACGGCCGCGGGGGCCGGGCTCCTCAACACTGGACTCAAGATGATCTTCGCGCGGGCGCGGCCCGACCTCGCCTCCGCCATCGCCGTCGCGCGGTGGTACTCGTTCCCCAGCGGCCACGCGATGAGCTCTTTCGCCACGTTCGGAGCGCTGGCCTACATCGCGCTCAGGCAGCCCTGGCCGTGGGCGTCCAGGTCGGCGGGTCTGGCGGTCGCCCTGACGCTGGTGGTCCTGGTGGGCCTGTCGCGCGTCTATCTGGGCGTCCACTGGGCGTCGGACATCGCCGGGGGATGGAGCGCCGGCACCGTGTGGCTGGCCTCGGCGGTGGTGGCGTTCGAGATGTTGCTCCACCTCCGTCAACGGCGCCGCGGCGCCGCGCCCGCCGGCTAGCGCCCTCCGCCTAACTGCCGCAGCAGCTCCCGCACCGCGGCATCCAGCTGCACGTCGTGGTCCCCGTAGCTCTCGCCCACCGGCCGGTCCACCGGGATGTCCACGGGCCGGGGATGCATCTCCATCACCTGGCCGTCGCTGCCGCGGATCTGGATGAAGGGGATCCGCACCGTCGTCCCGTCGATCAGCCCCACGTTGGACGTGTAGATGATCCAGCCCGCCGTGGGCTCGCCCACCACGCTGCCCAGGTGCAACGAGCGGTACCCCTCGGTGAAGTCCTCGGCGTCGGAGAGAGAGTGCTGGTCGGTGACGAGGATGGTCGGCCGCTCCAGCGACCGCTGGCCGAGGATGGTGCGCGCCGGCACCGGCCCGGCCGAGCCGCGGTACGTCATCGACATGTAGCCGTGCCGCGCGAAGACATCGATCGCGTACGCGTTGACGAACCCGCCGTTGTTGTGCCGGACGTCGATGACGACGCCCTCCCGGCCCATGTTCTCCACGTCGAGGTCGGTGAACAGTTGCGACAACGAGCCCGCGCCCATGTCGAGCATGTGGACGTACCCCAGCCGACCGCCGCTCACCCGCGCCACGTAGGCGCGCCGCTCCTCCACCCACTGCCGGTACATCAGGCCGCGCTCCGTCGCCGCGTTGACGGGGCGGACCGCCACCTCACGCGCGCCGCTGCCGTCGGCGTTGCGCGAGACGGAGAGCCGCACCCGCCGGCCGATCCGGTAGGCGAGCAGCGAGTCCAGGTTGGTGCGGGCGTCGAGCCGCGCGCCGTCTACCGCGACGAGGTAGTCGCCGGCGGCGATGTCGCCGCCCAGGGCCGCGGGGCTGAGCGGCAGCACCCGCGCGATCCGGAGCCGGCCGCTCCGCTCGTACTCGGCGCGGTCGAACGACAGGCCGATGCGGCCGGTGTAGGGCGGGCTCGCCGGCGCGGGCGCCCCGATCCCGCTGTGCGACGAGTTCAGCTCGCCCACGAGGAGCGAGAGCATGCGGCGCAGCTCGTCGGGCGTGCGCGCGCCCGCGGCGTACGGCGCATAACGGGCGCGGATCGCGCCCCAGTCGACGCCGTTCATCGCCGAGTCGTTGTAGCCGTCGCGCAGGTAGCGCCACGCCTCGTCGAAGACCTGGAGCTTCTCCCGCGAGAAGTCCACGTCCATCTCCGCCGTGACCGCGAGGGTCCGCGTCGTTCGGGACTCGAGCGTCGCGACCGTGATGCGGCCCCCCTCGAGGTACCACGCCTCTTTCCCGTCCTGGGAGAGCTGCACGTCGGACTTGAAGCCCGCCGTCGAGGTGACCTGGCGCGCCACCGGCTCTTCGCGCGCCATCTCGTCGAGCGAGTACGTGTAGAGGTTGCGCTGGCCCGCCGCGCTGGCCGTGAGGAGCACGAACTTCCCGTCGGCGCTGATCTGCTGGTCTCCGACGTCCACGCCCACCGGGAGCTGCGAGAGCCGCCGCCGGATGTCGTCGAAGACGATGGTGACCGGGCGGTTCGCGGCGGCCGCCGAATCCGCCGTTCCGGCGCGAGCGCCGGCGGCCGACGTGTCACGCGCCGGCGCCGGGCGCACGTTAGGCGCCGAGCTGTCGCGCGGGACCGCGGGGGGCGTGCGCGGCACGCGGAAGAGGTCGTCGAACTGGGCCTCGCGGAAGCGCGGCGTGCGCGGGATGAGATCGATGCGCGCCAGCGCCGTGGGCTCCGTGCGCTGGCCCGTGTCGAAGAGCAGGAAGGTCCCGTCCGGGCTCCACGAGATCGTGTTGGCGAAGACGTTGGCGAGGAAGCTCACCGGCCGGCTCGCTCCCCCGGTAGCGGGCACCACGAACACGGTCCCGAAGTGGCGCCCCGACGTCGAGAGGTACGCGAGCCACCGTCCGTCGGGGGACCACGCGATGGGCCGGTCGCTGGGGAAGGGGAGACGATCCAGCTCGCCGGTGGCGAGCACCTGCACGCGCCTGGTCGCGAGACTCACGACGCAGAGCTGGTTCCCGCCCCGCTGGAAGGCGATCTGCGATCCGTCGGGAGAGAATCGCGGGGTCACGTCCCCCGTCGGGCTCTGCGTGAGCGGCGTTTCCGTGCGGGTCGCGAAGTCGTAGAGGTAGAGCTCCGGGGTCCCGTTGCGGTCGGACACGTATGCGAGCTGCCGGGAGTTAGGCGCCCAGACGATCTGCTGCTCACGCGCGGAAGTGGTCGTGACGCGAGTCGCGTCCCCGCCGTCGCGCGCCGAGGCGCTGAAGACCTCGCCGTGCACGACGAAGGCGACCTTGCGGCCGTCGGGGGAGAGGGCCAGCTCCTGGATGTTGGCGCTGAGGGTGAGATGCTCCACGGCGGGCGCGGCGCTCGTGCCTCGGAGCGTGATCGAGACCTCGTGCGTCTCCCACGATTGCGTGTCGAGGGCCCAGATGCAGAAGTCCCGCTCGAAGACGATGGTGCGGCCGTCGTACGAGATGTTCGGCCAGAGCACGTGGCCGCCGCGGAACGAGGTCACCGGGCGCACCGCGCCGGCGGGGGTTCGCACGTACACGTTCTGGGCGCCGTCGCGCTCGGAGATGAAGAACAGGCTCGTGCGGTCCGCGCCTCCCCCCCACATTGGCCACTCGTCCTTGCTGCCGCCGGTGCTGAGGCGCTCGTAGCGCATCGTGGTGGCGTCGCGGAGCACCCACAGCTCGGACTCGTCGAGGTGGCTGTGGCCGAGCCGCCACCACTGGCCCGACACGGTGCCCTTGGCGGTCATGGCCAGTTGCTGCCCATCGGGAGACGGCGCGGCCCAGTACTCGTTGACGTAGCGGTCGCCGCTCACCGTCATCGGTGTCCCACCCTCGGCGCTCACGCGGAAGATGTCGTTCTGCCCTGTGATGTCGCGGCTCCCGGAGGAGAAGTAGAGCCAGCGGCCGTCGGCGGACCACGCGTCGAGCTGGTCGAGCTGATCGTCGAAGGTGATGCGGGCGAGCGCGCCCGTCGACAGGGTGAGCACATAGATGTCGCCGTTGCCGGAGCGGGTCGAGATGAACGCCAGCCTCCGCCCGTCGGGCGCGTAGAGGGGCCGGGACTCGGTCGCGGCATGCGCCACGAGGAGCCGGGCCTCGCCGCCCGCGGCCGGCACGGTCCAGATGTCCCCGCCCGAGACGAAGGCGATCTCCGCGCGGTCGGGAGAGATGGCGGGCTCGGCGAGCATGGGACGCGGCGCCGGCTCCGACTGGGGAGCGGACCGCGCCAGACCGAGTCCAAGAAGCGCGAGCAGGATGACGAGCGGTCGCATGGACGATTCTCCGTTGGGGCGGGCGCTTCCGGGACGACCCAACGATAGCCGACGGGATCGGCGGCCGGAACGGGGCCGCCTCTGGGCGCCGGTTGACGTTGCCTTGACGGGCCGTCCCGATCTTGCCTTCGACCCGCGGCACCTCGCCCGCGGCTTCCTGGGAGGCAGCCATGAAACGTGTCGTCGGTATCCTCGGATTGGCGCTGGTCGCCGCGGCGGCGCGGCTCACGGCGCAGCGCCCGGTGCTGGAGCACCGCTCGATGTCGGGCCCGCGCCTCGGCCTGACGTACGCCTTTGGCCCCACGGCCGATTCCGTCCTCAGGGAGCACAACCTCCAGCCGGTCCTGAGCCAGTTCGGCTGGCACTTCGAGCAGCAGGTCGTGCCCCGCGGCGGCGGGCCGGAGTTCGTGATCGAGGAGGTGTTCCTGGTGGGGGCCGTGGAACAGCGCACGGCGATCCCCAGCGCGTCGTTCCTGATGGGGATCCGCATGCCCAGCGGCTTCGAGTTCGGCCTGGGCCCGAACCTGTCGCCGACCGGCTCGGCGCTCGTGATCGGGATCGGGAAGAGCATCAACTACGGGGGCGTCAGCCTGCCGGTCAACTTCGCCTTCGTGCGCTCGCCCGGGGCGGTGCGCATGACGATCCTGGTGGGCTACGCGCTGGAGACGAGCCAGTCGGTCAGCCGCTGAGGTTGCCCGCCAACGTCGTCGTGGCTATCTCCGAGGCGACCCGGAGGCAGCCATGGCGGAGTTGGCGAGCATGCTGGACGAGGTCCTCGAGTCCTGGCGCGACGTGCGCGCCGGCGTCGTCGAGGAAGTGGAGAACATCCCGGCGGACCGATTCGGCTTTCGGCCGACGCCCAAGGTCCGGACGGTGTGCGAGCAGGTGCAGCACATCCTCGAGGTCGCGATGATGATGACCGGCGAGTTCACCCGGCCGGACACGGACCTGCTGCGAGCGCCGTGGCCGAAGTTGCTGGCGATGTACGCGCGGCCGGCGCATCGGGCGAAGACCAAGCGGCAGTTGGTGAGCCTCCTGAAGTCGCAGATCCGGGACGGCGAGAAGCGGTTCCGGGCCCAGGGAGAGCTGGCGCTCTACCAGTTCCACACCCGCTTCGACGGGAAGCAGGGCACCAAGCTCGCGTGGGTGCAGCACGGCATCGCGCAGGAGTGGTACCACCGCGGGCAGCTGGCGCTCTACGCCCGGCTTCTCGGCCTAACGCCCGCGCTGACCAAGCGCATCCACGGAGGCTGACCATGGTTCGAAGGGATGGGATGCGCGCGGGGTGGCGCACCGGCCTGCTGCTGGTGGTGGCCCTCGTCGCGGCGGGCGGCTGTGTGCGCGTACGCGTGGCACGCGGCGGCGCGGGCGCGCTGCATCCCGAGGCGATGGTGTCCGAGGACGTGGTGCGCCGCGAAGTGCAGGCGTTGCTCGATCACGGCGCGTCGGCGTGGAACCGGGGCGATCTCGAGGGCTTCCTGTCCGATTATCTCCCGGGCACGCGCACGTCGTTCGTGACCCCGCAGCGGGTCGAACACGGCATCACGGCGATCCGGGAGCGTTACCAGGCCCGTTACTTCGCGCCGGGTGCCCGGCGGGACTCGCTGGCGTTCGAAGGACTCGAAGTGGACCAGGTCGGGCCTGGCGTGGTCAACGCGATCGCGTTCTACGTGCTGGCGCGGGGGGATTCGGTGGTGGCGCGGGGCCCGACGTCGCTGGTCCTCGTCCGGACCGGGGGCCGCTGGTTCATCGTGCACGATCACTCGAGCTGATGTCGAGGTAGCGGGTCAGCATCCGGGTCAGCTCGTCGGCGAGCTGCGCGTCGGTGCGGGCGATGGGGTAGGGGACCCGGTCGTCGAAGATGATCAGCGCTTTCATCGCCGCCGCCATGACCAGCAGGACGAACTCGATCGCCCCCGCCGGGTCCGGATGGCCGATCCGGTCGGCCTGGTCGCCCAGCATCGCGATGATCCCCTGGATCCCCTCGACGTTCAGTCGCTCGGCCTGCCGGCGGAAGCGCTTGTCGTGGTGTGTCTGCGCATACAGGTAGAGGGCCCGCAGGATGCCGCGGTGCTGGCGGTAGCCGGCGACCATCCCGCGCACCATCATCTCCAGCAGGCAGTCGAGCGGCACCGACGGCCGGGGGCGCGCGGGGTCGAGCTGCGCGCGGGTCTGCGCGCTCGCGCGGGCGAAGAACCGCGTGTAGACCGCGCGCATGAGCGTGTCCTTGTCCGGGAACCGCCGGTAGACGACGCCCACCGAGAGGCCGGCCCGCTTCGCGATGGCGGGCACGGTGGCGGCATCGAGGCCGCGGTCGGCGAGCAGCGCCTGGGCGGCGTCGAGGAGGCGGTCGAGCGTCTCCCGGCTCCGGGCCTGCTTGGTGGGGTGCGCGCGCACGTTGGAACCCCCGCTTGACAGCTAGTGAATGTGAATGCACATTCGCATTCACAACATACCCGACGCCGCTCCGCGCGGCAAGAGGAGAGGTCATCGATGGAGTCCGCGATCCGCACCCGGGCCCTGCGCAAGGTCTATCCGGTGCCCAAGGCCAGGAAGCGCGGGGGAGCGCCCGCCGCCGCGCCGGCCGGGAACGGCCCGGGCATCGTCGCCCTCGAGGGCCTCGACCTCGACGTCGCCGCCGGCGAGTTCTTCGGCCTGCTCGGGCCCAACGGCGCCGGCAAGACCACCACCCTCGGCATCCTCACCACGCGCGTCCGCCTCACCGCCGGCTCGGCGGCCGTGGCCGGCGCCGACGTGGTGAAGGACCCCGTCGAGGTCAGGCGCCGCATCGGGGTCGTGCCGCAGCGGCCCAACCCCGACCGCAGCCTCACCGTCCTCGAGAACCTGGTCTTCCACGCCACCTACTTCGGCGTCCCGCGTGCGTCCGCGCGGCGGCGCGCCCTGGAGCTCCTCGAGACCTTCACGCTCGCCGAGCGCGCCGACGCCAAGGTCGACCAACTCTCGGGCGGACAGCAGCAGCGCCTCATGATCGCGCGGGCGCTGATGCATGCCCCCGAGGTGCTCTTCCTCGACGAGCCCACGGTGGGACTCGACCCGCAGGCGCGGCTCGCGCTGTGGGCGGTGCTGCGGGAACTGCACCAGGACGGGCGCACGATCGTGATGACGACGCACTACATGCACGAGGCCGACGAGCTGTGCGACCGCCTCGCGATCATCGACCGCGGCAAGCTGCTGGCGCTCGACACGCCGGCGCGGCTGCGAGCGCAGGCGCCCGGGGCGACGCTGATCGACCTGTCGGTGGAGGGTGACGCGGCGGCCGCGGCGGCGCGGTGCCGCTCGATCGAGGGCATCACGCAGGTCGACGCGGATGCGGGCGACCTCCGGGCCTACAGCCTGCGCGGGGGCGAGCTCATCCCCGCGCTGATCCGGGCCGCCGAAGCGGCGGGCTGCGTCGTGAAGAACATCAACCTGTCGAAGCCGAGCCTGGAGACGCTGTTCGTCTCGCTCACGGGGAGGAAGCTCGATTGAGGGAGTCGGCGACGTCCGACCTGCCGCTGGAGACGGCGGACGTATTCCTGGCGATGCTGCGCCGCGACCTGCGCGTGGCGCGGCGGGAGCTGCCGTTCTTCCTGCTGCGGACGGCGCTCCAGCCGTTGATGCTGATGATCGTGTTCGGGTACCTGCTGCCGAAGATGGGGATGCTGCCGAAGTCGTACACGGCGACACTGCTCCCCGGCGTGGCCGCGCTCTCGATCACGCTCTCCGCGATCCAGTCCATCGCGCTGCCGATGGTGGCGCAATTCGGGTTCTCGAAGGAGATCGAGGACCGGCTGCTCGCGCCGATCCCGACC
>JBGPHD010000128.1:0-8944 GCA_041484135.1 Gemmatimonadota bacterium
CAAGCAGAACAACCGGACCGGGAACATCGGCGGGTCCATGAGCGTGGGCCCCATCCGCCTGGCGGCGGGGGACACCACGACGTTCCTGTTCGCGTTCATCGTGGAGCGGGACTCGATCCGGCTGGAGTCGGCCATCGACGCGGCCATCGACTCCTACCTCTCCCTGTTCCTCGCGCCGGATTCGCCACCGGTTGCGGACATCGCGTCGAGCGAGGTGGACGCCGCCGGCGACCGGAGAGTGTTGAGCCTGTTCTTCTCCGACGCGCCGGAGCGCTGGCAGGACCCGTTTCTGCTCGACTTCGCCACCAAGGTGGACAGCGCCGGCGCCGGAACGGAGCTGGCGCGGCTCCGAGTGCTCAACCCCACTCTCTCGACCCAGATCCGGGCGAGTGCGGCCGACAATCTCCGGGCGATCCAGATCTTCAAGTCCTGTGACGGCGGCACCACCTTCACGACAAGTACCGGCTGCACCGCCGCGCCCGCGGTGGACCTCTCCGGCAAGCGGATCGGGTTCGGCTGGCAGGCCTATCGGATCCTGTGGCGAGACTCGTTCCCCAACCGCGACATCCCGAACATCTTCACCGACTCGAACGTGGCCGGCGGCCGGAGCTACACCTACGTGATCCTGGGAGAGTCGCGGGGGGCCGAGTTCCTGGTCCGTGACTCGGTGGACACCGACGGCAACGGGGTATTCGACGCGATCGGCGGACGCAACCTGACGCTCGCGCCGCCGCTCGCCAACACCACGTTCCTCTCCACATCCGAGCCGAACGTCATCTCGGTCTACGTGCCGTTCAGCCGCCAGGCCGGCGCCCTGGGCGCGCGCATGGACGTGACCTCGGCGGGAGGGGCTACCGTTCCGCTCAGCGTGCAGTTCAGTGACCGCGTCGTGTCAGGGCCCTACCGCGCAGTCTTCGGCAACAACATCCGGATCGTCGAGGTCCACGACGCGGTGATCACGGACTCGGTGCGCACCTCGACGGTGCTGCTGGAGGACAGCGTCACGGCGTACGATGCGGCCAGCGCCGCCGGCGTCCGCGCGGCGTTCGATCAGGTCACCGGCGTGAGCTCGGCGCCGCGCGGCGTGGCGATCGCCGCCCGATCGGTGTGCCCGGCCTCGGGCACCCTCCCGGCCGACTGTCTCACCGTGACCAAGCGCGGCGACTCGACCTTCTACGCCTTCAATTCGGCGGGGACGCTGGGGTTCGCCGTACTGAACGGCGGCGGCACGCCGCTCTTCGTCTCGACGCGGTTGACGGGGACCGCGGCCACGCCCGGCGGGCTGTTCGCGAGCCCGGACTTCGCGGGCTTCGTCGTCTCAGCCGACAACCGGAATGCGGGGTTGTTCGCGGCGGAGTCCACGTTCCAGGACGGCGCGCTGATCCCTCAGGCCGACGTGGACAACTACCGGGTGCAATGGCGGCAGGAGTCGGCGATCAAGACGGCCATCGGCCGAGGCAACTACCACGTGCAGTGGACGGGTGATCCCTTCGGCGTACGGCGCGGCTTTACCGTCGACTTCGGCGACGCGAGGCTGACGTCCGCGGCGCTCGCCGAGAGCCTCGCGGCGCGGACCGCGACACCAGCGCCGACGGACCCGGGCCTGGCGCTCATCCTGGGCGTCAATCCGGTGACGATCCGGCCGGCACGGCTGCCGTTCACCATCACCAACCTCTTCACGGGCCGTGCGGTCAAGGTCGTGGCCTTCAACCGGACCAGAGACAGCATGCTGATGGGCGACGGCGAGGACACGGTCCGCGTCGCGGTGCCCGCCAGCGAGTGGATCCCGGGCGATCGCCTCGCGTTCATCGAGGATGTGGAGGAGGACTCGCTGGGCCCCGGCACCTCCTTCGTGGTGCTCGGCGCCGACGGGCGCCCGCTCAGGGTCCTCCGCCCGCGCGTGACCTTCACCACGGCGATCATCGGCTGCAACCAGCCACGCGAGGCCTGCGATCCGGTGGCGCCGGGCACGCGGGGGGCGGGGCTGACCGCGGGGACGGGGTACCTCGCGCTGTCGGCGGGCACCGTGACGACGTTCCACTACTTCGTGGGGTTCAACCGGTATTCGGATTACGTCCTCGCCATCACCGCGCCGCTGACGGGCACGGGGATCACGGCGGTCAACCGGGCGCAGCTCGATTCGATACGGGTGGTCCCCAACCCGTTCGTCGCATTCTCGACCTTCCAGCCGACCATGGCGGATGCGCGGGTGGTCTTCACGCACCTGCCGCCGCGGGGGTCGCTGCGCATCTACACGGTCTCGGGGCAGTTCGTGCAGCAGCTGTCGTGGACCGAGGCGGACCTCGACGCCGCCGGCGATCTGCACTACGACCTCAAGTCGCGCGGCGGCAGGGACCTCGCGACCGGTCTGTACATCTGGGTGATGAACAGCGACGTCGCCGGAAGGCTGCGCGCGCGCGGCAAGTTCGTCGTCATCCGCTAGCCGGCGGGCGGACCGAGCGAGGATGGAGGGACGGCCCGGCGGATACCTGGTCGCCGGCCGGCGTCGCCAGTGGCGCGCTCCAGCTATATTGCCGCCCGTGCACCTATTGGCTGTCGTGCTCGCCCTGCAGGTCCAGGTCCCCGCTCCCCGAGGCTACGTCAACGATTTCGCGCAGGTTATCGACGCGGCGACCGCCGCGGCGATCACGCGGGTCGTGGACGAGGTGCGGGCCAAGTCGGGGGGCGAGATCGTCGTGGTCACGCTCCGGGACCTCTCGGGCAAGACGGCCATCGACGTCGCGCGCGACATCGGACGGCAGTGGCAGGTCGGGGCGCGCGGGGCCGCGGGCGACCGCGCCCGGAATGCCGGGGTAGTGCTGCTGCTCAAGCCCGGCGGGCATCCGGGTGACGGTCAGGCGGAGGTGGCCCTCGCCAGCGGGACCGGCGCGGAGGGGTTCATCACCGACGCGCTGTCGGGGCGCATCCGCGATGCGATCGGGCGCGAGGCGGTGGCGCGCGGGAACTACGGCGCCGGCCTCGAGGCCGGGGTGGGGCTCCTCGCGGACGCGTACGCCCGGGAGTTCGCCTTCACCCTGGACGGCGGCGGTGTCCGGCCCCCCGCTCAGGACGACGGCGCCCGTCCCCGGCGGCAAAGGGTGCCGCCCTGGTCCTTCCTCCTCTTCATCCTGATCGTGATCCTGGCGAGCCGTGGGAGGCGCGGAGGGGGCCTCGGGAGCGCTCTCCTCTGGGGCGCGATGCTGGGCGGGGGCCGGCGCGGAGGCTGGGGCGGTGGGGGCTGGGGCGGCGGCGGGGGCGGGTTCGGGGGAGGGGGGTTCGGGGGGTTCGGCGGAGGCGGCGGCTTCGGCGGTGGCGGCGCATCGGGGAGGTTCTAGTGGCGGCTTCGGTGAAGGCATCGGCCGAGGAGGCGGCGCGGCGGCTGATGATGGGGCTGGGCGCCAACCTGGTGGCGGTGGCGTTGTTCGGACACCTGGAGGAGGGGCACGCCGCGCCCGGCGTGGGCGCGAACCTCCTCATCGTGGTCACCGACGCGTCGGTGGCGGCGCTGCGGCCCATCGCGGCGGTGGTGGCCGACTGGACGGCACGGAACGGCGACGAGCCGCTCATCGTCACGGAGAAAGAGTGGCGCGCCTCGGCCGACGTCTTCCCGCTGGAGATCGAGGACATGCGCGCCGCGCACACGCTGCTCGCCGGGCGGGACCCGTTCGCCGGCCTCGTGACCGCGCGCGCCGACCTCCGCCGGCAGCTGGAGCGCGAAGTGCGCGGCAAGCTGCTCCAGCTGCGCGCGGAGTACGCCGCCGCGGCGCCCAAGGGGAAGGCGCTCGAAGGGCTGCTCGCAGGATCGGCGGGGACGTTCCTGGTGCTGTTCCGCGCCACGCTGCGCCTCGCGGGGCAGTCGCCGCCCGCCGAGGCCCGCGCACTGGTGGTGGCCACGGCGACGGTGGCGGGCTTCGAGGCGGACGCGTTCGACTGGGCGTTGAGCAAGCTGGCGGGCGCGCGGCCGGCGAAGCTCGAGCCGTTCGACGCCGTCGCTGGCCGGTACCTCGGGGCGGTGGAGCGTCTGGCGCGGTACGTGGACGAGGTCGCCGTCGCCAGCGCCTGACGGTGCATCCTGCGCGCCGTCATGCGGCGGTTCGACACCTGGAGGCTGTTGGTACGTAGGGGACTCACCATTCACGGGAGAAGGCATGAAGCGCATGCTGTTGGCGGCGGCGGTCGTGGTCCTGTCGGGCTGCGGCTACAACCGGATCCAGACGCTGGACGAGCAGGTGAACGCGTTCAAGAGCCAGATCGAGGTGCAGCTCCAGCGCCGGGCCGACCTGGTGCCCAACCTCGTCGAGACGGTCCGCGGGTTCGCGCAGCAGGAGCAAACGGTGTTCGGCGCGGTGGCCGACGCGCGGGCCCGGCTGGGCGGCGCGGTCCAGAGCGGCAACCTCGGGCAGATGGCGGAGGCCAACCAGGCGCTCACGGGCGCGCTGGGCCGGCTCCTGGCCATCGCGGAGGCGTACCCGGAGCTCAAGTCGAACGAGAACTTCCGGGCGCTTCAGGACCAGCTCGAGGGCACGGAGAACCGCATCGCGACGGCGCGCCAGGACTACAACAACGCGGTGCAGACGTACAACGCCTACATCCGGACCTTCCCGCAGGTGTTGACGGCGAAGGTGATCGGGAAGGGGGCGCGGGAGTACTTCGCGCTCACGACGCCGGGCGCCCGCGAGGTGCCGCGGGTGAACTTCACGGCGCCCGCCGCTCCGGCGGCGCCCCCCGCCGCGACGCCGCCGGCGGCCCCGGCCCCTAGACGTTAGGCGAGGCGACATCCCGACGAACGAAAGGCCCGGGGATCCTCCCCGGGCCTTTCTTCGCTCGCTCCGCCGCGCTCAGTCCGCGATGGCGTTGGGCATGATGAACCGGAGCGGGTCGGTGGCCCGGCCGTTCACCAGGACCTCGTAGTGGAGGTGCGGGCCCGTCGAGAGCCCGGTGCTGCCCACGTAGCCGATGCGGTCGCCGCGGCGCAGGTTCTGGCCGATGCTCACCGCGGTCCGCGACATGTGCGCGTAGCGGGTCTGCACGCCGTAGCCGTGGTCCACCAGCACCGCGAGCCCGTAGCCGTTCTCCCAGCCCACCTTCACAACCCGGCCCGCCGCAGGCGCGATGATCACGGTGCCGTAGGCCGCCGTGATGTCGATCCCCTCGTGCGGCCGGCTGTAGTGCAGGATGGGGTGATAGCGCATCAGCGAGAAGTTGCTGGTGAGGAACCCGGTGGTCGGCATGATGCTCGGCGTGGCGGCGAGCTGCTGCACGTGCGAGGCGAGGCTCTCCGAGGCCTCGCGGAACGACGCCGCGATGACGTTGGCCCGCCGGATCAGCGCGTCGAGATCGGTGTGTACGCGGAACGCCTCGCGCCCGACCTCGCCCCCTTCGTTGAGCAGGTGCTCGCGCTCCGTCCACGCGCCCGCCGGTCCGCCGATGCCGGCGCGCCGGACGTCGGCGTCGAGCGGCTCGAGGCCCGCCACCAGACGGACTTCCTGGTCGGCCTGCGAGATGTGCGCGAGGGTATCGGAGAGCGTGGCCACGCGCTGGTCGAGCCGCGCGAGCTCCGAGGCCAGGACCTTGTTGGCATGCTCGAGCTGACGGCTGCGCGCCACGTCCACGGTCTGCGAGACGACCCCGAAGGTGGCCGCCAGCACGGTCGCCGCGACGACGGTCGCCACGCCGCCCAGGAGCTTCAGGAGCGTCACCGACACGGAGACGGACCTGGTCTCTCCCGAGCCATGTGGCACGAGCAACACCGTCCAGCGGCGATTAGCCATCAGTCTCCAATGCCCACGAGTATCAACAATTCGAACGCGACTCTGAGGAGCCGCAGCCTTCAGGAAGGCGCTGACCGAACGGGTATAGTACCCCCCCCGCCGAGGCCCGTCAACCACTGAATTGTAACTAATTCAAGCCGTTTACCCACAACGAGTTACGCTGTGTTTTCGGCGCGCTCCGGTTTGGGGAAGAGGGGCGCGATCCTGCTGGTCTGGTGACCGGCGATCGAAGGCTCAAGGACCAGGTGCCAGAGCGTCGCTCGGGGATCCGGGCCCCCGGCCACGCCCAGCGCGCCCAGCAGCGTCTCCGCGGCGTGCGGAATGAAGGGCGAGGCGAGCACCGCGACGCGCACCAGGACGCGCGCCAGGGCGGCGAGCGCGGCGTCGAGCGCGGCGTCGTCGCCGGCCTTGGCGAGGGCCCAGGGTGCCTGACGCTCGACGAAGGCGTTCGCTTCGCTCACGATGTCCCAGGCGGCCTGCGCGCCCTTGTGGAGCAAGAAGGCGTCCATCGCCGCGACATAGCGGGTGACGCAGGCATCGGCCGCGTGGTCGAGCGGGCCCGCGGCAGCCTCGGGGACGCGGCCGCCACGGTAGCGGTCGAGCATCGCGAGGACGCGGGAGGCCAGGTTGCCGAAGGCGTCGGCGAGGTCGGCGGTGTAGCGCTCGTCGAAGCGCTCCCAGGTGAAGCTGCCGTCGGCATCGAAGGGGATCTCGCGCAGCAGGAAGTAGCGGAACGCGTCGGCACCGTGCCGGCCGATCGCCTCGTCGAGGTCCAGGGTGACGCCGGCCGACTTGCTGAAGCGCTCGCCCCTGAAGTAGGCGAAGCCGTGGGCCCACACGCGCTCGGGGAGGGGCAGGCCGGCCGCCTCGAGCTGGGCCGGCCAGATCACCGCATGCAGCCGCGTGATGTCCTTGCCGACCACGTGGAGCTGCGCCGGCCACTGCTGCTCCCGGCCCGCGCCCGGGAACCCCGTCGCCGTCAGGTAGTTCGGCAGGGCATCGAACCAGACCCAGGTCACCTGCTCCTCGCCCGTCGAAAGCGGGCGGGGCCAGGGGATGCCCCAGCCGAGGCGCGCGCGGGTGACCGAGATGTCCTCCAGGCCCTTCTCGAGCAACGCGAGGATCTCGTTGCGGCGGGCTTCCGGCTGGAGGAAGTCCGGATGCTCCGCGTGGTGGCGCTTCAGGAAGTCGCCGTAGCGCGACAGCCGGAAGAACCAGTTGCGCTCGGTCTGCCACTCCAGCTCGCGGGTCGGATGGATGGGACATCGCCCATCGACGATGTCGGTCTCGCGCTTGAAGAGCTCGCAGCCGTAGCAATACCACCCTTCGTAGACGCCCTCGTAGAAGTCGTCCGGGCGGCGCTGGTAGATACGTTCGACGAGCGCCTTGATCCCGGCCTCGTGCGCGGGATCGGTGGTGCGGTAGAACACGTCGTAGCTGATGGACAGCTTGTCCCAGGTCCCCTGGAACACGGGCGCCATCCGGTCCACGTAGGTCTTGGGCGGCAAGCCCTCCGCCTCGGCGGCCTGCGCGACCTTCTGGGCGTGTTCGTCCATGCCGACGAGGAACCGGACCTCGTCGCCGCGCAGGCGGCGGTAGCGCGCGATGGCGTCGGCCCCGACGCGCTCGTAGGCGTGCCCGAGGTGGGGCGCGCCGTTGGGATAGTCGATGGCGGTGGTGAGGTAGAAGCGGCTCACGGGCGGTGCCGGCGCCGGTTGCGGCGGCGGCGCCGGCGTTCCGCGCCTGCCTCGGGGGCCGCGGCGGGCTGGTCCGTCGCGTCACCGGGCTGGCCCGTCTCGGCGGTGGGGGCGGCGGCCGGCGGGCGCTCCGGGTGCCGCGCCGTATCGGGCCGCGCGGGGGGCCGGGTTTCCGTGCCGGTGGCCGGAGCCGGCGCGACCGCGGCCGCCGGCGCTCCGCCGCGCTCCACTTCCTGCTTCAGCTCGGCGAGCGGGACGGTACGCGCGGTGCCGTCCTCGGCGCGGAGCGTCACCGCCTCACGGAAGATGTCGATCGCGGCCACCTTCTCGAGCCCCTTGGCCGTCTGGAGGACCTTGCCTTCCTTGGGGAAGCGTTTGCGCTGCTGCACGTAGAACTCGTGCTCGTAGCGCAGGCAGCAGAGGAGGCGGCCGCACGGTCCGGAGATCTGGGCCGGGTTCAGGCTGAGGCGCTGGTCCTTGGCGATCTGGAGGCCGATGGGCCGGAGCTCGGGGAGCCAGCTCGCCGAGCAGAGCTCGCGGCCGCAACGGCCGATGCCGGAGAGGCGCGCGGCCTCGTCGCGCACGCCGATCTGCCGCATCTCGATGCGGGTGCGGAAGTGGGACGCGAGGTCGCGCACCAGGGCGCGGAAGTCCACGCGCTTCTCGGCGGTGAAGTAGACGGTGAGCTTATTGCGGTCCCACTGCCACTCGGCGTCGGAGACCTTCATGACGAGGTTGTGGGCGCCGGCGCGCTCGCGGACCTTGCGGCGGACGTCGTCCTCGGTGCGGCGCAGGTCGTCGGCGGCGCGCCGGTCGGCAACGCTGGCGCGGCGCAGCACCTTGCGGGTGGGCTCGGGCGCGTGGCGGGAAGGCGGGGCCGCGCCGCGCTCGGTGCGCGCGCCGGGCTCGCCGTGCTCCCCATTGAGCGCGCAGCCGCTGCACCGCTCGCACTTCACCTCGGCGATGCGGCCGGTGGCGGAGACGGTCCCGAAGTCGAGCCCGCGGTCCGATTCCACGATGACCGGTTCGGTGGAGCGGAGCGGCTCCGGCTCGTGCCACTCGAAGTAGGCCTTGCGGTTGCCCTTGAACCTGACCTCGACCAGCTGGGGCACGCTCAACGCTCCTCGAACTTCCCCATGGCGAGGAACTTGTCGGTCCGGCGGCGGACCAGGTCGTCGGCGGAGAGGCCCTTGAGCTCGGCGAGATGCCGGGTGAGCGCCTCGCCGAGCGCGGCGGCGGCGCCGTCGGGGTCGGCGTGCGCGCCGCCCGCCGGCTCGGGGATGATGGCGTCGATGAGCCCGAGCGCAAGGAGGTCGGGCGCGGTGAGCTTGAGCGCTTCGGCGGCGCGCTCGCGCTGGGTGGCGTCCTTCCAGAGGATGGCGGCGCACCCCTCGGGCGAGATGACCGAGTAGATGGCGTTCTCGAACATGAGCACGCGGTCGGCGACGCCTAACGCCAGCGCGCCGCCCGAGCCCC
>JBGPHD010000129.1:0-8919 GCA_041484135.1 Gemmatimonadota bacterium
CCCGCCACCAGCACCGGGATCTCGTAGGCCACCACCTGCGCCACCGACCGCATGGCGCCCAGCACCGCGTACTTGTTGTTCGACGACCAGCCCGCCATGAAGATCGCGATCACCGTCACCCCGGAGAGCGCGATCAAGACCAGCAGGCCGTACGGCATGTCGGCGAAGGCCTCGGCGCCGGAGATCGGGATCAGGGAGGCCACGCAGAGCGTCGGGATGAAGACCAGCAGCGGCGCGAGGAGATAGACGACCCGGTCGGTCGCGACCGGCGTCAGCAGCTGCTTGCCGAGCAGCTTCACCATGTCGGCGATGGGCTGGAGCGTCCCGTGCGGGCCGACCTCCATCGGGCCGAGCCGCCGCTGGATGTGCCCCGCCACCTTGCGCTCGAGGTACACCAGGAAGAGCACGTTGAAGGCGAGGTAGCCCATGATGAGGACGCCGCCCAGGGCCAGCGTCGCCCCGAAGCCGCCGATCCAGCCGGCGAGCCAGTCCCGCGCCGCGCCGAACATCAGCGGTCGATCTCCGGGATGACGAGGTCGAGGCTGCCTAACACCGCCACCGCGTCCGCGACCATCGTGCCGGGCATCACGGCCTGGATCACGCCGAGGTTCGCGTACGACGGGGTGCGGAACTTGGCGCGGTACGGCTTGTCGCCTCCCTCGGAGACGAGGAGGATCCCGTACGCGCCGCGCGCCGACTCCACCGCGTAGTACTGCGTCCCCACCGCCACCTTGAGCCGCTTCTTCACCCCGATCGAGTCGGGGTTGAGGATCGGCCCCTCCGGCATGGCGTCGAGCGCCTGCTCGATGATGCGCACGCTCTGCGCCATCTCCGCGACCCGGACCTCGTAGCGGGCGAGCGCGTCGCCAGCGGTGCGCGTCGGGATGTCGAACTGGAACCGCGGATAGGCGCCGTACGGCTCCACCTTCCGCACGTCGTACGGCACGCCGGAGCCGCGCAGCGACGGGCCCGTCACGCCGTACGCCCGGCATTGCTCCGTGGTGAAGATCCCGACGCCCTCCGAGCGGCGGCGGAAGATGACGTTCTGCTCGACCAGGTCCACGTACTCCGGCCACCGGTCCCGCAGCTTCTTCAGCACCACCCGCGCGCGGTCCGGGAAGCCGGGATCGAGGTCCTTCGAGAGCCCGCCGAACCGGCCGGTGCAGTAGGTGAGCCGCGACCCGGTCACCGACTCGAGCAGGAAGAGGATCGCCTCGCGATCGTCCCAGACGTACAGCGACGGCGTCCACGCGCCGAGGTCGAGCAGGTACGCGCCCAGCCACAGGAGGTGCGACGCGATCCGGTTGAACTCGGCGAGGATCACGCGGGCCACGAGTGCGCGCTCGGGGACCTGGATCCCCGCCATCTTCTCCACCGCCTCGACCCACGCGAAGTTGTAGATCATCCCCGACAGGTAGTCCTGCCGAGAGGTGTTCGGCAGGAACTGCGCGTAGGTCCGGTTCTCCGCCATCTTCTCGTGCGCCCGGTGCCCGTAGCCGATCACCGGCTCTACGGCCAGGATCCGCTCGCCCCGCAACGTCAGCTTGAGCCGGAGCACGCCGTGGGTGGACGGGTGCTGCGGCCCCATGTTGAGGACGTAGGTATCGAGTGGGTCGGCGCCAAGCACGGGGGCTGGGGTCGTGGTCGCGGTCATCGGCCGCCCTCGGCCGGTGCCGGCGCCGCAGCGGGCGTCAGGGTGGCGTCGTAGATCGACGGCGGCGGCGCGGTGAAGCTCTTGAGCAGCGGGCGGAACCCGGTGTCCTCGGGCAGCAGCAGCCACGTCAGGTTGGGGTGGCCGGAGAAGTCGAGGCCGTAGAACTCCCAGGCCTCGCGCTCGTTCCACGCCGCGATGGGGTAGACGCCCGAGAGCGACGGGGCCGTGCCGTCCTTCGGGACCCAGGTCCGGAGCGCCAGCCGCTCGGGCGCGTCCCAGCGGGCGAAGGTGTGGACCAGCTCGAAGACGCCGTGCGGGTCGAGGCGGTCCACGCACGTCATGGACTCGTAGAAGTAGCCGGCCGCGAGCACCGCTTCCGCCGCGGCCACGAGGTGCTCCGTGCCGACCCAGCGCGCGGCCGAGGCTCCGGTGATCGGATGATCGAAAGGCGCCGCGGCCGTCAGGCCGCGCGCATCGAGCGCCGTGCCGAGCTCAGCGGCCTTCAAAGCGACGCCCCTTCTTGATCTTCTCTTCGAGTTTCAGGATGCCGGCCAGCAGCGCCTCGGGCCGCGGCGGGCACCCCGGGATGTGCACGTCCACCGGCATGAACGTGTCGGCGCCCTCGGCGATCGCGTATTCACCCGGGTACTTGAAAGGCCCGCCGGAGATCGTGCACCCGCCCATCGCGATAGCCCACTTGGGCTGCGGCATCTGGTCCCACAGCGTCCGGATCACCGGCGCCATCTTCCGCGAGATCGTGCCCGCGAGGATCATCAGGTCCGCCTGACGCGGCGAGGGCCGGAAGACCGCGGCACCAAACCGGTCGAGGTCGTACTTGGCCATCCCGGTCGCCATCATCTCGATGGCGCAGCAGGCGAGCCCGAAGCTGAGCGGCCAGAGCGAATTCGCGCGACAGAGATTGAGCACGTCGTCGAGCATGGCGAGCCGCACGAACGACGAAGCGCTTGCGGCCAGCTCGTCCAGCTCGCGATCGGTGGGTGGGGTCACCGTCAGTCCCATCGGAACGCTCCCGTCCGCCACGCGTAGACCACGGCTACCGCGATCACGCCGACGAACGCGACCACCTCCACGAGGACCTGCCAGGTGCCGATCTGCCGGAAGACGAGCGCGACGGGGAAGAGGTAGATCACGTCAACGGCCACCGCGACGTAGAGCAGCGCGTAGAGGTAGTAGGCCAGCGAGAACTGCCGCCACGCCCCGCGATCCGGGATGATGCCGCTCTCGTACGTGGCCAGCGCGTCGCGCGTGCGGCCGCGCGGCGCGAGGAACATCGGGACGATCACCGCGGCGATGCCGAAGACCACCGCAAGGGCGAGGAAGCCGAGCACGAACCGGTAGGCACCCGGTGTCGCGTTGCCGATCATCGCGAGCGCCTCGATCCGCCTTCGATGGCGCCGCTCAACCTGGCTGCTTCTCGTTGCCCGACGTGGGACATTTAGTCCCTCTTAGTGCGGGTTCATCCAGCCTACCCGGCCGTCGCCATCCACTGAGCATCGCCGCCGTCGAGCACACCGGAAGTGCCACGAGGACAACGCCTTGCCTCAAGTTCCCGTCACTGTGGCGAGTGGCCATTCTCGCCCATCCTGCCGGGAATGGTGTTTGCGATTTTCGGGCCCAGGCGGCCGCCCTGGTCGCCGGCGTACCGAAAGGGTGCCATGAAGCGCTCCATGGTCACGATCGATGGCAATGAAGCGGCCGCCCGGGTCGCTTATCAGCTCAGTGAAGTGGTGGCGATCTACCCGATCACGCCGAGTTCCCCGATGGGTGAGTGGGCGGACGAGTGGGCGGCCGCGCGCCGGACCAACCTGTGGGGCACGGTGCCGACGGTGGTCGAGATGCAGAGCGAGGGCGGGGCCGCGGGGGCGCTGCACGGGGCGCTCCAGTGCGGCGCGCTCGGCACGACGTTCACCGCGTCGCAGGGCCTGCTGCTGATGATCCCCAACATGTACAAGATCGCGGGGGAGCTGACGCCGGTGGTGATCCATGTGGCGGCACGCTCGCTGGCGGTGCAGGCGCTCTCGATCTTCGGCGATCACAGCGATGTGATGGCGACGCGGCAGACCGGCTTCGCGATGCTGGCTTCGTGCTCGGTGCAGGAGGCGCAGGACCTGGCGCTGGTCGCGCACGCGGCCACGCTCGAGGCGCGGGTGCCGTTCCTCCACTTCTTCGACGGGTTCCGCACTTCGCACGAGGTGGACAAGATCGAGGCGCTCGAGCCGGAGGACGTGCGCGCGCTGCTGCCGGACGCGCTGGTCCACCAGCATCGCGCCCGCGCTCTCTCCCCGGACCGTCCCTTCGTCCGCGGCACGGCGCAGAATCCCGATGTCTACTTCCAGGGGCGTGAGGCGTCGAACTCGGCCTACCTCGCGTGCCCGGGCATCGTGGAACGGGTGATGGACCGCTTCGCCGCGCAGGTGGGCCGTCGCTATCACCTCTTCGACTACCACGGAGCGCCTAACGCCGAGCGGGTCGTGGTGTTGATGGGGTCAGGGGTGGGCGCCGCGGAGGAGGCGGTGGACGCGCTCGTGGCGAAGGGCGAGAAGGTCGGTGTGCTGACGGTGCGGCTCTACCGGCCCTTCGCGGCGGACCGCCTGCTGGCGGCGCTGCCCGCCACGGTGCGCGCGCTCGCGGTGCTGGACCGCACCAAGGAGCCGGGCGCCGGCGGTGAGCCGCTCTATCTCGACGTCGTCGCCGCGCTGGCGGAGGACGCGGACGGCGGCGCCCCGCGCTTCGCCCGCCTGCCGCGGGTGATCGGCGGGCGGTACGGCCTCTCGTCGAAGGAGTTCACGCCGGCGATGGTCAAGGCGGTGCTCGACGAGCTCGCCGCCAAGGCGCCCAAGCGCCACTTCACGGTCGGCATCACCGACGACGTCACCCACACGAGCCTGGCCTGCGATCCCGCCTTCACCACCGAGGACAAGGACACGGTGCGGGCTCTCTTCTACGGGCTCGGCGCCGACGGCACGGTGGGGGCGAACAAGAACTCCATCAAGATCATCGGCGAGGGAACGCCGCTCTGGGCGCAGGGCTTCTTCGTCTACGACTCGAAGAAGTCGGGCTCGGTCACGGTCTCGCATCTGCGCTTCGGCCCGCGGCCCATCCGGTCCACGTATCTCGTGAGCCGTGCCACGTTCGTGGCGTGCCACCAGTTCTCGTTCCTGGAGCGGCTCGATGTGCTCGAGGCGGCAGAGCCGGGCGCCACGTTCCTGCTCAACGCCCCCCACGGCCCCGACCAGGTGTGGGACCACCTGCCGCGCGCTGTCCAGCGGCAGATCATCGAGAAGAAGCTGCGGTTCCACGTCATCGACGCCATCAAGGTGGCGGAGCAGGCGGGCCTCGGGCGCCGCATCAACTCGGTGATGCAGACCTGCTTCTTCGCGCTCTCCGGCGTGCTGCCGCGCGAGGAGGCCATCACCGCGATCAAGGACGCGATCAAGAAGACGTACGGGCGGCGCGGCGAGCAGGTGGTGCAGATGAACTTCACCGCCGTGGACAACACCTTGGAAGCGCTGCACGAGGTGCGCGTGCCGGCGCAGGCGGCGGGGACGATCGACCGGCGGCCCCCGGTCCCGGCCGGCGCGCCGGACTTCGTGCAGCGGGTGACCGCGGAGATCATCGCGGGCCGCGGCGATCTGCTCCCGGTGAGCGCCTTCCCGCTGGACGGCACCTACCCCAGCGGCACCGCGCGCTGGGAGCGGCGCAACATCGCGCTCGAGATCCCCGTCTGGGACGAGGCGATCTGCATCCAGTGCGGCAAGTGCGTGCTGGAGTGCCCGCACGCCGTGATCCGCGCCAAGGTGGTCGAGCCGGCCCGGCTGGAGGGGGCGCCCTCCACCTTCAAGTCCGCGCCGGCACGGTGGCGGGAGTTCAAGGACCGGCGCTACATGCTGCAGGTCTCGCCGGAGGACTGCACCGGGTGCGGCATATGCGTCGAGGCGTGCCCGGTGAAGAACAAGACCGCGGTGAAGCTCAAGGCGATCAACATGCGCCCGCAGGAGCCGCTCCGGGACGCCGAACAGGCCAACTGGGACTTCTTCCTCGCGCTCCCCGACCCGGACCGCGCGGCGCTGAGCCTCGGCGCCGTGAAGGACGTGCAGCTCCTGTGCCCGCTCTTCGAGTTCTCGGGCGCGTGCGCCGGCTGCGGCGAGACGCCGTACCTCAAGCTCCTCTCCCAGCTCTTCGGGGACCGCACGGTGGTCGCCAACGCGACGGGATGCTCGTCCATCTACGGCGGCAACCTGCCCACCACGCCCTGGACCGCCAACGCCGACGGGCGGGGGCCCGCGTGGTCCAACTCGCTGTTCGAGGACAACGCCGAGTTCGGTCTGGGGATGCGGCTGGCGCTGGACCAGGCGCGGGCGCAGGCCCGCGCGCTCCTGGCGCGGCTGCGCGACACGTTAGGTAACGAGCTGGTGGACGGGCTCCTCGGCGCCGACCAGGCGACCGAGACCGGCATCGCGGCCCAGCGGGCGCGGGTGGCCATCCTCACGACGCGCCTCAAGGGCGTGCCGGGGGTCGAGGCGGCCGCCTTGCTCACGGGCGCCGACGCGCTGGTGGACAAGCTGGTGTGGATCGTCGGCGGCGACGGCTGGGCGTACGACATCGGCTACGGCGGGCTCGACCACGTGCTGGCCTCGGGCCGCAACGTCAACATCCTGGTGCTCGACACCGAGGTGTACTCCAACACCGGGGGGCAGGCGTCCAAGGCCACGCCCCGCGGCGCGGTGGCCAAGTTCGCCGCTGGTGGGCGGCCCGCCGCCAAGAAGGACCTCGGCGCGATGGCGATGGCGTACGGCAACGTGTACGTCGCCGCCGTCGCGATGGGCGCCGACGACGCGCAGACGGTGAAGGCGTTCCTCGAGGCGGCGGCGCACGACGGGCCCTCGCTCATCATCGCCTACTCGCACTGCATCGCGCACGGCTACGACCTGGTCCACGGACTCGACCAGCAGAAGGCCGCGGTGAAGTCGGGCTACTGGCCCCTCTACCGCTACGATCCGGCGCGCGCCCAGGGCGCGATGCAACTCGACGCCAAGGCGCCGAGCCTGCCGCTCACCGACTTCACCAACAACGAGACCCGCTACCGGATGCTCGTCCACGCCGACCCCGCGGCCGCGGCGAAGCTGGCCGCGGAGGCCCAGGGCGACGTCGACCGGCGCTGGAAGCGCTACGAGCACCTGGCCGAGCTGGGCGCGGACGCCGCGGACACGGCGGGCACCGCGGGCGCGACCGGGGCTGCGGGATCCGCGAAGGAGGAGGGCGCCCCATGACCGATCTCTCGACGACCTACCTGGGACGGCGGCTCAAGAACCCGCTCGTCGTCTCGCCTTCGCCGCTCTGCCAGGACATCGGCCGCATCCGCGAGATGGAGGACGCCGGGGCCGCGGCGGTGGTGCTGCACTCGCTCTTCGAGGAACAGATCTCGGTGGAGAGCGCGCTGCTCGACCGCCACCTCTCGGGCGGCGTGGACAGCTTCCCCGAGGCGTTGACCTACTTCCCCGACCTGCACGAGTACAACCTCGGCCCCGACGCGTACCTGGAGCACGTCCGCAAGGCGAAGGCCGCGGTGGGGATCCCCATCATCGCGAGCCTCAACGGCGTCTCGACGGGCGGGTGGATCCGCTACGCGCAGCTGATCGAAGAGGCCGGCGCCGACGCCCTCGAGCTCAACATCTATTACGTCCCCACCGATCCCGCGAAGTCGGGCGCCGAGGTCGAGGAGCAGTACGTGCACCTCGTCGAGGACGTCCGGGCGCACGTGCGGATCCCGCTCGCTGTGAAGGTGGGCCACCACTTCACCGCCTTCGCCCATCTTGCGCGTCGCCTCAAGGCGGCCGGGGCCGATGCGCTGGTACTGTTCAACCGCTTCTACCAGCCCGACCTCGACATCGAGACGCTGGAGGTAGTGCCGACGCTCACCCTGAGCAACTCGTACGAGATGCTGTTGCGCCTCACCTGGGTCGCGATCCTCTACCGCAAGCTGGATGTGGACCTCGCGATCACGGGCGGGGTGCACACCTCCAAGGACGCGCTGAAGGCGATGATGGCCGGCGCCAACGTGGCGATGCTCACGTCCGCGCTGCTGAAGCGCGGCATCGGGTATCTGGGCGAGGTCCGAAGCGGGATGATCGACTGGATGGAAGCGCACGAGTACGAGAGCATCGCGCAGATGCGCGGCAGCATGAGCCAGGCGCAGGTCGCCAACCCCAGCGCCTACGAGCGGGGGAACTACCTCCGGGTGCTGAGCTCGTATGCCCTGACCTGAGCCCGTTCGTTGCTCGCCCCGGCGGCGCGGCGTAGATTGCCCGCGCCGCCATGACTATCCCGTCCGCGCCCCAGGATCCCCGGCTCACCGAGCAGCGCAACCCCGCGACGGCCGACATCGACCTCGCGGATCCGCTCGCCATCGTCGATCTGCTCCACGCCCAGGACCGCCTCGTCCCCGAGGCGGTGCACGCCTGCCGCCAGGAGATCGCCCGGGCCATCGAGCTGGTGGAGGCGGCGTTCCGGAGCGGCGGACACCTCTACTACGTGGGCGCCGGAACGAGCGGCCGCCTGGGCGTGCTCGATGCGTCGGAGTGCCCGCCCACCTTCGGCACGCCGCCGGAGCTGGTGCAGGGGATCATCGCCGGCGGCTACGCGGCGCTGGTGAAGAGCGCCGAAGGCGCCGAGGACGATTTCGACGCCGGGGCCGCGGCGGTCGATGGCAAAGAGGTCGGCGCGAACGACGTCGTCGTGGGCATCGCGGCGAGCGGCTCCACCCCCTTCGTGCGCGGCGCCGTCAGCCGTGCCGCCGCGCGCGGCGCGAAGACGGTGCTGGTGGCTTGCACCGACCCGCCGAAGGACCTGCTCCTCAACGTGGACGTGGCGATCCTGCCCAAGGTGGGTCCCGAGGCGCTCACCGGCTCGACGCGCCTCAAGGCGGGCACGGCCACCAAGCTCGTCCTGAACGCCGTGTCGACCGGCGCGATGATCCGCTGGGGGAAGGCGTACGGCAACCTCATGGTGGACCTGGTCGCGCTGTCGGACAAGCTCCGGGACCGCGGCGAGCGCATCGTGATGGAGGTGTGCGGCGTATCGCGTGAGGCCGCGCGCGCGGCGATCGCCGGCGCGCAGGGCCGGGTGAAGACGGCCATCGTCATGCTGAAGCGCGGCGTGGACCGCGAGGCCGCCGAGCGCCTCCTGGCCGAGGCCGGCGGCTCCACGCGCCGCGCGGCGGGCGCGCCGCCTCCGCCGGTGGCCAG
>JBGPHD010000130.1:0-8919 GCA_041484135.1 Gemmatimonadota bacterium
GGCTCGGCGGTGGCGACGGGGCCGCCGAGTTCGACCTCGATCAGGGGGAGCGCGTCGTCGCGGGGGGTGGAGGGTCCGCGCGGATCGATGCCGCGCGCCAGCCGGTGCGCGGCGAGCCCCTCGGGGCCGAAGCGCGCCTCGACCTCGCCGGGCTCGAGGGCGGCGATCTCTCCGACGACCGTTAGGCCGAGGGCGGTGAAGGTCTCGGCGAGGTCGTCGTCCAGGGCGAGAAGCGCGAGCGGGAACCGGGCGAGGAAGGCGGCGTCGCGGCCGCTGGGTACGACGGCGGCCTTGCGCTCGGACGGCCGGGGCCGCGCCTTGCTGCGCCCCGATAGTGCTCGCTGCGGCGCGGCCTCCGTCCGTCCTCGCCGGCCGCCGCCGAACGTGGCCGCGTAGGCGGCGATGGCCGAATCGGCGATGCCGACGCGCGGTTCACCGAACCCCGGGCCGCGCGCGACCCGCAGCAGCTTCCGCGCCAGGACCGCCTCGTCACCGAGACCGGCCGCGTCCACCCACCAGACGCCCTCCGCAGTCAGCAGACGCGCAGACGCACCATTCGCAGTTGGCAGACGCGCAGACGCGCAGACGCGCAGGCTGTCGCCGCCCCACGCGACGCGCGGGCTCGCCGCGAGGAGGGCGGTGGTCATCTCGAGGGCGGCGCGCGCGAGGCGCTCGGCGTCCCAGGGCAGCGCGGCGAGGTCGGCGGCGAGGGCCCGGGCCTGGGCGAGCGCCATCCCGCGGGCGACGCCGCGGCGCGCCGCTTCCGTCGAGAGGGCGACGACGCGGGAGGCGCCGCGGAGATCCGCGGTGAGCACGACCGGCGGCACGGCGGCCGGCACGTGAGGCGCGCCGGCGTCCGCGTCCGGGGCGCGGACGCCGTCAGCGCTGGGGCCAGTCGGGCTGGGCGGCGCGGGGGCGCTGCCCGCGCCCGGCGGCACTCCGCCCGGCGGCGCCAGCGCGCCGATCGCGAACCGCCCAATGCGGACGCAGGCGATGCGGCAATACGAAGCCAAGAGGGACCTCCGCGACGCGCGGGGCGCCGCCCTTCTCGATCGTGACGCGCAGGGTGCGCGGCGCGGGCCACGCGCCACCGTGGAGCGCGGGAACGAAGCTGGAGTCGCGCGGGTGGACGGTGATGACGAGTGCGGTGAACGGCGGCCTTGCGCTCGGACGGCCTTGGCCGGCCGCCGTTCGTACCACCAGCGCCGTGTCCTTGTCCCGCGCGAGGCGCTGGAGGCGCAGCGCGACGCTGCGCGTGGGCGCCGGCGCCTGGTCCACGATCACCAGGCCGAAGGCGCCGGTGCGGAGCAGGACGTCGGCGCACCACCACGCGCCCTCGGTGGCCCGGGGACGCACCACCCAGAAGGGGCCGAGGGCGGAAAGGTGCGCGGCCGCCTGCGGGGCCAGCGTCCGCTCGGCGTCCACCAGCGCCACGCCCTCATCGGCGCGGAGCGTGGCCTCCGCCAGGGCGAGGAGGAGCGCGGTGCCGCCGGTGCCGAGCGGCGCCTCGAGCGCGGTGATCTGCCCGCGCGGGAGGCCCGGCTCGAGCGCGGCGTCGAGCGCCGGGAGGCCGAACCCGAGCCCGCGGCGCGCCCCCGGGACGAACCGCTCGAGATGCTCGGGGAGCAGCAGCTTCAGGGTGGGAGCGGTCATCAGGATTCCTGTACGCCTGCGCGTCTGTCGCGTCTGCGCGTCCGCGCGTCTGTTACAATGCCATCTCCCACTGGACCAGGTCTTCCTCACGCCGGCGCCCCGGCGCTTCCAGGTGGGCGTCCTTCGCGAACCCGGTCTTCTTCCGGAGCTGCGCGATGCGGCGCGTGAGCGCCGCCGCGTACGCCTTCGTCACGAAGCCCCGCGCGTCGAAGGCCCGCTCGTATTTCGCGAGCAGCGCGGGGAACTCCTGCTCGATCACCGGCAGGAAGCGCCGCCGGATGGGCGGGTAGAGCCGCAGCGGGTCGGCCCGCGCGAACGCCGCGCCGGCATCCTTCGCCGCGCGCATCAACGCCTCGAGATGCGGCACGTCGTCGGTGATGCCGGGCAGCACCGGCGCGATCAGCACCCCCGCGTGCAGGCCCGCCCGCGCCAGCTTCTCCAGCGCGATGAGGCGCACCGCCGGCACCGGCGAACGGACCTCGAGCTTCCGGACCAGCAGCGCGTCCACGCTGATGAGCGAGATGAGCACCGTGACCCGGCTCCGCTCGGCCAGGCGCGCGAGCACGTCCACGTCCCGCGCGATGAGCGGTGACTTGGTGATGATGCCGATACTGAGGCCGTGCACCTGCGACAGCCGTTCCAGCACCCGCCGCGTGATGCGGAAGGTCCGCTCCGCCGGCTGGTACGGGTCCGTCGCGGTGCCGATCAGGATGGCGTGACCGCCCATCCGCGCGGGCCGCGCCGTGAGCGCCGCGATCTCCGGCGCCGCCACCTTCACGAAGATCTCCCGCTCGAAGGTCTCGTCGTCCCAGGTCGCGGGATCCGCCCCCGCGCGCACGCCCCCACGCTCCACCACGTACCGGTGCGCAAAACGCGCGTAACAGTACGAGCAGCCGAACTCGCAGCCGACGTACGGGTTCAGGGACCAGAAATTCATCCCCGTCTGCCGGGGCGAGTTGAGGATGGACTTGATGGGCAGCTCGATGAAGCGGGTCCCGCGCCGCCGCTCGTCGAGCACACCCCAGTGGCCGGAGACCGCCGTCATCCGCAACGACCCCACCCGCAGGCCGGGCAGTACGCGCACCCGGAGGCAGGCACGGTGCGGGCGCCGCAATCGGGACACGGGGACGCCTGCGGCCTCCCGCCTTGCTGATTCGCAAGATCAATCGTGACAAGCGGTTCCATGGAGCTGCCCCGGCGAGCTTCGGTTTTTCTTCGGGTTGCTGCCGTGAATATACGGCCCGGACGGGGAGGCGCAAGGGTGCGTAGCCGGGTCTTCCGGGCAGGGGTATGTTTGGCGGGCCAAAACCGGCCCAGTGCCATCTCCAGGGGGAACGTCGTGCCGTTCAGCCTGCTGCCGAAGGAAGAAGAGTTCTTCGATCTCTTCGTCGAGGTCGCGCGCCGGAGCCACGAAGCCTCCGGGCACCTGGTCGGCATCTTCCGCGATCCGGAGAAGGCCCCCTACTACGCCGAGCAGATCAAGCGGCTCGAGCACGAGTGCGACCAGATCACGCACGAGGTCGTGAACCGGCTCGACCGCACCTTCATCACCCCGATCGACCGCGAGGACATCTACCGGCTGGCCGGGGACCTCGACGACGTCATGGATGTCATCGACGGCGTGGCGCGCCGCGCGGAGATCTTCCGGGTGGGGCCGGCGCCCGAGGGGGTGAAGCAGCTCACGGTGGTGATCGAGAAGGCGGTGGGCACGCTGCTGCAGGGCGTGCAGCAGCTCAAGAAGCGGGACGGCGTGATGGAGTCCTGCATCGCGGCCAAGCAGCTCGAGGAAGAGGCCGACTTCATCTACCACACCTCGCTCGGCCGGCTCTTCGACGAGGAGAAGAACGCGATCGAGCTGGTCAAGTGGAAGGAGATCTACGACAACCTCGAGCGCTGCGTGGACCAGGCGGAAGACGTCGCCAACGGGCTCGAGAGCATCACCATCAAGCACGGCTGACCGGTGAACACGGTCGGCTTCGTCCTGGCGATCGTCGTCGTCGCCTTCATCTTCGATTTCATCAACGGTTTCCACGACTCGGCGAACTCGATCGCCACGGTCGTGTCAACGCGCGTGCTGTCCCCGGGCTGGGCGGTGGTCTGGGCCGCGTTCTTCAACTTCGTCGCCGCGTTCGGATTCGGGACGGCGGTGGCGAAGACGATGGGCAAGGGGCTCATCGACATCAATCTCGTCGATCCCCAGGTGATCCTGGCCGGCCTGGTCGGCGCGATCGCGTGGGACTTGATCACGTGGTACTACGGCATCCCCTCCTCGTCGTCCCACGCGCTGATGGGCGGTTACGCCGGGGCAGCCATCGCCAAGGCAGGCATCGGCGTGCTGATCCCGGGGGGGTGGCTCAAGCCGATCCTGTTCATCTTCCTCTCGCCGCTGATGGGTTTCACCCTCGGCCTGCTCATGATGGTGATCGTGGGCTGGAGCTTCCGCCGCGCGCATCCCCACAACATCGACGTGTGGTTCCGTCGCCTCCAGCTTTTTTCGGCGGCCGCGTACAGTCTCGGCCACGGGACCAACGACGCCCAGAAGACCATGGGCATCGTGGTCGGCCTGCTGGTCTCAGCGCAGGCGACCTTCGTGAATCACCCGTGGCACTTCCTGCATATCACCTCGGTGGACACCATCCCGCTCTGGGTGATCCTGTGGGCGCATGCGGCGATCGCGTTAGGCACCCTGACGGGGGGGTGGCGCATCGTGAAGACGATGGGCCAGCGTATCACCAAGCTGAAGCCGTATGGCGGCTTCTGCGCCGAGTCGGCCGGGGCGATATCGCTCTTCATCGCGTCGCACTTCGGCGTCCCGGTCTCGACGACGCACACGATCACCGGCGCGATCAGCGGGGTGGGCGCGACGGAGCGCTTCTCGGCGGTGCGGTGGGGCGTCGCGGGACGGATCGTGTGGGCCTGGATCCTGACGATCCCGGCATCGGCGATGATCGCGGGGGTCGCGTACTTGATCGTGCACGCCGTCATGTGACGGAGGGGAGGCGCCGGTGGCGAAGCTGACCGAGGAGGAGATCGCCGAAGGCCTGCGCGGGCTCACGGGCTGGACGCGGCAGGGAGACGAGATCCGGAAACCCTACACCTTCACGACCTTTGCCGAGGGGATCCGGTTCGTGGACCGGGTCGCGGTGCTCGCCGACGCGGCGGACCACCACCCGGACATCGACATCCGCTGGACCACGGTCACGATGGCGCTCTCCACCCACAGCGCCGGCGGCCTCACCCGCAAGGACCTCGCGCTGGCGGCGGCGATCGACGCGGCGAGAGGTTAGGCGCCCGCGCCTTCCTCCGCGGGCGTGGCACCGCGGAGGTCCACCATCTTCTGGTCCCCGAGATAGCCGGTCGAGGGCGCGTCCGCCAGATCGGTGAGCTTCCGCAGGTCCGCGCTGATCCGGTTGGCCATCTCCAGGATCGTGTCCACCCCGGCCCGGTCCTCCGCCGAGAGCGTCGGCGCCGCCATCTTGAGCAACCCCGCCTGGCCCACGATCGCCGCGAGCGCGTTGTTCACCTCGTGCCGGATCGTGACCGCGACCTCGCCGATCGCGGCGAGGCGCTCCGCCTTGATCAGCCGGTGGTAGTAGTCATGGAGCTGCTGCGAGAGCCAGCCCACGGCGATCGCCAGCGCACCGTAGGAGATGTAGATCGGCAGCAGGACGTTCGGGTTCACGGGCATCAGGTTGAGCTGGAGCACCAGCTGGACCACGAGATAGAGCACCGTTCCCGCGACGAGGCCGATCAGCGAACCGAGCATCCCGTAGTGCAGCGACAGGATGAACGCCGGCGCCAGCGTCGTCAGCCAGGACAGTTCCTTGTAGGTCCAGGTCCCCTCCGGTACCGCCTCGAGCACGACGATGGGGATGAGGTACGCCGCCGCGCAGTAGACGGCCCATCGTTTCGGCAGCGGCGGCCGGTGCGCCATCGGCTGGAAGCCGATCGTGGCGATGGTTCGCGCCCACCACGGTACCCTGCGTTCGGTGTCCATCGTCACTCGCTGTGGAGGGTGAGGAGCCGGAGCTCCGTCATCTCGTCGATCGCATAACGGACGCCCTCGCGGCCGAGGCCGCTCGCCTTGGCGCCCCCGTACGGCATCCGGTCCAAGCGCCAGGACGGGATCTCGTTGCCCATCACCCCGCCCACGTCGAGCCGGTCCCAGGCCCGCATCAGCTTGCCCACGTCGCGCGTGAAGACGCCCGCCTGGAGCCCGAACGGCGAGGCGTTGACGCGCGCCAACGCCTCGTCGAAGGACGGGTAGGCGGTCACGGTCGTGACCGGCGCGAAGACCTCGTCGCAATTCACCTGCTGCTCCGGCCGGGTGCCCGTCAGCACGGTGGGCTGGAGCAAGGTGCCGCGCCGGGTGCCGCCGGTCATCACCCGCGCCCCCTCGGACGCCGCGGCGGCGATCCACGCCTCGGCGCGCTTCGCCGCCTCTTCGGTGATCAGCGGGCCGACGAAGGTGGCCGGGTCCATGGGGTCGCCGGCCTTGAGCGCCGCGACCTTCGCCACGAAGGCGTCGAGGAAGGCCTCGTACACATCGGCGTGGACGAGGATGCGCTGCACCGAGATGCACGACTGGCCGGCGTAGGCGTACCCCCCCGCCGCGCAACGCTCGACGGCGCGCGCGAGGTCCGCATCGGGCTCGACGATCACGCCCGCATTGCCGCCCAGCTCCAGCGCCACCCGCTTGGTCCCCGCCGCGCCGCGGATGGCCCACCCGGCGCGCGCGCTCCCGGTGAAGCTGATCATCCGGACTCGCTCGTCGCGCACCAGCCGCTCGGCGACCGCGAGGTCGCAAGGGACGATGCTGATCCCGCCCGCGGGATAGCCCGAGGCCGCGACCAGCTCGCCGAGCATCAGCGTGGTGAGCGGGTCCTGGGGCGGCGGCTTGAGCGTCAGCGCAGCGCCGCACGCCATCGACGGCGCGATCTTGTGAGCCGCGAGGAGCACCGGGAAGTTGAACGGTGTGATGGCGGCGATGGGCGAGAGGGGGACGCGCCGCGTGAGGCCGATGCGGCCGGTCCCCGCCGGAATGACGTCGAGCGGCATCATCTCGCCGGTGATGCGGGTGGCCTCTTCGGCGCCGTCACGGAAGACGAACACGGCGCGCTCCAGCTCGAGCCGGGCCTGCGTGATGGGCTTGCCGGCCTCGCGCGCCAGCAGCTCCGCGAACACGGTGAGGCGGGTCTCGAGTCCGTCGGCGATGCGGCGCAGGCACGCGGCCCGCTCGAAGGCCGGCATCCGGCGGCACGCCTCGGCGGCGGCGGCGTTGGCGGCGATCGCGGCGTCCATGTCCGCGGCGGACGCCAGCGGGTGGATCCCGACCTCGGCGCCGTCCCAGGGCGCGCGGATCGTCGCGGTCGCGCTCGCCGAGCGGCGCTCGTTCGCGATGACGAGATCCATGATCGTCAGTCCCCCGCCGCCCGGAACGCCGCCGCCACGCGCTCGAGCGCGACCTCGAGGTCCGAGGTGGCCGGGCCGAAGCCGAGGCGGACGAAGTGGTCCATCCCGAACTGGTCGCCCGGCACGATGAGCACGTCGTGGTCCTTCCGCAGCGTCTCGGCCAGCACCGACGAATTCACCGGCGTCCGGTAGCGGGCGTACACGATGGCGCCCGCATCGGGCGCGCGATACGCGAACTCACCGTCCATGCTCTTGAGCCAGGCCTCCATCACCTGCCAGTTGCGGCGGATGATGGCCTGCGTCCGCTCGAAGATCCTGGGCCTCACGTCCCCGCCGAGCGCGAGCGTCGCGAGGGCGTCGCTCATCACGGTGGGGCCGATCGTCGTGTAGTCCTTGCGCGACCACAGCTCTTCGATGTGCGCGGGCGGCGCAACGCACCAGCCGATGCGCAGGCCCGGCAGCCCGTACGCCTTGGAGAGTCCGTTGGTGATGATGACGCGTGGGCTCAGGCCCCAGAGCGACCGGGTCAGCCCGCCGCTCCGCTCGGCGCCCTGGTAGACCTCGTCGGAGAGGATCCAGGCGCCGGCCGCTTCGGCGCGCGCGACGATGCGGGCCACCACGTCCGGGTGCAGCACCGCGCCGGTCGGGTTGTTCGGATTGGTGATGACGACGAGCTTCGTCCCCGGCGCGATGGCCGCGTCGAGCTCGGCCGGGTCCGGCTGCCAGCCGTTGTCCTCGCGCAGGTGGAAGGGCCGGACGTCGGCGCCGAAGGTGCGCGCGAGCCCCCAGGTCTGCTGGTAGTTGGGGAGCATGATCGCCACGCGGTCCCCGGGCTCGATGAGGCGCCAGCAGTTGATGTAGTTGGACTCCGCGCTGCCGCTGGTGACGAGGATGTGATCGAGGCCCGCGCCGGGATAGTGCGCGGCGATCGCCGCCCGGAGCGGCTCGGTGCCGTTGGACTGGGGGTAGCCGAGGGTGAGGGCGAGGACCGGGTCGGCGGCGGCGCCGGCCAGGCCGAGCAGCTCGCGCGCCGTGAGCGGGTGCACGCCGCTCTCCGAGAGGTTGAACCGCACCCGGTTCTCCCAGGTGCTCTGCCAGCGCTCCATCACGAACGGCTCGAACGACATCGCCCCTCCGGTTGGAGGGGCGATTGTAGCCCTGCCCGAAGCCACTAGCAAGCTGGCGCTAGGTAGCCGAGCGGATGCGGATGGACCCGTTGGTCGTGTCCAACTCCAGGATGCGCCCGCCCTGCCCGATGCGGCCGCGCAGCCGGCGCGGGGTCATCCGGCCGTCCACCGTGATGGGGAAGTCGGTGCTGATGGTCCCGTTCACGGTGCTCGCCGACACCTCCGCGGAGAGGTCGTGGGGCAGCGTGACCGTGATGCTGCCGTTCGTCGTGTGCATGCGCAGTGGCCGGGTGCCGGCGCCGGTCGCCACGACGACGATGCTGCCGTTCACGGTGTTGGCCTCGACGTCGCCGCCGCTCGTCTCGATGCGAATGCCGTCGTTGACGGTGCTGACGTCCACAGCGGCCGTGAGGCCCACCGCCTCGACGCCCCCGTTCACGGTGTGGCCCGAGAAGACCACGCCGCGCGGCACGCGCACCGTGAAGTTCACCTCGGTGTCGTTGCGGTCATCCCTGTTGCCGGAGCTGCCGCGCCCGTTGCAGCCGTCGGCGCGGCTACGGCTGGGGTAGATGACACAGATCGTCACGTCGCCGTCGTGTTCCTCCGCCTCGATGCGGACGTCGGCGGCGTCGCCGCGGCGGCCCTCACGCTTGATGGCGGTCACTTCCACCTGGTCGCCGCTCGCCGGCTCCGCCGAGACCGAGCCGTTGATGTTGTGGATCTCGAC